>JBBQLX010000012.1:0-68472 GCA_038328375.1 Aggregatilineales bacterium | reverse complement strand
GGGTCTGCTGATGCCGATATTGTCATTCGTGGGTAACCTGAATTACGTTGCGGTGTCGATTATCGGTGGTTATCTCGCCATTCGTGGCAGCATCACCATCGGTGATATTCAGGCGTTCATTCAATATGTGCGCTTGTTCACACAGCCGATTGCCCAAATCGCCAACATCTCGAACGTGCTGCAACAAACGGCAGCGGCAGCCGAGCGAGTGTTTGAGTTTATGGACGAGTCGCAAGAAATTCAAGAAACCCAAAATGGTTTCAAGCCAGAGAAGGTTGGCGGAACCGTCGAATTCGATCATGTTCGCTTCGGTTATAACCCGGATAAGATCATCATCAACGACTTCTCGGCGAAGGTCAATCCCGGTCAAAAGATTGCTATCGTCGGGCCAACTGGCGCAGGTAAGACAACCATGGTCAAGCTACTAATGCGCTTCTACGATGTCAACAGTGGTGCGATCATTGTGGATGGTCACGACATTCGCGACTATACCCGTAAAGATTTACGCTCGATGTTCGGAATGGTTTTGCAAGACGCATGGCTCTATAACGACAGCATCATGGAAAACATCCGTTACGGTCGGTTGGATGCGACTGACGAAGAAGTTATGGAGGCCGCGAAGGCTGCCCATGTTGACCACTTCGTCCGCACTCTGCCGGATGGCTACAACATGATTTTGGACGAAGAGGCTGGTAATGTCTCACAAGGGCAGAAGCAGTTGTTGACGATTGCCCGTGCGATTTTGGCTGATCCAAAGATTCTGATCTTGGACGAAGCCACTAGCTCGGTCGATACCCGTACTGAGGTGTTGATCCAGAAGGCTATGGATAACCTGATGCAGAACCGTACCAGCTTTATCATCGCCCACCGTTTGTCCACGATCCGTAACGCCGACCTGATCCTCGTCATGCGTGATGGTGACATCGTGGAACAGGGCAACCATCTCGACTTGCTGGCGAAGGGCGGTTTCTATGCCGACCTGTATAACAGCCAATTCGAAGGTGCGCCGGCTGCTGAGGTGGCATAAGGTTTACCTCTAGAAAATCTGCAAAGTGGGAGGGTCACAGACTCTCCCCTACAGCAATGCAAATAATCACGAAACGCGATTGTAGGGCGCACAGCCGTGCGCCCCTACGAAGATTTAAAAAATAACATTCCGTTTCCGTCCAACGGAGATGGAGCAAGAATAGATCGTTTCATACGTTTAAATAAAATTGGTCGGGATCAAAAATATTTATTAAAGCACTGTTTTTTACTGAGAGAAGGTACGTGAATGTCTGCGATAATCGCCCCTGATACGGATACTCTAACCCTCGCTTTTGCTAGACGCTTTGTGAATTGTTTTACCGCCCTTCGTGGTCATATCGCCTCCAAGTCGATCATCAATTACCCGCCCGGTTTAAGCCCGAACCAAATCAAAATGATGCATTTGATTTTCCACCGACCGGGAATTTCGCAAACGTTGGTGGCGGAACGGCTGGCTGTGACCACCGCCTCGATTTCCACATCGGTGCGCGAACTGGAAGCACAGGGGTTAATTGAACGCCGTGCGAACCCGGATGACGCGCGGGTGATGCTCTTGCACCTCGCGCCCTTTGGCGAAGAAATTTTTGCCCAACTCTTTGCCAGTTTCACCAACACCTTCGCTGATTTATTGAAGGTTTTACCCACCGACGACCAGCAGCAGTTGGTTGAACTGCTTGAACAAGCCTTAATTGGTAACCATGTTGATCTGGACAGCGGCAAACTCAACTACGCCGATAAACTGCATGTTATGAAGGATAGACATAATCCGTTGTCGTGCTGAGGTTGTCGCAAATGTCGGCGGCGGCGACGGTGGAGCGCCAATTCGCAAAAGCAGCATTGGCACATGTTATAAATATTGCAGTTGATGCAGTTGATGCAGTTGTTGTTGTTGAGAATCAGCGGGTTTTTGTCACGATTGTGAGTTGTTAAGGTGCGGTGGGACATACCCCATCCCCAACCCTTCCCCAAAACAAAGGGAAGGGAGTAAATGCAGTTGTCGCATAGATAGTGTAGGTGATATGAGCATGAAAAGGGTTACCATTTGGAAGAACATTTGGTAACTCTTTTTGATGGGCTGTGCTAACGGTTTTGAGGGAGTGGGATTGTTAAGGTGGTTGGGAGCTGGTTTGAGAAGGGTTTGTGGGGTTAACCAAAAGTAAACCTAGAAGATAGTACTGAGTTCTGAGTGTCGAGTACTGAGTCCAATGCAAAGAGAAACGGTAGGGGTGATATATTGAATCAAATGAAGCGAGGGTTTTTCCGCCAGAGGCTAAAGCCGTCCGGCTCCATTTTCCGTTGGGAAGCAGGCTAAAGCCCGCTCTGACCCACCGGGGTACGTCACAAAAGGCAAATATCAGACTCTTGAAATTGATCAATCCCAATGTCGCTAATAGGATGATGCTCAAATAGCCTATCGAGCATTTATTCGGTGGTCGCGTTTGAATTGGGATCAGAGTTGCGAAGGGGTTCATAAAGTGCATAAAGTTCTTTTGCCCAAGGGCGATTTTCTTGAGCCTTTTTCTCTATAAATGGTCGAATCAGTTTCAGAAATTCCTCGTACTGTTCATCATTTAATTCATCAATGTCTTTACGGAGTTTTGCTCGGACGATAATGCTCATAATTTATTTCTTTGCCGCTTTAGAGACATATTCTTTCAATTTATCCCGCAGTTGTTTTAGTCCTGCTGAATTATCTTTATAGACAATAAAACGTTTTCCTTGAACATCAAAGGGCGTATCCTCAATATTTTGCGTAATTAATATAGCAATTTTACCAAGTGTATGAGCAATACCCAGTTCGTAAAAAACATTTGGATTACGACCAGTACAGTCAGCTATAACAATTTGTGAAGCATAAATCGCTGACCAAACCTCATTAATAATGTCATGATGTGAAAAGAAATCGTCTCCGCGCTTGATCGTTAAACCTAAATCTTCTACTGTTGGCTTCACATAATCTTGATAAATCGAATTGAACTCTTCAGCAAATGGCATGATCATAAAAACATCACATTTGAATTCGTTGTGAGTTGAGGGTTCTCCAAAAGCAGGTTCGGTCTTCTTGGCAATAGGAGTATTTTGATTTTCACCAAAATCACTTTTTATAGTATTTATGACTTTTTGAGCATTGAGAGTGTATTTATTTTCTCCCTCATACTCGAATAAACCAGCTTCGATAAACCCATCAAAATCCGTTTTTTTGATAGTAAGGTTTGAGGTTCTTACAACCCATAATTGCCCAGTTTTATCTGATTCGCCAATTCGAACTAGCTCATCATCTCCTAGAATATATAACCATTCAGGTTTAATAGTTCTGTTGTCTAGACCCTTTGAAATCTCACGTACCATGTTTTTTTGTCGTCGATTGAGAAAGTACTGAGCCATTTGAAACTATCTCCACATTATGACTCTATAATAGAGACTCAATTACACTTATTTCTTATCCTCGACACCAACGGCTAGAGCTTCGGCAAGGTTGCGGACTTCGATGAGCTTGAGGGTGGGTGGGATGCCGTCCATTGCGCGGCGTGATTTGGGAACGAGTGCGCGTTTGAAACCCAATTTGGCGGCTTCGTTCAAACGCGCGGGAAGCTGCCCGACTGCGCGGAGTTCACCACTCAAACCAACTTCACCAATGATGACCAAATCAGCAGGCACGGCTTTATCGACATAACTGGAGGCAATCGCAATCGCCATTGCGAGATCGGTGGCGGGTTCACTGACCTTCATACCGCCGATGACGTTGATGAAAATATCCTGCTCATGCAGCTTGAGGCCGATGCGCTTGGTGAGTACAGCGCTAATCAAGAGCAGGCGGTTGATGTCAACGCCGTTGGGGGTGTGGCGCGGGTTGCCAAAGGATGTCGGGCTGGTGAGGGCTTGGACTTCCACCAACAGTGGACGTGTACCTTCCATCGTCACAGCGATGGCTGAACCGGGGGCGTTAATCACACGCTCGGCTAGAAACGCTTCGGAGGGGTTTGATACTTCGGTCATGCCTTCGCCTGCCATCTCGAACACACCGACTTCGTTGGTCGCGCCGAAACGATTTTTCACACTTCGCAGCAAACGATAGGACTGGAAAGGGTCGCCTTCCAAGTAGAGGACAGTATCCACAATGTGTTCGAGCATACGAGGACCGGCGATGCTGCCTTCTTTGGTGACATGACCGATCAAAAACACGCTGATGCCGCTGGATTTGGCGAGATGTTGCAAACGGCTGGCGCACTCGCGTACCTGTGACACACTGCCGGGAGAGGACTCGCTTTCTTCGGTGTAGACGGTTTGAATCGAGTCGATGACCAGCACAGTCGGGTTGATCTGCTGCACATATTCGAAGATATGGGCAAGGTTGGTTTCAGAGAACAGAAATAGGTCTTCAGATTTAACCCCAAAGCGATCCGCCCGCATCTTGATTTGCCGCGCTGATTCTTCACCGCTGACATATAACACTGTGCCAACACTCTCGGCGATCAAGCCGCTAATTTGAAGCAGCAAACTACTTTTGCCTACACCGGGTTCACCACCCAAGAGGATGATACTGCCGGGGACGATGCCACCGCCCAAGACGCGGTTGAATTCTTCGACGGGTACGAATAGCCGTTCGCCGACATCAGCGCTGATCTCGCTCAAGCGTTGGGGCGCGGTGCGGGTTGTGCCAACTGGCTGACGGGTGGCTTTGCCTGCTTTGGAACTGGCAACCTCCTCAACCGATTCTTTCATGGTGTTGAATTCGCCACAGTTGGGGCAGCGCCCAAAGCCTTTTGGCGATTGATAACCACAGTTAGAGCATACGAATTTGGTACGTGTTTTCGGCATGAAGTTCCTACCGTAAATTTTAGAAAATATGAACGCATGTGCTAGGGGTGATTATAGCAGATTTACGGGTGGCGTATATAATCAGTCGACAGGAACCAGTTAACAAGTAGGTTCTGGAAAGTAAAAAGCCAACCCTCCCCCGCAAGCGATGGAGGGAACCCTACCCATACGGCGGTCTATTGGCGCACAACTTTCGAAAGATCACTCAGTTGTTAGTTGGTCGTTTTAAAACAAATCATTAGGTAACGAAATCATTTTTAATAAGATTCATCCATAAAGGGGAATATAAGCATGACATCAAAAATTCGCTGGGGCATCCTCAGTACGGCTGGCATCGGTCGGAAACGCGTTATTCCGGCGATGAAGTTAGCCAATAATGGCGAAGTGACTGCGGTTGCCAGTCGCGATCTGGATAAGGCCAAAGCGTATGCGACTGAACTGGGCATTCCCAAAGCTTATGGCAGCTACGAAGAATTGATCGCTGATCCCGATATTGACGCGATTTATAATCCGCTGCCCAACAGTCAACATGCCAAATGGAGTATCCTGTGTGCCGAAGCTGGTAAGCCGGTGCTGTGCGAGAAACCGCTGGCGAGTTTTACGGCTGAGTCTCAGAAGATGGTTGATGCCTTTACCAGTCGCGGCGTACCGTTCGCGGAAGGGTTTATGTACCGTTTTCATCCACAGGCAGTGAAGGTCAAAGAGTTGGTGGACAGTGGGGCGATTGGCACGTTCAACACGATTAGCGCCAGCTTCACCTTCAAAATCGCTGATGAGTCTAACATTCGCTTGAGCAAAGAACTGTCGGGCGGCGGCTTGATGGATGTGGGCTGCTACTGCATCAATGTCATGCGCTTTATGACCGGTGAGGAACCGATTGCCGCCAAAGCGATTGCGGATTTCGGTGCAACCACAGGTGTTGATGAACGGCTGGTGGGGATATTGCAATTTCCGTCGGGCGTGATGGGACATTTTGACTGCGGCCTGCGGGTGCAGCATCTGCATACGTATGAACTGCGCGGCACAGAAGGGCGTATTCAGGTTGAGAAGGGCTTCACGGTTCAACCGAACGAAGAACCGATTATCCGCATCTGGCGCGGCGACCAATACGAAGAAATTAAGATGCCTGCCGTCAACCATTACACGTTGATGGCGGAAGATTTCGCGGATGCGCTGCTGAACAAGCGCCCACCACGTTTTGCCGGACAAGATGGTGTCGCCAACATGCGCGTGATTGATATGCTGTTACAGGATGCACGGGCGTTAGGGATGTAAGTCGATAGTCCGTAGTCATTAGTCTTTAGAGAAAGAGGGCGCTTCGGCGCTCTTTTGTTTGATGCAGATATGCAAAGACTGAACACAAAGAGTCAGAAATCATTTCATCTGCCCACCTCATAAATGAAGGGTGTCGTTCCTTGAGCAAGGTCTATAATGAAATAGTCACATCTAAGGAACATGTCTTATGTCTGACCAAAACCCACTCGAAAAACCTGTTGTCGTCGGTGAAGATGGCGAACTGCTTCAGCCAGATATGACTGTCGATCCAGAGGTTTACAGCGAATATGTGGCGACTTATGTGCGCCGTGATCCGCTGCTTTTCCGTGTACGCGAAAACGTTCGTGAAAATGGGTGTGGGTACCTGCTTATCACCCCTTTTTTAATTTTCGCACTATTTGTCCTTATTGATTTATTTTTTGGCTCAACTACAGGGCAAGATATGAAGATACTAGAATTGGTGGGGATAGTTGGATATTCGGCTGTAATTTATTGGACTACCCACCGAGATACTAGACCTTAAACGTTTACTCCTCGATGTGCTGAACGCGACCAACTTGACCATCGGTGAGGCGGACTTTGATGCCATGCGGATGATTAGCGGAGTTGGTCAAAATGTCTTTGACGATACCGCGCGTGAGTTTGCCGGTGCGCTGATCCTGCTTGAGGATGATGGATACTGATATGCCGGGGCGAATATCCTTGCGAGTGCGTCCGTCTGTCATCTGGTTTGGCCTTTGCAACTGTACTTTGATTCACACGTAATAGTATCAAAGCGGTACAATCTTCTGTACCCTTCAAATATGTATCTCGGTTAAGGAGTCATTATGAGCCTGCTTGGCAATATCATATGGCTGATTTTCGGCGGTTTACCAGCGGCAATCGGTTACTTCGTCGGTGGACTCACGCTTTGCCTGACGATTGTGGGTATCCCGTTCGGTATTGTTTCACTGAAAATGGCAAGTGCAGTACTTACGCCCTTCGGACGAACGGTTGTGCCGAGTCCACGCGGTCAAGGCTGCCTCGCGACCGTTTTTAATGTGCTGTGGCTGTTTATCTTTGGTTGGGGCATTGCGTTGGCGCATATTGTCGGCGGATTGGTGCTGGCGATTACCATCGTTGGGCTGCCATTTGCCCGCCAACATTTCAAGTTGGTTCCGGTGGCGCTGTTCCCGTTTAGTTCTGAGTTGAAGTAAGCGTTGGCAAAGAACCCCCACCCTAGCCCTCCCCCGTAAACGAGGGAGGGAATCAATGCCCCGATAACGGACACGGCGTGCCGTGTCCCTACGTAAAGTCGTGGTTTAGGCCAAGCTCATGGCTATTGGCAAGTCTTCTTGTTTATCAGCAGGGCTGAAGTTATTGAAGACTTTTGGCAGTTGCAGACGTTCTTCTTCGGTGAATAAGCGGCGGACTTCCGTGAAGCCCGCATCGCCTTGCTGCGTGACTTCGGCGACATGATCGAGCAGCACCAAGTCAGACTCGCTCAAGGCTTCCTGTTCGCCATCAAATTTCCACTCTTCCCAGCAGAGCATCTCGGTTTTATTGAGCGACACTAAATCTTGCATCATGCGGCTGCGGATGAAACCCCAGCCACTGATCGGCCCATTTGGTCCTAAACCAAAGCGTTGAGGGTCAGCCTGTCCAGCGCGGCACATCTGCCATGCTTTGCCGCCGACAACGAACTGATCACGCGGGACATCACGCAAGTTGATCGGGAATTGATTCGGTGCAAATTGATTATCGCTAAGCTGCCAATTTTGACCGTTCCAGAACTCCACCACCACATGATCACCATAATAACCGGCATCAAAGTACGCGCCGAAACCGTGCCGTGAACGGGCAGGCACACCAGCATGACGGAGCATTGATACTGACAAGGCGGTGAAGTCGCGGCAGCAGCCAATGAAGCGCGTATCCGGTGTACGTGGCTCAGCCAGCGGACGCGCATCTAACTCAAGCACACGTTCGAGAATACTGGCGACATAACGGGTATTAATCTCGCAAGTGCGTTCAGGTGGATAGTTGTACTGCCACTTATCCGCCATGTAATGCAGCACCAAGTCCCGCACAACGCTGCTGATGCCATCAGGATCATGGGGGAGGCCATTATATAAATAAGTGTACTGTGCCGGATCGGTGATCGGGCTTTGGCTGGCGTAATATTCTTGAGGTGTTTGGTCGCTCATTTAGGTCTCCTCTGAGCATTATTCTGGGTAATAAGTTGTGAGTGTAAATTAAGATCGCGGACGAGGCACGCCTCATCCCTACGATGGGCAATGATTAGTCTTCTAAAAGTATATCAGAATTTATGTTCGTTTGCACACTTCAAGGTTGGGGTGTTTAGCAAAGGCGCGATATAATAAGTTCCATTCAAACATCAACATTTTGGCGTACTAATCTAACTTACTGAATGTTCCGCCTAACCCTTCGTTTGGCACTCCTCCCCGTACTTTTCTTGAGCGCGACTCTATTGTTCATTCGCGCCCAACCGGTTGATAACCGTTCTATAACCGAACTGCTGCCCGAAAATTGCGAAGCCGCGTGCTTCATTGGCATCCAACTGGGAACGACGAGCGACGACGAAGCGCTTAATCTGCTCAAAGCCAGTGATTGGGTTGATGCGGCAAGTGTGCAGTTGATTCCACTTGATCCATCGTCCAGCAAATTTGATGATCTTGATCATATTCAGTGGAAGTGGAGTGCCAACCGTCCACGCCTGCTGCCGATAAATCCAGATTTACCGGATGGGAACATCAATATTCGTAATCATAAAGTCGAGAGCATCGCCTTCGACACACTTGTGCCTGCCGGTGCATTCTATCGACTACGAGGCAATCCTTCGGTCATGGTGTTTATGCCCGTTCGTAAGGGCGAACCGTGGTTAGTCCAGTTGAACTATACCTACACCAATGCTGAGTTCAATCTGCAATTGCAAGTCCGTCCCTGTCCTTATCTCGCTGATTTATGGATGCAACCGCTGCACATCCAAATGAGCAAACGCATTCCCGTCCAAACGACAACTACCGCCCTAACCACGCCCAATATCAACGTGCGAACCGTATTGGATGCCCGCGAAGGCCGAACTTGCGGGTTGTCATGATTCGGTGGCATGTGCGTATGACTGTAGTCGGATTGTTCATGTTTTCGGCTGTCCTTTTGCTGATGCGCGCTCAACCTTATGAATACACCCGACAGCAGATATTCGTTGCCGATGGCTGCACTGCGGCCTGTCTGGTAGGCATCCAACCGGGTGTAACCAGCGTAGAAGATGCAGTGACGCTATTGGAAGACAGCGGTTGGGTGAGTCAGGTGGATAACCGAACCATCAATAATGTCAGTGGCTATATTTCGTGGAAATGGAGCGACCAAAAGCCGGATTGGATTAACGGCAATATCGAAGGCGAGATTTGGGCGACGCAAAAACAAGTGGTGCAAATCATGATCTACGGTGATCTACAATTGGGGGATACCCGTTTGGTGTTGGGGTCGCCGGATCAAGAGATCATTGACCGTGCGGCAGACCGCAAAGGTGTTTTTTCGTTGTATACGGCTTTTTATAGTCGGGCAGGGTTAATGATCCAAAGTTGGGAACCGTGTAAGGTACTCGAACCTTTGCGTCGTCCGGTGATCCTGACTTATATCCTGCAATCTGACCCTACAATTTTTCCCGAACTCGATTCACTCGCTGAATTGCGTCACACTTGCCCCTTTAGCAGACAATGACACGCTTTTATATCCGCCTCGCTGTTTTACCCGTCTTGCTATTCACAGTTGTAGTGCTGCTGATTCATATCCAGCTTTATGATGACCACGAACTACGCCAAATCTTATCCCCTAGGACTTGCAGCGCACCCTGTTTCTTGGGCATCCGACCGGGTGTGACGACCGTTGATGAAGCACTCAAGATTTTGAAGGCGACAGGGTGGACAGAGCAAATTGACCAGTACTCGAGCAATATAAGCATCAAATGGAATGACAACAGCCCCGCATGGTTGTCCAAGAATAGGTTATTTAGTGGTACGGTTTTTTGGATCGACGGTGGTTTGGTCACCCAATTTATATTGGAGACCAATCTTATGATTGGTGATATACAATTAAGTTTGGGGCAACCGCCCTTTCAACATATTTCCCTAAACTACTTTAATGGTTATCGCTTTTTGTTTTACGCTGCGGTTTATCGAGATGAAGCTGTGAATGTCAGTACCTCCCATGATTGTAATAATCAAGCCGGGAAGATCACCTATCTAAGTAAGGTCTATTTGAATTATTCTTTACTGGACAAAGAGACTGATTTGCCGCCTACCTATCATGATTCATGGTTCGATGTGGTACGCACTTCGTGTCATTAACGATACTCCGTTTTTATGTTCGGCTCATGATTTTACCTATAGCGCTTTTCACCTTCGCGTTGCTGCTAATTCGCGTCCAACCTTATGATGACCACGAGCTGCGCCAACTGCTGTTATCGGATGGTTGCGCCGCGCCGTGCTTCATGGGCATCCGCCCCGGTGTGACGACCCAAGAAGAAGCCATACAGTTGTTAGTGGCTAGCAACCGGCTTGAAATCGAACCTTCAAACCTGAACAGCGATAACACCGCTAGTCCGATTCTGTTTCAGTGGAATGGAAAACAATCTCATCTTATTGATGGCATTGCGCCGCTGACGTTGACCTTTCAAAATACCAAGCCCAAGACGGTCGCGCAGATTACATTTCAACTTCAAAGTACAATTACTCTGGGTGATCTTTATTTAATTCTTGGAAAGCCGTCGCGTTACAGTTGGCCTACCCTCATGGCTCCCAATATGGGTTCTGCTCAATTTATTATGATCGCTTACCAGCAGTATGATGACGACCTCATTAACTTGCTGACCATTTCACAATGCCCACTCAGCTTGAGCCAGATGTTACGCGAACCGGTTGCGGGCATTGAATATGAACCGGCGCTGCGAACGAATTTCCCGACATCCACTCTCAAAGAAATCCTACGATACCCGAACTGTGGCTAACGAAGGATGCCATAACCCCATGCCGCATGTTTATCTGCGTATCGTTGTTATACCTCTAGTGTTTTTCGCATTTGGACTATGGTTCATTCGCGCCCAACCGTATGATGACCACGAACTGCGCCAATTGTTATTGCCAGAAGGTTGTCCCGCGCCGTGTTTCATGGGTATCAGGCCGGGGGTGACGACGATGGATGAGGCAGTTGTGATTTTGGAGGCAAATAGTTGGGTAGGCGAAATCCGAACACGCACTGGAACAATCGAATGGACGTGGAGTAATTTAAGTCCCAAAATTGTTGATCGCAGATACCCCGGCTACGTGCAGCATTCCAATATTCCCGGTGAGGAGTGTTGTGTCGGCAGTCTTAAATTCAATTCGCTGTTTACATTAGGTGATCTGTACTTATTACTGGGCGAACCGCCACGAACCAACCTTGTTCTCGCTCCGGCTTTAACCTACGCTTTGGTAAGTATCAGCTATGTTGACCAGAGCATCCGCTTATTCACGTCAGTTGGTTGTCCCATCAATAAGCAGACGTTTTGGCGGGCGCAGCTTGAAACCTACATTGAAAGCAAAACATTGTACAATCGCGAGGGCGGTCTATCCGCCGCTATAGCGTGTTAATGGATAAGTGATGCCACGCTTTTATTTGTTGATTCTTCACCATCTATAAGTCATCATCATGAAAATCAAAAGATTGTTTGATCAAAAATATTGCATAGTCAACTTGGTTTGCTGATGAAAAACTCATTTCGACTTCACCATTTCCCCACCTCCCTAGTTTGGCAATATTTCGACAAATATTGTTTGGGTCATTAAGTGCATCAAAAGGAATATTCAGGACGAGCAGAAGTTTGCTTTTTTGTGGAATAATATCCACAAAATTTGTCGTTGTTTTATAAGCTATATAGAGTTTTTTCGGTTCTTCACGGACTGAAGGATCAAGGTTTAGAATCTGCTTACGCAATAGTTCAAATAATTCAAATGAGTAACCATTCAGATACTCAAAATGCTCAAGGGTATATTCGTCTGTAGATTCACCATCCGTAAGACGGAATGTATCCAAAACCTCTTTTGGCAAAGCTGGATAAATCCAAATTTCTTTTGCAAAGTTTGCTATTTCCCAAGCACGAGCCTCGATTGTTTCTCCATTCCAAAATTCAATATTGCGAAGTCTTTGGTTGAGCCTTATGGGACTATCAGCAAAACCACCTTGCATATTTCTTTTTTCGATAAACGACCGATCACTGAGTTCTGAGTTATATCCTGTAAGAGTTAAGTTACCAAGAGTATGAAGATATCGTGTCTGAACTTCTTTCCAGTTCTCCCCAAGCATTTGTCTCCATTCAGGAGATAATAATGGATTTTGAGGCATTATATGCTCAATGGTATATTCAGTTATATTGACAGGTTCTTTACGATTATAATTCTCAAGCTTTTTCAGTAGATAAGTTCTACTTCGAAAATTGTAAACATCTTTTTGGACAAGTTCCAGTAAAAACTCATCGTCATCAGGAAAACGACGGTACGAATCTAAAAGCAAAAAAGCTGCTCGTACACTATCGAGATATCTTGATTTATCTAAAGATCGTGAGAGTGTAGCAAAGGTTTTATTCATAGAATTTGTAGGGATGCCCACAATTGCACGTCTAAAGACATAGCTTTCAACGATCTTTAGAATTTCAACTATTGCCTCTCTATTTAACAATCCTTTTTCAAAATCAAGAAACACTTCGAGAAGAAATGGATAAGCAACATCCATCTTTAATGTTTTAATGTCGTCTAACAATGTGCGAATTTGAGTATCATTTTCATTATCAGGAAATAGAAAATGAAGATAAATCATCGCTTGAGCATGTACATCAGCAACTAATTCATCAATCGAGAGCCCAGAAGTCCGCGTATAATTCTTAAACATTTTGTAAACGTCACGTAATGTTGGGATTTGGCCGTCATTTTTTACTGTTAAATAGTCACGCATGAAAAAATCAAATTGACGAGCGTACTCTTCTTGTCCAAATTGTGCCTCTATAGGATACCAATATCGGTTATAAAGACGGTTTTGGTGTTCTGGTTGTAAACCCATCAAAACATAGTTACGAATCAAATCAGATTGTGATAAATCAAGTCCTGTTGAGTTTAAACTTTCAAAAATTAGCTGAGGGTTGTCATAATTTCTATCAAGTGATACATCGACAATTACCAGCTTACTTAAACCTCTATAGATATCGTCTGAGGACAACTTACTCTCAGAAATACACTTTTTGAAGAAAGTGAAATTTTCCATTAATCTTGGGGATAAATCTTTTGGCGTTGGAAAATCATCAACTAAACTAAAAAATGTTTCTTGATCACCTCTGGTCAAAATAAGCTTATGACGTAATTCACCAACCTCGTCGTTGTTGATAAGATAATAATTTTTCACTTGAGTATGGGTCACTGCACTACCTGTTGCATTTTTCAACCACTCACTAAGAGCTGTCAGAAGTAATGAAACGGTGGTTAGTCTTTGTTGCCCATCAATAACAAGTAATCTAGGGACAGCCGATACTTGATATATACCATCATTAATATAGACTACTGAACCAATAAAGTGAGCAGGAACATTTTCATTTGTCGCAACACGTACAATATCATCCCATAGTTGTTGACATTGGATAGTTGACCAACTGTAAGACCTTTGATAAATAGGGATAACATATTGTCTCGGCCCTCGCATAAACGCCAACATATTAGATTGCTTCGCTTCCATGAGTTATTCCCTTGTTAATAAGTAAGAAAAGTATTTATTCAATATAGACTATTAGCAATTACAGAATAATTAAGCTTTAAACTATATCCAGAAATTGAGTGAGGTATTACGCTATAATGCCTCATCTTCTTCCACCTTCACTACCAACTTTAAACTGTCCACAGTAAACTATAATCTACCGACTATCGACTAGGAACTAAAGACTAACTATGTGCGGCATTTGCGGGACAGTTGATCTACGGAAATATGGACGCGCAGACTCGGCTTTAGTGCGCGGCATGGCTGACCTCATCCGTCATCGTGGGCCGGATGGTGACGGCTTCTACGACTCGCCCGACCACAATGCCGTATTGGGTTCACGCCGACTGAGCATCATTGACGTGGAAGGCAGCGACCAACCGCTGTACAACGAAGATCGCAGCATAGTGATGGTTTTCAACGGCGAAATTTACAACTACCGCGAATTGCGCCAACAATTGCTCCGCCGCAACCATACCTTCTGGACGGATGGCGATGGCGAAACCATAATCCACTTATATGAAGAATATGGTCTGAATCTCTTTAGCCAACTGCGCGGTATGTATGCCTTCGCCCTGTTGGATACCAAAGCCAATCGTTTCGTACTGGCGATTGACCACATTGGCATGAAGCCGTTGTATCTGCGCGAACATGACGGCATGTTGGATTTCGCCAGTGAAACGAAGGCGCTGTTTGCTGATCCCCACGCACCACGCGAGATGAATCTTGATGTTCTCGACACCTACATGAGCTTCGGCTACATGATCGGTAACGAGACACTTTTCAAGGACATCACGCGTTTGCCACCCGGTCATGCGTATGTGGCGGAAATCGGGCGCGAAACCTATCTGCATCCGTTTTGGGAGTTTCCGCAGCCGGGAACCAATGCGCCCCAAACATCGGGCGTGGTTTATAAAGAAGCGCGTGATTTGCTGACGGACGCGGTACATATCCATCTTCGCAGTGATGTGCCGCTGGGCTTGTTCCTCAGCGGCGGCATCGACTCGGCAGCCGTACTCGCGCTGATGTCCAAGGAAGCGGGCGGTCGCGTCAAAACCTACACCGTTGGCTATGACACCGACAGCGCCGACAATGAACTGCTCCACGCCCGCCGCATCGCTGAACATTTCAAGACTGACCATCACGAGCGTGTGATTACCGCGAATGATTGGTGGGATGGCTTGCAGAAAGCCATCTATCATCATGACGAGCCAATTGCCAACTCGTCGGCGGTATCGCTGCTGCTGCTGGCAGAACACACGGCGCGTGATGTCAAAGTGGTGCTGACCGGCTTGGGCGGCGATGAACTTTTTGGCGGTTATCCGGCGCATCAAAATCTGCCGCAACTGCTGAAAAATCAGGAGTCATGGGGCAAGCTGTTGGGTGGCGGACGTGAGGAAGGTTGGCCTCTGTTCGGTAACATCGAAGAATATTATCCGGCGATGAAGCGCTTGCGGATTATTGGTGCGCTGCCGACTTATCTTCCCCGTGTACAACAGGCCACACTCCCGCGAGATGAAGCCATCCGCCGCATGATGTCCTTCGACGGTTTGGTCTTCAGCGACAGCTTGCGCGAACAGTTGTATGGCGCGGATGTGATGGCGGCGTGGCAAAAGGCACAGCACAAAGAACGCACCTATAACCAGATTATCGCTCGCAGTTGGCGTGATGATCCTTATAACACGGCGCAAGCGCTGGTTATCAACACATGGCTGACGGGTAACGCGCTGCTGCATACCGATAAAGTGACAATGGCCTCGTCACTAGAGGCGCGTGTCCCGCTGTTTGATCCGGTGCTGCTCAAATTCGCGGCGAATATCCCCTCTGAAATCCGCATGAAAAGCAACAAAGTTGTGCTGCGTGAAGCCATGCATTCATTGCTACCAAACTTCGCATTAGAACGCCCCAAGCAGCCCTTCAGCACACCGATTCATCATTGGTTTGATAACGAACTCAACCCACGCATGCGTGAAGTCCTGCTCGACCCGAACAATATAATCAACGGCTTGTTCCAGCGCGGCAATCTGGAGCAGCTTCTCAAAGATCACTTCTGGGGCAAAACGAGTCAGGTCGAGGTGATCTTCCGCCTGCTGACGCTTGAACTGTGGGCGCAGCGCTTCATCAAAGTGCCAAGCGGTTTGGTGGAGTAGAGGTTTGCCAGCGGCAACCCCCTACATTATAAATAACGTCGGCATGGCATAGCGAATATTGGCAACAATCACATTGGCATACTGCTGCGCCCCTACCGGATTGGGATGTCCCAATGAGGCGCGTGGCCCTGCAATCTGGCGAACCGCTGATAAACGGTCGGCATGACGTTCGCAGGCTTCTCGCCGTCCTTCGGCAATGTCGGTCGGGTCTTGGGGTGAGAGATCAGCGTTAATCCCAAACAGGAAACTCGCCGGCGCACCCACCGCGTTCGCGTCTTTAAACTTGGGGTCTGCTAGAAACACGCGTGCCTGCACTTCGGGCATGATACTTGTGAGTTCTACGATCACATCACGGATGTAGTCGTGGCTTTGGTCGCGGAAGCGTGTACAGCGGTCAATTAAGTTATCGGTGAATACTGAACCCAGCGCGTCCACCATCAGGTCGCCCACGATCTCCGGCACGAGTGGTACACTCAGCCCCATAGCTTTAACTGCGTTTTGGACAAGGCTCTTTTCCGAATCATCGCTGAAAAATAAATAATATCCGGTGATGATAATAACCGCGTTGGGGAAGCAGTTGAAGACCTTTTCAACCAGCATTTTGGTTTGGGTGTAGAAAGCATCTTTAATCTGAGCCTCCAAATGGAGGTTGGTCGGGTTGATGATGCGCATCGTATCCACATCATTAACCCCGCCGTTCAACACCACCAGATTGACACTTTCATCTCGTTGGGCTGTGCCGAGCGCCGTCCGTACCTGATCAAAAACGGTCGGTTCACCAACGGGTACTTCGTCCGCAAATGGGCCGTCTAATGGGGGTAAGTCACTGGGCTTATCTGGATCACCGATGACCGCGCCGGAATGAGCGAGGAAGGAACAATCAACATCTAACCCCAGCCGCTTGAGTTCTGCCACCACCAACATGTGGATTTTCTGGTGGTTATATAAACCTTGCCCCCAAAGAATACTATCGCCCATTACCAGCATTTTGAAATGATTATTTGCCGCTGTCATCTTGTTTGTGTTCCGTTTAACAATAAATCTACCCACCCCACAAAGTATAACTCTCTATGGTATAGTTCCGCGAAAGTAAACCAACGATGCTCATGCTGCATTTAAGTGTCGAATGAAAGGATGCCGAGTACATGAATGACGGTGAAATCCTCAAAGGCGGCAACAGTAATCAGGTCATCAAGGAAGAAAATACGGTTGTTCGTAAGACCGGCGCTTGGTCGCCTTTTGTTCACGGACTCCTTAAACATTTGCAGGAAGCGGGCTTCAAAGAAGCGCCTGTACTCATCGAAACGACAGCCGATAAAGAACGGCTCACTTATATCGAAGGTGAGGTCGGAAACTATCCTCTCAAACCGTATATGCAGTCCGAGGATATACTTGTCGAAGCCGCACGGCTTCTGCGCCGATTTCACGACTTAACGGTGGGCATTGTGAAACAGTCTGCGAACGCTTCCGCTGAAGTCATTTGCCACAATGACTTTGCCCCTTACAATTGTGTCTTTCAAGCCGAGCATCTGGTGGGCATTATTGACTTTGATACCACTTCACCCGGCACTCGTATTTGGGATATGGCTTATGCAGTTTATCGCTTTGTGCCGTTGACCAATGATGCTCATTCGTTGGATTGTGGTTGGAACCCCATACCGGATCGAGTGGCGAGGCTCAAGTTGTTTTGTGAGGCTTATGGGCTGGCGCTTGAAGATCGCGCTAAATTGATGGATACCGTTCAAGAACGGCTTCGCTCGCTGGTTACTTATATGGAAACCAATGCCGCCAATCTTGAACATATCCCGCTCTACATGAGTGATTTGGCATACATCGCGGAGCATCAAGCGCTTTTTACGGAGGCCATTACAGGCTAAGTCATAAAGCGTTTTATGGTATATGAACGGGTAAATTTTCAGATTGACGATGCGACCTTCACGCGCATCGGGGCGGCTCATGGTTTAGGCTCTGTCCGCACAACTGAGTGGGCAGGTAAGGGCGTGAATAACCCATCCTTTGTGATTAATGATACCTATGTCATTCGCTTCGATGGCCTGATCGACAAAGGCATGTCGCGTTTTCACGGTGAGCAAACCGCCTACAATCTCCTTCGGCAAGCAGGCATTCCTTGTCCGCAGGTGATTGCCTTGGATGACAGCGAAACGCTTGCACCTTATCCCTACATGATTATGACGAAGGTGGACGGTGTATCGCTGCTCGACAGTTGGACGCAGCTTACACCTACTCAACAACATAATGTCGCCCAAGAAGCCGGACGTATATTGGCTTCAATCCACAGCATTATGCTGCCCAAATTTGGGAATCTATATGGCACAGAGCGCGTCTTCGACAACTGGTATGCCTACGTCACTGATAAATTTGAGCGCGATGGAAACGAGTCGGTTGCAGACGGAACGCTCACATCTGCTATTCGTGACCGCATACAACATGTTTTTGAAGAGCATCGTCCGATATTCGACTCGGTTATGCAGCCGCATCTCATCCATTGGGATTATCACTTCGGCAACCTGATGCAGCAGGACGGCAAGATTACCGCTGTGCTGGATTTCGAATGGGCGTTGGGTGGCGATCCTGCCCATGACTTCAATCGTCGTGACGAATGGGAGAGCGAATGTCCCGGCAGCAGCGCTTTGGTTTACGCGGGATATATGTCACTTCATCCACTCCAACCAGATCACGAAACCCGTGTCGCGCTCTACGAAACGTTGTGGTTTCTGGACTGCATCATCGACGCAGGTGATGCTGCCGAAGCCGACTTCATGCGGGGTAAGCTGATTGAACGGCTCAAATGGTTAGAGGAGAACCGGTAATAAAATATTCTTATTGAGAAGGTTCAATCGTTAATTGCTGCATGTTTTTGTTTCTAAAGACGTTCACAACAATCGGGGAATTGTCGCCACAAATTTCATCAAACCAACATTTATAATAATAAGGTGTTCCTCGAAAGCCTGTATCAATAATAATCGTATCTTTGGGTAATCCACTTAATAACTGTGCCTCATTCGACATTTGAACCAGAGGGTCGTCGCTGTTTGTAAGGCGACTCGTATAAAACTGTATTTGATGAGTATTGTTCCAAATATCGGCTATGGAACAGACTTCATATTGTATGGGTTTTGCCTCGAGAGACACATAGGTACAGCGTTGTAGATATCCGCAGAATTTAACTGTCGTTCCGTCTAAGTTCTGATTGCTGATGAGTTTATCAACGCCAATCCCACCTTGAGAACGACAGGCAATATCTGCTACGACACTTTGCTTACCTAGTATAGAGAAGACTAACAGGGCAATTGCTAATATCAGATGAATAAAAGGACGTTTCACCTTTGTAATTTTGTTGAGGAATAGCGTAATCAAAGGTAATGCCAGTAACGAAGTGGCGATCACAAGATTGTTCAATGGGATTACTAAAATTAGCCCGTAAGTAATGGCGACAATCAACAAACCCAAAATCCATAACAACAGAATCAAAATGATACTTTTGATGATTGAAAGAGCAGACATCGGCAAGTTTCTCTGACTTATGGTTCGCATAAGTGTTCAGTATAATGGGAAACAATAAGAACATGGAAATGATTAATATGACTATTGTAGACCAATCATTAGGCAATCGGATTGTAGTCTCCCGCGAAATAGCACATGGGCAACCGTGTGTTGCTGGTACGCGTATTATGGTGCATCTGATACTTGATTTACTGGCATCTGGAAAATCCATTTCGGAAATCATTTCTGATGACTACTACCCTGATTTGAAATCAGAAGATGTCTTAGCTTGTATAGCGTACTCAAATGATAAACATTGATTCTCTCATGAAAGTTCAGATAAATTCTGAAAAACGCTTTATCCTCTGTGCCTCTGTGGTTAAATCTCTCCGCATTGATCTTGGCGTTCTTGGCGACTTGGCGGTTCAATTCTCACTATGACTTCAGCCGAAATCATCCCACCATCGCCCACTATTTCCAGCAGCGAAGCCCGACGCGCCGCCCGCAATGCTGGAGCCATAGCCGCCGCAACACTCCTCAGTCGTGGGATGCAATTCGCGTGGCAGTTATTTTTCACGGCTGCCCTTGGTCCAGCGATATTGGGTATTTACGGCACGGTCAGCGGTTTCACCCAGATTGGCTCATCTATTTCGGCCTTCGGCATGTCGCCCATTGTTATTCGTGATGTTGCCCGACACCCGCAGCAAGCCGGAAAATACCTGACGACAACACTCTTCGTCCAAACGCTGCTGGCCATGGTTTCCTATGTCATCTTGAATATCGCGGCTGCGGCAGGCGGATATGGCGAGGCGGTGCGAGTGTTCCTCGCGCTAGCAGCGATTAACCTGATTGTGGATACCTTTGGCAACATGTGCTTCGATTTGCTGCTTGCCCGCGAACAAATGGTGACCACCTCGGTTGTTAGTGTGGCGCATGTCGTCGTGCTGATCGTGTTGGCAGGGCTGGGATTGGCAAGCGGTTACAGTTTGTTTGGGATTTACGCGGGTGTAACCGTCGCTGGTATCTTGCGTTCAATCGCATTGTGGGTGCTGGCATGGCGGGCAGGCATCCGTCCGGCGTGGCCGTTCGATTGGCAGCTTGCCAAACCGGTACTCATCAACAGCGCACCCTTAGCATTGTCAGCCTTCATCACGTTGGCCTACCAACAGGTGGATAAGCTGGTGTCGAATCGGCTGATTGGTGACCGTGAAACCGGTTATCTGGTGGCGGCCTTCGTGATCTTTTTTGGTGTGGTCGAACTGCTGAATACCACCGTTCTCACCGCGTTTTATCCGTTGATGGCGCGTTCATATGGCGATGGCAAAAATGATCAATTTGGCTTTATGGTCGAGAAGTTGGCCTTCTTTACGCTGCTGCTTTGCCTGCCTCTGACGCTGGTTATTTCGCTGTTCGGACATTGGCTAACCATGCCCATCTGGCGTGAAAATCTGCGACCTGCGGCGGACGTGTTGAGCATCCTCATCTGGTACGCGCTGGTGATGATGGTCGGCAATAACCTGACACAAGCCATGTTGGTTCAAAACCGTCAGCGCCGTTTGCTGCTTATCAAAATTTGTGGGCTGGCGATTAATCTGGTGCTGTTGGCGCTGCTGCTGCCCCGTCTGGGCGTGACGGGCGCACCGCTGTCATCGGTCATTGCCGAAAGCAGTGTGTTTATGCTGCTGCTCATTAACTTCCGTGCAATTGGTTGGGATATAAAGCGTATCGCGCCGCGCGTACTCCGATTGATATTACTCGGCATCGTGACTGCTGGAGTCATGCTGCTGCTGCGAGATAGCAGTTGGCCTATCGCGTTGGCGCTGGGATTGCTGGTCTATCTGATCGGGGTGTTTGTGCTGCGGGTACTGGCTGCTGACGATTGGGATTTACTCTATCGTTTGTCGGCTGCGCTGCCCGGTGGCAAGTGGATACTCCGTTACTGGAAGCGTGATGTTCATGTGAATTGGTAGGGGTTGCCAGCGACACCTCTGCGCAGTATCGCTGGCATTCGTTTCACCCAAGTCAATTGTTAAAATTAATGTTTTAATCGGACAGCTTTAGCAAAAAATAACTAGGTGATCGGTTCAATTTGTGTGATGAAAATAGCAACGATGATTGTTTAATAATGTTTTTGCTGCTGTCCTAACCCTTGATCGTGTATCGGTTACGCCGCCTTTGGCATAAGCTGTTCGACTACATCTAACAAACGTTCCGGTGTAAACGGTTTGGCAATGAAGGCCGAGCAGCCAAAGCTCTGTGCCAATTTCATTTCCATGCTGCCTGTTCGGGCTGTCACCGCGACGATTGGTGGCGCGTTGATCCCGCCAAGCTGCTTTTTGAGCGCCAGAATCAGATTGCGCCCGTCCACATCCGGCAGATCAAAATCCATCAGGATTAGGTCGGGTCTGTTTTGGCGGGCAAACTTAGCGCCATCCAAACCACGAATGAAATGCTTAACCTCGAAACCCGATGTGGTTAAAATATGTATGACCATATCGGCATTTTGTTGGTTGTCTTCGACCAGCAAGATATAAGACATGATAACCTCTTTCTACGCGTTCGCTTTAACTTGTTTTAAGGCACGTAATGCCTGATCGACCTTATTGAGAAGCGCCTCCGGTGTAGCTGGTTTACGTAGGTAATAGCTTGGATACAAATCGTCGGCAGGTGTGCGATCTTCGTCCGCTGTGCAAACGATGACCGGGATAACCGCCGTTTCTGTGTTTTGCTTCAGCATTTGTAAGACATCCCAACCGCTGATGTCGGGCAGATACACGTCCAGAATGATGGCTGCTGGTAACAAACCGCCTGCCAAATCCAGCGCTTCTTCGCCTGTATTGGTATCCACGACCACATAATTGGCCTGCTCCAAAATGTTGCGGAGCAGCCGACGGGTGTTCATGTCATCTTCAACCAGTAGGATCATTTCCTGTTCTGAGTCGGCAGAGGTTTCAAAGATTTGCATTTCCGAGTCGAGGCGCGGTGATGAAACATGTTCGCCTTCAACCTTTTCCGCCGCAATTGGAAGGCGCACAGTGAAGATGCTGCCACGCCCAACTTCACTGCTAACGGTCAAATTACCACCGTGCATCAAGCTAAGCTGTTTACTGATGTCCAAGCCCAAGCCGGTGCCGCCGTATTTCTTGTCGGTATCATTTTCAGCCTGTTGGAAGCGGTCGAAAATGACTGCTAGCGCCGCCTCAGGAATGCCGATGCCGGTGTCAACCACTGAAATGTTCACAAAATCGCCGTCCGCACGAGCCATCAGTGTTACACTGCCACTCTCGGTAAACTTCAGGGCATTCGACATCAAGTTCAGGATAATTTGGCGCACACGCATCGGGTCTGCCCAGATGACGGGTAGGTCTTCGGGGAAATCTGAACGGAGTTGTACTGGCCTACCTTTGAGCAAACCGACCGAAGTCGCCAACACACCCTTAAATAGTGAGGGGAGTTCGGTAGCGTCGTAATGCAGTTCCAACTTGCCTGCTTCGATCTTGCCCAAATCCAGTACATCACTGATGAGTCCGACTAGATAATGACCGTTTTCTTCAATAAGCTGCACAAAAGGTCGATGGGCTTCTGAGAGTTTCTTATTCTGGAACATCTTCGGTATGTTCAGCATCGAGTTGGAATAACCGATGATGACGTTTAAAGGGGTACGTAGTTCGTGGCTCATATTAGAAAGGAAGGTGGATTTGGCTTTGCTGGCTTGTTCGGCTTGCTTTTGTGCCTCCGCCAACTGCTTGTTGACCAATTCGAGCTTAGAACTGTAATGCTGCACTTCCAGATACGCTTTTTGAAGTTGTTCACTTTGGTCATAGAACATCTCAGCGCGACGGTTATCTTTGCGTTGGTTGTCCAACGTCCAGCGAATACGCTCGTCTGATTGATAATTCTTGACATAGAACATGGTGGCAACCGCACAGTAGATGACGATTGGGATGACTGCCGGGACAATGGCTGGGCCTAAACCAATTGAAAAACCGGCGAAAATGATCGCTGAAAGTGACACAAAGGTTGTCACTATCGACATTTCACTATTGTCAAGGACGAGGCTTGCCACGCCTATTGGTAGGATAAGCAGGGCATATATGGTGGCGTTCGGTCCCATGTACGCCAGTTGTAAAGCGAAGCAAAAGGTCAAGCCAGCGACAAAAATAAAAGCTGCGGTCTCAACCCGTTTGATGCTCAGCAAGATGTAACTGAGTATTGTGGAGACCAACAGGACAAGAAATCCTTTTGGCTCGATTCCAAGGCCGCTGTTCTGGTTAAATTGGCTAAACGAAACATACAACAGCAGCGAGACAAAGCTCGATATAAGAATGAGCATACCCAAATATTCGCCGCGCTCATCGCGCAAATCCTCATTCAAATCGACCGGAAGAACTGATTGTGTGTGCTTCATAATTCAATCTGATCCTCTGATAGGGTGGTTAATGCAATCATAAGGTTACAGTTCTATTAGAAATACTTGAGGATTTTGAAGTACGTAAATTTTTATTCATTCCTGCTTGATTGACTTGCGGGTTTTATTCTGCTATCCTACATTTGTGAAATGGTGCAAATGTCCCCCGTTCTTTCGGCGTTTTCCATCTTTCCCACATCTCATAAACCACAGTAAGAAGTGTAAAAGACAATGCAATTTGATGATTTAAAGTTAATCGAACCCCTGCTGCGGGCTGTCCGCGCCGAGGGTTACTCGACTCCTACCCCCATTCAGGAGCAGGCTATCCCCCATGTGTTGGAAGGCCGCGACTTGCTTGGCGTTGCCCAAACGGGTACAGGTAAAACCGCAGCCTTCGCGCTGCCCATTCTCCAACATCTGGCGGAAAACCCGCGTCAGAGTCGCCACATCCGTGTCCTCGTGCTTGCGCCCACACGCGAACTTGCCAGCCAAATTGGTGACAGCTTCCGTGCTTATGGACGCAATACCGGCGTGAAACAAGTTACCATATTCGGTGGTGTCGGTCAGCAGCCGCAGGTCGATAAGCTGCGTAACGGCCCTGATGTCGTGGTCGCCGCACCCGGGCGCTTGCTTGACCTGATGAATCAAGGTCACGTCAGACTCGATAAAGTTGAAGTATTCGTGTTGGATGAAGCCGACCGGATGCTCGATATGGGCTTTATCCATGACGTGCGGCGTATTATTTCCGCACTACCCAAACAGCGACAAACCTTGCTCTTTTCTGCCACCATGCCTGATGAAATCCAAGATTTGTCACGCAATATCTTAATTGATCCGGTCAAGGTCGAAGTGACTCCGGTTGCTTCTACTGTAGACAAAATCGAGCAGTCGGTCTTCTTTGTCGAGAAGAAAGATAAGCCTGCTTTGCTCGAACATCTCTTGCAAGATAAGAGCATTAGCCGTGTGCTGGTCTTTACCCGTACCAAGCATGGTGCGAATAAAGTCGTCCAACGGCTTGAAGCCGGACGCATTCATGCCGAAGCCATTCACGGTAATAAGTCGCAGACTGCCCGTGAAGCAGCACTCAAGAATTTCAAATCAGGCCGGACGCGGGTTTTGGTCGCGACCGACATTGCCGCGCGTGGGCTGGATGTGGATGAAATCAGCCACATCATCAACTACGAGCTGCCCAATGAACCGGAAACTTACGTGCATCGCATCGGACGCACGGCGCGGGCGGGCGCATCAGGCATCGCTTTCTCGTTCTGTGATGTCGAAGAACGCGCTTTCCTACGGGATATTGAACGCTTGATTAAGCTGCATGTGCCAGTGGTCGAGGATCATCCGTTCCTTTCGACCCACGCGACCCCGCAGCCAACCGACTTCAACCGTCGCGGTGGGCCACGCGCACAAGCGCCTCGTCCACAAAACAGTGAACGCCCACAACAAGGACAGGGCAACGGTAACGGACGTTCACAGGGGCAGCGTTCCCGTAATGGGAATGGTCGTAGTGAACCCCGACCCCAAAATGGTCAGGGCGAACAAGGCAATAACCCGCGTTCACAGGCGGCACAAGGCGAACGACCCCAAAATGGCACATCACGTCCGCAAGCGGCTCAACAACCCGCCCGCGAGAATCGTCCACAGGGCGAACGCCGCAACGACTCACGTCCGCAGCGCGACAACTCGCCGCGACCACAGCCAACTCAAGGCGAACGTCCGCAGTTTGGTAACGGTAGTTACAACCCTCAAGGTGTCCAACCGCGCGATGATAACCGCACACAAGGGGGTCGCCCTGCCGGTGAGTCCACTAACGGTCAGTCGCGTGATAACCGTACCCAAGGAAGCCGTCCTTCAGGTCAGCGACCAAACGGCAGCAACCAATCGCGTGACAATAACAGTCCGCAGGGTGAACGCCGCAATGACACACGCCCGCAATATAACAGTTCGCGTCCGCAGCGGGATAACGGGCAGTCATCCGATGTACCGACTTTACCCACGACACCGGTACGTCGTAAACGTCCGCTGCCACCACCGGATCAACGTGAGCAACCCGTGTTGACCGACCGTTTTGGTAATCCACTGCCGATGAAACCGAAACCAGTCACGACACCGAGCGAAGAATAACAACCAATCAGCAATGATTGATGTAGGGGCTTGCCGCTGGCAAGCTCTTTTTGTTTAGGTAAGGGACAATCCTTTTATGCCGCACCCCACCCTCTTTACCAGCAACCGCAGTCCTCACCATCAGCAGCGGGCGTTGGATGCTGCACCACCTGAACTCAGCGTGACTATGCTCTATCACCCCTCACTTGATGACCTAATGCCTCATCTGGCACAGACCGAATATTTTATTTCCGAACGGGTGGGTGTCATTGACGCAAAAGTATTGCAGGCCGCGCCCAAGCTCAAGTTGATCTTGCGCTTGGGTTCAATGACTTATGATATTGATCTAGCGGCTGCAAAGGCGGCGAACATCATCGTTTGCACATGGTCGGATGCCAATGTGGTCGCGGTCGCTGAACATACCGTCATGCAAATGTTGGCGCTGGTCAAAAAGCTGCGTGAGGTTCAGGCGATTGCATTAGAGGCTGATGCTCAATGGGGGGAAAGCCGTCGCACCGACGAAAACACCTTCGCATATAACTGGTCAGGCCGTAAACAGATCAACAGTCTGTATGGGCAAACAGTCGGCATTCTCGGCTTCGGGGAGATTGGTTCAGAGTTAGCGCGTCGATTAAAGGGTTGGGGTTGTGCGCTCCTTTATCATAAGCGGACACGTTTGCCTGAAAAGGTGGAAGCGGAACTCGGATTAACTTATGTTGATGCTGATGTACTCCGCACTCAAAGTGATATGCTCGTCAACTTACTGCCATACTCACTGGAAACCGTCAATATGATTGACGCGAGTTGGTTAGCAGCCATGAAATCCGGTGCGATGCTCGTGAGCTGTGGCAGTGGCGGCACAATTGACGAGCAAGCTCTTGCGGATGCCATTCGTGGCGGTCATATCACCGGGGCAGCGATGGACAGCTACCGTTATGAACCACTTAAGGCTGATAATCCGCTGGTGGTGCTGGCACGGCAAGGCGCGAATATTCTATTGACTCCCCACATCGCAGCCGGCAATGGTGGCTCACGTACAGCCGAATACACGGACATCCTCCGTCACCTTCACGGCGAACCGATCCTTAATCGTATCGCTTAAAGCTAACGCGCCTCTTACCATCAAGGAGTAGAATAAACACATCACGATTATCAATTCAGGCGATGTTATGACCCTTACCTTAGATACCCCTCCAGCACTTCTGGCTGACCGTTTCAAAACGCTTCGTTATGACGAGGATGAGCGAGCCGTTATCGTCCTCAACCGGCGCAAATATCCTTTTCAAACCGAATTCGTCACGCTGCGAACCGTCGAGGAAGTCGCGAAATCCATTGAGGATATGACCGTTCAAGGTGGCCCGCCTTTGGCTTATGTGGCTGGACTCGGTTTGGCGATGGCTGTCCGTGATCTGGATGCCTCACCCACGCGTCAAGCCGTTTACTTGGAACAGGTTGCCAAGCGATTGCTAGCAACCCGCCCGACCGCCGACGATCTCAACCACATTATTCCGGCAGCGTTGGATGTGGCACACGAAGCTCTGCGAGAACAGCGTGATCCGTTCCGTGCCACGCTCGATTATGTCAACGATGAAATCGAACGCGGGAATGAGGTCAGTCGCAAATGTGGACAGTTCGCGGCAGGCTTGGTCAATGATGGCGACCAAATCCTCACACATTGCATCGCTGGCGCGGCCTTATGTTGGATGTTGTGGACAGCCAAGCAGCAGGGCAAGCAGATTACGCTGGTGGGCTGCGAGACACGTCCGTACTTTCAAGGTGCGCGTCTAACCGCTGCCAGCGCTCAAGAAATGGGCATCCCCTTCAAGTTGATTACTGACGGCATGAGCGCCCACCTGATGAGCATCGGCAAGTTGGATAAGTTTATTTGCGCGGCTGACCGCATCACCCTCGACGGTCATATCACTAATAAAATCGGCACACTTCAACACGCCATCAGCGCCCATCACTTCGGCAAGCCGTTTTATGTGCTGGGTTACGATGGCCCTGACCCCAAAACCAAAACTGGCGCAGATATTCCTATCGAGTGGCGCGACGCAGAAGAAATTTTTCACGCCCGTGGTGAGAATGGCTCGGTTCGCACCGCCATTCACGGCATCGAAGGATATTATCCCGCCTTTGATGTGACTCCACCGCACCTCATCAGCGCGATTTGCACTGACCGTGGCATATTCGCCCCGCACAACGTCAGTGCCTACTTCGAGACCACCGCTGGCTAATCACGACGCATGAAATTGACTCTGAAGGACGAGCGAAGGCAAATCGGTGACTATAACGCAGGGAAATAAACCCTCCAATACGCACACCCACCGCACACCCGACGTTCGTCCTGTGGATCGCGCAGCTTGATCGAATTCCTCCTATAATAGAACCATATTCAAAAGGTTGCACAAGTACCCTGCAATGGGGTGGCATACGAAAGAAGGAGTGGGGAAATGTCTCGTAAAGGGTTATGGTTCATAATGGGGTTGCTGGTGCTGATGGTTGTATCTATCGCTCCGGTAGCAGCGCAGTCCGGTATCGTTTGGAATACCGAGTTTTACAATAACAACATCTTGGATGGTCGCTCGGTTTCTCAACGGCAAGATAACGCGGTGGCCTTCGATTGGGGCAATGGCGCACCACAGTCGGGGATCAATTCTGATAATTTCAGCGTCCGTTTCGGTACTGACCCGTTCTTTAATCAGGGCACATATCGCTTCTGGGCGCTGGCGGATGATCAAGTACGGATATGGGTTGATTACAACCGTGTCGCGTTGATCGACACTTTTAGCAATGCCTCGGTCGCGAAAATCGTTTCGGCAGATATTCAGATGGCGCAGGGTGTTCATCATATTCAGGTGGATTACGCCGAGCAGTTGGGCAACGCTTATGTCTATGTGACATGGGCAAATCTGGCGACCAATCCCAGTGGCCCGAACTTCCCACCATTGAATAACTCGAATCCGGTTCCGGTCAGTGGGCCGTGGACAGCCCAGTATTTCGCGAATCCCAGCTTATTTGGATCACCCACGCTCATTCAGAGTGAGCCCACTCCCAGCCACGATTGGGGTTATGGTTCACCGACTGCCAGCATTCCGTCGGATAACTTCTCGGCACGTTGGACTAGTGTGCAAACCCTTCCCGGTGGTACTTATCAAATGACTGTGAAAGCTGATGATGGTGTGCGGGTGGCAGTCGATAACATCTACTACTTGAATGAGTGGCATTCCGCGACCGCCCAAACCTACAGCGCAAATGTAACACTGTCTCCGGGACAGCATACCTTCCTCATTGAATACTATGAGGCCACGGGTGTCGCCTTCATGACCTATGATTTCGCACAATTGGGTGCGGGCGGTGGCATCGCTACACCAATCCCAACCGCGCCGCCAGTCATCACGGGGGCTTATGCGACCGTAACCGGTGCGTACAAGTTGAATGTTCGTGCTACGCCTGACCCGATAAATGGGGCGATTGTGACGAAGATCAACCGGCTCGAGTCCTATCCCATTGTCGGACGCAATGCGAACACGACATGGTGGCAGCTCAACGTCAACGGCATTATTGGTTGGGTGAATGCCCGCTTCGTGACAGCCTATAATAGTACAGGTGTACCAGTTAGCAGTGGTGGTGTGGTTGTGCCGACCGCAACCGTGCCTGTGGTACTGAACTGCTCGACTGCGCCCGCACCTCGTTTAGCGGCTGGACGTTATGCCCGTGTGACACCCGGTTTGCCGAATAACATCCGCACTCAACCGGACAGCAACGCGGCGCTTATCGGTCAAATTCCACCGGGAAGCATCTTCGCGGTGTTGAGCAATGCCACATGTGCCAGTGGTTTGTACTGGTATCAGGTCAACTACAACGGTGTGGTTGGCTGGACACCCGAAGGCGGCAGCGGTCAATATTGGGTTGAACCTCTGTAAGCTCTAAACAAACGCAGTCAGTAAGGACACGGTGAAAGCTGTGTCCTTTTGATTCAAGTTAGTGACCTTTCCATAAGGTTTGAAGGGGTTTGTAATCCAGTAGGATGATGCGCTCGTGCTGAATAATCTGGTGTGCTTCGGGCGATGTTAAAAACTCCAAATCGGCTTGGCGTACCTGCCAGCTATTAGGCTCAATAGCTTGTAACTCACTGTTGCCATAACCGGGATGAACAGCCCATTCACTTAATCCAGTTGGTAACTCGCGCAGAAGGCGGGCAAAGATTGCCGATTTATTGGTGGTGTCCAAGCCGTAACTATCGAGGAAGTCATAGTCATTGACGGGCAAACTCTGCGCTTGAACCTTCTCGATTAAGGGGCGTTCTCGGACTCGTAACCCAAGCCCATATTCCCTCGCCAGCCGAAACATCACATCGAATATCTCAGGCTTCTGAGCGATACGAAAGGAATGCCAATCGAGATGAGTCGGTTTGAGTTTGGCTGACAACACGGTTTCAATTTGCGCCCTGAATTCTACTTCCAACTCGTCCAATTTGGCTTGCGCTATAAATTCATCCATGCGCTCGGAACTGTAAAACTGTCCCGTTTCATTCACCAAGGAGGACACTTTATCCCTACAAGTCAACGGCCTCCAAGGATACAGGACATTATCACCGATGAACGTCAAGTGAATGCCGAAGGGGATAGCCGGATTTTCTGCAAGCAGATGCATGGCTTGTGATGCCCAAGGACAGGGAACCATCAAGGTTGTGGAACAGACCACACCTTCTCGGAGGCCGCGAAAAATCGCTTCATTAGTCGAATGGCACATCCCGAAATCATCCGCGTTGATAATCAATAAGCGCGCATCGTCAGGGTAGCCGAGCAGCCTATTGGTTTGGTTTTGGGGCATGGTGCAAATCTCCTCAAAATATAGCGTGGCAATATACGGATATTTTTAGTTGGCAAACCCCGTTTACAATAGCAGCTTAGATGCTGAGCAACCATCTCATTTAATTTAGTTTGCTATCGTTCGGAGATTATGTGACATCACTTCCGGTTAGTAACCCGTCTGCTCGAAACTGGCGCTTGATCGGGGCATTCGCAGCCGTTTATATCATCTGGGGATCAACCTACCTCGCGATCCGTTACGCGGTGGATAGTATGCCTCCCTTCTTGATGGCGGGTGTACGGTTTCTCATCGCGGGAACGATTTTATACACGTTCATGGCCTCGCGCGGTACACCCACACCCAAGCGCATTCATTGGCGCTCAACCTTAATCATCGGGGCATTGTTATTGTTAGCGGGTAACGGTGGTGTCGTGTGGGCGGAACAGCGTGTGCCATCAGGTATTGCTTCGCTCATGGTGGCAATTGTTCCACTGTGGATCGTGTTAATTGACTGGCTGCGTCCCGGTGGTTCGCGTCCGAGTTTGCCGGTTACAGTGGGTGTACTGGTTGGCTTGGTGGGCATCGGTTTACTAGTATTGGGTGGTGATGAGAGCAGCCAACCCGTTGATCTACCCGGCATTATCGCGATTTTGATCGCGACGATTTGTTGGGCAAGCGGCACATTCTATGCTCGCAGCGCACCGCTTTCTCCTAGTTCCCTGCAAACCACAGCGATGGAAATGTTATGCGGTGGTGGGTTATTACTCCTACTCGGTACCGTGCTAGGTGAGTGGGGAAAACTTGATCTCGCGAAAGTGACGCTGCCTTCGGTGGTGGCGCTGGTATACCTAATTGTGTTTGGGGCGCTGGTGGCGTATACGGCCTACACCTATCTGATTAAACATGCCACACCTACACGAGCCGCGACTTATGCCTATGTTAATCCAGTGGTGGCGGTGTTTCTCGGTTGGTTATTCCGAGGCGAACCGCTGACCATCAAGACGCTGATTGCGGCAGCGATTATTATTGGCTCGGTGGTGATTATCACGACTTACAATGCGTCGCGCTCAACCAAGCCTGTGGTGGTTATTCCATCAACGAGTGAGGCGTAATTAACTGCTAATTGGACTTAATATTAAAGCGGGTGCATCTGTTAGAATGAAATAATCCTATTGAAGAAGGAACTTTCATCTATGTCTGCTGCCCGCTCAAACGCCCCTTTGTGGCGTGTGATCCTCTCATTCATCGCGATTTACTTTCTATGGGGTGGCAGCTTCCTCGCGATCCGCATCTCACTGGAAACAATACCCCCTTTGATGATTTCGTTCATCCGCTTCACCTGTGCGGGAGTCATCCTCATGGTGGTAGCTTGGCGCAGCGGGGCGCAGAAGCCCACATGGGCGCAATGGCGCTCGGCAGCGATTTTGGGATTTTTGATGTTCTTCGGGGCGAACAGTACCTTGGTGTTGGGCGAAAAAACGGTTCCATCAGGATTAGCGGCGGTGCTATATGCCACACTGCCTTTATGGATGGCGGTGTTGGGTTGGCTGTGGCAGGGTGAAGCGCGGCCTGCGGGACGCTCATTGGTGGGACTGATGTTGGGTTTCGTGGGTGTGGTGATGATGTTTACTAACGATGGTAAGGGCATTGATCCTTTTGGCGGGTTATTGGTGTTAGGCTCGGCTGTTTTTTGGGCGGTTGGATCACTTCTTTCACGGAAAGTGGATAAACCGAGTTCGTCGGCATTAGCTTCTGGCATGAACCTGTTTTGCAGTGGGACGATGTTTTTGATCGCAAGTTTAATTTCAGGGGAGCCAAGCCGTTGGACTCTCGCGGCGGTTTCAAATCAATCAATCCTTTCCTTGGTTTACTTAATCGTTGGTTCGTCGGTGATCGCGTTTAGTTGTTATATGTGGTTGTTGAGCGTGAGCGCACCCAACCGGGTAGCGACCTATGCTTATGTGAATCCGGTGGTAGCCTTGTTCATCGGGGCGCTGGCGGGCGAGATGCTCAACCCACGCGAACTGCTGGCGGCGTTGGTGATCGTGGTGGCGGTGGCGCTGATTACCAGTGCGCGGGCGAAATCGGTGGCAGTGAGCAGCCCAATTGCTGAAGGCGGCGTTCGTTCCCGATTGAAGGCGCTGGCGAGTTGGGGGCGAACTTCGTGACCAGCGGTTATTCGGGTAAGCCACTGGCGCAGAAGATGGGTATCAAAGCCGGTCAGCGGATCATCATCCTGCACGCGCCGGAGGGCTACGAGGTGACGTTGGGCGCAGCGTTTGATGGCGTAGAAGTTGCCCGTGAGTTGAGCGGTATGTTCGACCTGATCCAAATTTTTGTGATGGAACGGGCGGTTTATGAGCGAGAGTTCCCGATTTTGCGGGACGCGCTGACGACTGCCGGAATGTTGTGGGTATCTTGGCCTAAGAAGGTGGCGAAGATGAATACCGATCTTGATGAGAACTTCATCCGCGAGTTCGGGCTTGCGAGTGGGCTGGTGGATGTGAAGGTGATCGCGGTGGATGAGCGCTGGTCGGGATTGAAGTTTGTGCGACGGCTGAAAGATCGCAAAGTCGATAGTCAGTAGCTTTTAGTCTTTAGTCTTCAGTCTCCAGCTATCAGTCGAAACAAAACTTGTTGATTCGGAAAGTTCGGCGGATTCTTCAGATTCAGTAGTGCATTTTAGTCCTCAGTCTCAGCTACCAGTCAAACCTCAGTTTGTGTTTACGATTTATTGGCGAAAAGCCTGTCAATTTTGGCGAATTTCATCCTATTTAGCGTGTTTTTTTGGCAATTTCAGCGGATTGCTCGGCTGATGTTGCGGCAATCTTGGCGAGAGGACTGCCGCCGCCAAGATTGCCATTCAGTACCCCTAACCCCAACCCTTTCCCCATAGTAACAGGGCAAGGGAGCAAGACAATCATTCCGATAAACAGTATATTCGATGTGGGAAACGAACGGGTTACTATTTGGAAGAACATTTGGTAACTCTTTTCGAGGATTGACGCTAACGATTTGAGGGAGTAGGAGTGTTAAGCGGGTTGATAGATGGTTGGGGAATGGTTTGTCGGGTTAACCGAAAATAAACTTAGTAAATAATAGGTTTGGGATGAGAGAGACCTATAAGAGCCGATAACGAAAAGTCATTGGTTTTGGGATAAGAGTAGGGTGCGGGTTGGAAAGGCTATGGAGACTCCGTTGTCTGTGAAAATGTGCATAAGCTTGAGGTTTATATCGGTTTTGACGGTCTCGAGGTCTTCCCATGAATTACTTTTGACCATGAAGGCCATGCGGAGATTGAGTGAGCTTTCGCCAAACTCCACAAATTCAACGACTAGACGATCATTGGTGACGTGGTCATGATCCTCAAGCATGGTTGTGGTCGCTTTCATCACCGCTTCAATTTGTTCAGGGGTTGAGTCGTAGGTCAGACCAACGACCATATCTAAGCGGCGCTTGCGCGTCCTTGCCCAATTAACTACGTTGGCATTAGCAATCTTATTATTGGGGATAATCATGATGGCATTGTCGATGGTTCGAATGCGGGTGCTGCGAAAACTAATCTCCTGAACTTTTCCTTTGACCAAATCATTAATGATGATGAAATCGCCTACTTTAAAGGGGGAATCAGCGACGATTGCGAAATAAGCGATGATATTCGACAGGGCCTCTTGCGCGGCTAAGGCAACCGCCAAACTGGCGATCCCCAATCCGGCGACTAGACCGCCAACATCCTGACCCCACTGCTGTAAGACGAAAACCACTGCAAAAATAACAATGAGAACGTTGCCAATTTGACGGGCAAATTGGACGATAGTTTCATCAAGCGGTGAGGATTCGAGGGCAGCCTGTGAAACATAATAATGGGTGACAACATTGACTATCCGGTAGAGCAACCAGAATAAGGCGACGGTAATAATACTGGTAAAAAATTGATCGATAAGCCGTTCGAGCAGCGGAGAAAGTTCTAAGAGGGCAATCGCTAAACGAATTCCAACAGCCATCACAATCGTTTGCACAGGGCGGGCAAAGGTATGACTCAGTTTTGCTTCAAATTGAATATCAAACTGACTCACCCGTGTGATGGCAAAGAGTAAGGCTTCTACGAGACGGACGACCAACCAGCGTGCCACTCGCTGTCCGATTGACGTTGACAGCAAAATGACGACGATTAGAACGACTCTTAATAAAATTGCCAACAAATCCGGCGCGGATCCTTGGCTCAATATTTCTTCAAGCATTTGGCCTTTTCTGTCCTTAATTCACACCTGAATTAGAGGCTTATGAGATGCAGGATTGGGTGCCGTGTAAACCTTCAAAAGGTTACTTCTATATGGGAAATCAGTCTGACGGTTTATGGTGCTGAAATGGTTTGCTGGAAAACAATTTCCAAATGAACGGGTCTGGAGAGTTTTTCCGCCAGCATCTTTTCGATAGCCGTCACTTGTGTCTCATTGACGATGGTGTTGGAACGGACAACCACCGTGACTTTAACCGGTATTCCTTCTTGCACTTCTACGTCATGTATTTGTGCGGGTAGAAAAGCGGTTGCAAGCCATTGTACCACCTGCTGGGAACGGTTCGTGTTGGCACTGAGATTCACGAGTGATCCCATCGTCAATAACACCAACAAGGCAAAGGCAACTAGCGTTGCATAGCGGACGCGTTCTACTGTCTTATTGAGTACGGGGCGAAGTCCCAGTAAAAAGAACACGACCCAAGCGGCTATGGCGATGCAAACTATGTTGGTTAGAAAGAGCAGCCCTGCTCGTAATCCGAGGTCAAGATTTCCAGCGGTTAAGCCCAAGCCAAATGTACAGAGCGGCGGCATCAATGCAGCAGCAATGGCGACACCCGCCAAGGCTGAGGGAATATCTTTACGAGCGGTGGCATAAGCACCCATTACACCAGAGGCGAAAGCGACCATCACATCTAATAGGGTCGGGTTGCCACGCGCCAACATCTCGGCAGTGAAAGGCCGCCCTTGTGCCAGTAAACCCGTCAATGCCGCGATCAGTACAGCAAACGGAATACCGATTAACAGGCTCATTACTGCCCTTCTTGCCAGTGCCATTTGACTGGTTGCCATACCGACGGCAAAGGCTATACAAGGCTGCATGAAAGGCGCTACCAGCATCGCGCCGATAATGACAGCGACACTATTCGCCAGCAAGCCGAGTGAAGCCAGCATTGCCGCAATCCCAATGAGTACCAGATAGTCGAGATTTGCCGCAGACATATCAAATGCCTGACGTTCAATGTCTTCTTGCTCGGCGGGGGTCAGCCGCAAAACAAAACGATTGAAGCCCTTTCGAGCCCGATGGAAAAGTGGGTTGGTTTGTACGCTTGGGGACACAAGCACAACGGCGCAGCGTGAGCGCATCAACATTTGTCGGGAAAAATCACCAAATAGCCAGCGTTCAAAGTCAGAGCGACCCGAATAACCCACCACTAGCAAATCGTCATCATTCAAACGGGCTAAGAGACCTTGAGCGGGATTTTGAGCGGTTATCAGTGTCCGTTTGACATGCTCTGTGTTAGGAATATCTTCCAATGTTTGTTCAATGTGTCCTAAGCCTTCCCAGCGTGAGCGATAACTCGGTTGTACATAAACAACCTCAGTTTCGATGTGATAATGAGCTGCAAGTTGGATACCAATCCGAGAGGCTGTTTTTGCAGGCAAACTGCCATCGGTTGGGACAACGATACGATGCGCTTTTTGTTCGGTTCTTGATGGACGATAAATCAAGACAGGGCATGATATTGCAGCTATCACATTTTCGCCAATTGTACCGAGTACTACTTGTTCGGGACTTGAATGCTGGACACCTAGAATGATTAAATCACCCCCTTCATCACGGGCAGCGTCCAATATTCCACGAGCCACACTGCTCGATTTATGGGTTTGAAGTTTAACGGTATAGCCTTCAGCCAGTAACTGCTCCATGAGCGGTTCTAACTGATCAATTGTTTCTGCTTCATCATCAAGATCACCGCGCAATATAAAAAGCCCAATGACTCGGCCTTCTTCAGAATTTACGAGAGCGCAAGCCAACCTGAGCAAATCTTCGGCTGAGTCGGGGTTGGAGATGGGGACAATAATCTTATTAATTGTATTTTGTGTATTAGTGTCGCTCATATGAGTCCTGCACTGGGCTTGTGGAGCAAATTTCTAGCATGGATAAAACTCACAGGAAAAATTAAACCCGGCACACCATTATGATGTTCGTCATTTGGTTTATCTAGTGTGCGCGTTTTATAAAATATAAGATCAGGAGCACGTTTAATCAAATTTGAGGGAGCGCCAGTAGAGACGATAGGCATTGGTTTCGGTGGCGAGGGTCTTGAGGCGTTCGGGATAGATGGTCGAGGATATTTGTGAGGGCGCGGGATTGTTGGTGAGCTGGTACATGTCCTCGGAAAAGGCTGTGGTTGCGATTTCGGTGTTCTGGTTGAACCATTTGAGACAGGTGCGGATCATCAGGTCGGTTTGACCAGTGAGGGCGGCGAGTTCGCTGGCGGTTATCATGCCCTGTTTATGGTTGAGAGCGTACTTGAGCAATCCGGCGAGGTAGGGAAGCAGCGCTTTGGGTGTCTCCAAAGGGGCATGTTGACCGAAGAGGATCAAGGTTTGGGGTTGGACGATGGTGAGGGCGGAGTGCCAAATATCGGGATCAGGCGGGGCTGACCAGACGACCAAGGTTTGAGCCGGACGCAGGTGATAACGATCCACGCCTTCGATGTCGGTTGTGCCTTCACGCCAGACCAGTACATCAGGGTAAGTCGATTGGACTTGGGCGAACAGGGTTTGTGGGTCGGCTTCACGACGATAATCAAGGACAGTGAAGGCGGATTTATTATCGGCTAAGGCGAGGTTGGCATCGGAAACACGCGCGTCCAGCCATTCGATGAGGCTTTCGCGCTTGCCATTAAAGACGTTAGGGCGAACAGTGTAGGCCAGATCAAACTTGCCTTGTGGCACAGCATCCATATCACCGAACCACCAGATGACGCGCTGTTCGTTTCCATCATCATCAGCGAGACGCAGTTCGAGATGATCGCCACGACTGCCGAGGGTACGACGACTCTTGACGTGCAGGTTTCGGGTAGCAAGGGTGAGGGGTGGATTTCCATTACCGAAGGGCGCGAGGCGGGCAATGTCCTCGGCAAAGGGCAGATTGATTTCGGGCAGGTCGAGGTAGGCATCAATGGCGAGTTGGGGTTCGACTTCGGTTGTGCCGAGCGACGCACGGACAACGCCAGAGAGTCCACGCCGGAACTCGAATAGTTTATAGGCCGGAAGGCTGAGGCCAGCAGCCATGTTATGCCCACCATAAGTTTTGAGCAGCGCCGATTGGGACGCGATGGCCTCGATGATATTACAGCCCGCGACCGAACGGGCTGATCCACTGAGTAAGCCTTCGTTTTCCGAGAGGACGATGACCGGACAGGCGTAATCCTCGGCTAAGCGGCTGGCTACGATACCCACAACACCACTGTGCCAGCCCTCCCCCGAAACGACCAGAGCCGCGTACTTGAGGAGCGAATCATCCTCTTGGATTTTTTGTTGTGCGCCCTGATAGACCTGACGGGTGAGGAAGCGACGTTTTTGGTTCAGCCCTTCGAGTTCATTGACGCGCTCGGTGATGATGGATTTATCGGAGGTGGTCAGGAGTTCAACAGCCGGGTTCGCATCAGCCAAGCGTCCGAGGGCATTCAAGCGTGGGCCGAGCGAGAAACCGATGTCACTTTCGGTGAGATCAGGCGGGTTGATCTCGGCGCGTTCAAGGATGGCCTGTATGCCGGGACGCGGGTCATTACGCAGGATTTCAAGACCGCGTTGGAGCCAGTAGCGGGTATCATCCACCTGAACCATGACATCCGCGACGATGCCGAGGGCGACTAAATCCAACAGGTGGTCGGAGGGCTTGTCTCCGTAGAGAGCGCGGACGAGTTGATAGGCCGTGCCAACACCGGGAAGCTCACGCATAGGATGGCCTTTAGGGAGGCGCATGGGGTTGACCACGGCTTCGGCTTCGGGCAGGAGGAAGGGCAGCACATGATGATCGGTGACGACCACATCAACATGGTGCATGTGGGCGAGATGGATGGCTGAATTAGCCGTGATGCCGGTGTCACAGGTGAGCAGCAGATCAACACTACCATCCAACAGGGTCGTGAGGGTGGGCAGATGGATGCCATGACCCTCGGTGAAGCGGTTGGGAATGTGGTAGGTGACGTTCGCACCGAGTTCACGCAGGGCAGACACGAGCAAAGCGGTTGAGGTTTGCCCATCGACATCAAAATCACCCCAGACAAGGATGGGTTGGTGATCCGCGATGGACTGCTGGACACGGGCGACCGCGAGATCCATATCGGGCAGGTCGTAGGGTGAGGCCGGAACGTAATCATCCGGCGAGAGAAATTGGTCGGCGGCCTGCGGGGTGGTGATACCCTGCCGGACGAGACGCTGGGCGACAACCGGATGCCCTCCGACGGCCTGTAGGAGATCGTCGGGGATGGTCAAGGGAATAGGATCGAGCCAGCGTTTCATAGGTTGTTTAACTAAAAGTTATATAATCAGTATCCTTAGTCTACAGTCATAGGGGAAAGTTGCAAGCTGCTAATCCCGGAAATGGTTATCAGTTGTGGCGGCGGTGGCGGTTGGCAATCATACCCCTAACCCCCAGCCCCTTCCGCCCATAGTAACATCCACAGGAGGCTTTGCACGGGGAAGGGGAGCAATACATGGCAAATTTGTTGGCGATTTTGGCGAAAGATTGTCCATAACTGACCATTTTTTGGCAAATTTGGCGACATTTCAGCGGTTGGCCCGGCTAAAGCTGCGGCAATTATGGTGGTGGGGCTGCCGCCACCAAGATTGCCAATTACGACCCCTAACCCCAACCCTTTCCCCGTAGTAACAGGGCAAGGGAGCCAATGCAGAATATGCGGCGAAAGCAAAAGTGGTTTCATGGCAATCAGAAACCCCCACCCCAACCCTCCCCCGCAAGCGATGGAGGGAGCCAATGCAAATGCGCCGATGACCATCATATAACAAGTGAAGCGCAAACGGGTTACTATTTGGAAGAACATTTGGTAACTCTTTTGGGATGTTGGCGCTAACGATTTTGAGGGAGCGCGATGGGGCGTGGGGTTGGTGGATGGTTAGGGTTTGGTTTGTGGCACAAACGGAAAGTAAACCTGAGAAATAGTAGTGAGTTCTGAGTCTAATGCAATGGCACGAAGAAGTCAGAATTGTTGCAACTGTGCGATTGATTGAGGTGATTAAGTTATATATGGCTGAAAATAGTTGGGTAATTCATGTCGATTTTATTTTTCATCTTTCATTTTCAAATTCCAATTGGTTTTTGAACATGAGCATTGTAAAGATTTTGGAGTAATAATGTTATCGAGAGATAGCATCTTTCCACATTTTGGACATTCAAAATAGTCTGTCAAATCTTTAAATGCTTCCGATACGCTGGCAAAATCATGCTTGCTTAAGTCAAGCCACGAGTTGTAATGAACTAAAGGATTAATTATCCATTGTTCAGCTTGGGTGCGCTCCACTGCTTTGCCAAACTGATCTCCAATTTCGACTAATTCTTTGCGTTTGTCTCCATCATCCCACGAATTCGCTGTGTTAGTCGCTTTTCGATTTAGTTCTTTCCATCTATGTATAGCTGGATGAAGAAGATCTCCCAAATCCCATCTGGCATCCTGCCGAAAAAGTACCTTTGCTCCGAGTCGTTCACAAACTTCCGCAAAATACATTTCTGCCCACCTACGCAACTTGTGTGCTGCTGCGGAAATATCATTATTACCTAAATCTTCGTCAATTTTTTCCCAAACATCAATTTTTTCGTTTATACGAGGTCCAGTTGCAATATGCCAACTTAAGAATTCTACTGTGTCATTTTTATGGATTACGCCTTCGTGTCTTAACTGATGATGCCAAGTTTTGTCATGAGTAGCGATAATAATTTGGAATTCTCTAAATGATTCATTAAGAACTTTGCAAAGATTTTTCCTGTGATCTGCGTCTACAGACATCACAACATCATCTAAAATAATAAGACTCATACGATCTCGAGCCACTTTTTCTGCCAGAGCAAGAAATAGACAAAGTCCCATGCTATCTTGGTGGCCTTCACTATGTAATGCAAGGGGGGGATGTTTGCCTCTTCCGTAAAACTCTACTTCCAAATTTAGTCCTGCATCGCTTGGTGTGAGTGTTGCGGAGAAGCTACTTTCATCTTCGAAATGCAGTCTTCTATAGATGTCCTCAAAGCGCTCACGAATTTGTTCATATAAATCGTTTAATACTTTGTCGCGCGAGGCAAGAAACTCTTGCTGCAAAGTTTGAGCAAAATTAAATTCTGTTTTGGATTGCTGATTTGCAAAATCTGCTCGTTTCCAACTTCGAATAGCTTGTTCCAGTTGAACTAGACGATCATAGGCTTCCTGTTCGGGTGAGATAACTGTAGCTTTTAATTGAAGTTCAGACTCTAAATTAGTCAACTCGGATTGAATTTGAGGAGTAATAAATCCTACGGCAACTTGTTCCGAAACATATTTTATATATTCAGTCCCAAGGTTTTTAACAACTGCTAGGAAGTTTTCAATTTCTAATTGCCAGTTTCTTAGGCTTGCCTCTTGAACGAAGTTTATCTGACTAGCGATTGCAGTAACACGTCGCAAACTAGAAAGCAGGAAATTAATCAATTCAGCAATTTTTTTACCGATACTATCAATCTCTTCACGTAGAATTTTTGCTTGTTCTCCTAATTGTAATTTGGTTTCAAGTTTGACTCGCAGTTCCACTGGTTCCCACTGAGCTTCGCAAAGGGGACATAGGCCAGAGTCGTCAAGCAATTCAATTCCAAGTTCGGTTAGTTTGTGTTGTTCTAATGCATGGGCAAGTTCTGGATTTGTCAAAAGCGAGATCAATTTTTGTCGAAGTTCAAAGTCTAGAGAACGGAGTTGATTACCTTGTTTCTGAGTAAAATTCTTAAGATTTTCTAATTCGGTCTGAAGAGAAATAATCCCTTCAGTTTTGTTACGGCGCTCGTCACTATACTGAACTCCTGCTCTAATTTCTTGCAAATTCAGTTCAATGAAAGGTTCAGAACCAAGAATATGTCGCTGGGTATTGATAAATTCTAGAAGAATTTCATCGTTAAAGTTTGGAGTTTGAAGAATTGAGGCAACCTGCGCTCTTTCTGCATCGAGAATGCCTTCTAGTCTAATGTCTTTTTCTTTAAAATGGCGAACTACTTTGACAAGCGATTGTCTCATATCTTCTATGTTGCTTAAATTTAAGAGCGCTAAAATTCGTTGTGCCCGATTTGATGGTTCAGTCGCAATATAACTGAGAATTTCACGCCGTGTAAGAATATGTTGGCCTTCGTTGGCTAAAGTAAGTGCGTTATTGAGTGCATCTAATTGTGTTTCATCACTTATAATTAATTGATCGGGAGTAAGTACAGTTCTTTTGATAGTAAAATGATCTTTGTTGTTTAGTGTCATTTCTGCCGAGACAAAACATTCCTCTAGTTGTTTCCTTTTATCGAGGTGAGAACCATATTTTTTTATAGATATACCTTTTGTACCACGCCCCGTAAGATGCGTAATATCACCTGTAAGTAAAAAATCGATTGCATCGACTACAGAACTCTTGCCTGTTCCATTTGGCCCACTGATTAAGAAATTTTTACCTTTTGGCTCAAGAGTCAGAGATGTGATACCTCGTATATTCTGAATTTCAAGTTTATGGATTCTCATTGATTAGCATCCTCATTAGCGGAGGATTCAATAAGTTTTGTCATGTCTTCGATTTTGAAATTTGGTTGTTTTAATATATTAATTGTTTGATCTATTAACGCTTGCTGAAAATTTTCATTTTGTTCTAGTTTGGCTCTTAGCTCACCAATAATTTTGTCAAATAAACTTTCGTCATTCATGAAAATATTTCGCTTTCTGTATCTAAAACTCAATTTCTGCAATTTGATTTATATCAATAGTATAATCACTTTCATCTATATTAGTATCAAGGTTTGCGTCAAAATTCGCAAGTGATCCGGCTTCGGTGCCACGATTGTTGAGCGAACGATAGACGCAGTAACGGCAGCGGCGTTCGTCGGTGGTGAGGGGGAAATTGGCGCGGGTGTTGATCGTTAGATAAAAAAGGAGTGCTGATGCACCCCTTCTTAGATTTTGTGTTGACTGAGGAGAAATTAGTTTTCGCGAATCCAGACGCGCATTTCACCGGGTTGGCGGTTGGCCCAGAAAGCATAGGGAATAGCTTTGAGGGCGGCGGGTGTGCGGGTGACCGTTTGAATGGACTCCGGTTGGTAGAGGCCACCCTTCCAATCGGCAACCGTGCGCTGACCTTCGATGTTAATCACCGAAACACCGTCGAATAAATCCGGCTCAAAAGTCGTAATCATGCGGGCATCGTGCGGGATGATGACATTCGCCAGATTGTCGCCGTTATCGACTTCTTCGATGCAGTAGACGACCGGGCCGCGCTGCAAGGCGATGTTACCTGCGTCGTGGCGAATCTGAGGATGCGGCAGCACGCGCTCGACCGGCATATCCAAAGCGAGGGTGATTTCGTCGCCGCTCGACCATTCGCGTTCGATGAGGACATAACCTTTGGTGGCGGCGGTGGTGACGGCTTGACCGTTGACCTTGAGGGTATAGCTTCTGCACCAGCCGGGAATCCGCAGCCCAAGCCGGAAACGTCCCGGTTGATCGACATCGACCTGAAGGCGGATTTGTCCCTGCCACGGATACTCGGTTTGTTGGCTGATTTTCACAGCGCGATTGTTGACATTCATCTCAGCGTGGTTGGCGGTGTAGAGATGCACATAGAGTGTGTCGGCATCGGTGGAGTAAATGTAACCGCCGACGCTGGCGACCATCCGTGCCAGATTGGGCGGGCAGCAGGCACAATCAAACCATTCGGAACGACGATAATCGCGCTCACCGACGATGCCACTCCAGTTGCCATGCGGGGTGACGTTGGGGAAGGCCGCCAGCGGATTGGCGTAGAAGAAGTGGTCACCTTCATGTGATACGCCGCTGAGGACGTTGTTGTAGAGGGCGCGTTCCATAGTGTCGATGTACTTGCTGTCGGGATCGAGCTTGAACATGCGCCACGCCCAGAAGACCAGCGCTATCGAGGCACAGGTTTCGGCATAAGCAGTTTCATTGGGCAGGTCGTAGGGAACAGTGAAGCCTTCGTTAGCGTGAGCCGGGCCAAGGCCGCCCGTGATATACAAGTGATGCTGATTGAGATCATCCCAGATGGAGAGGCAGGCTTGCTTGAGCGCTTCGTCACCTGTTTCGGCAGCGATGTCTGCCATGCCGGAGTAGAGATAAGCCGCGCGAACAGAATGTCCGGTCGCCATGTCTTGTTCGCGGACGGGGATGTGTGCTTGGCAGTAACGATAGGTTTTCGCCCAATACTGCTTGGGGTCTTCGCCGCGTGCGATGGCTTCTTGGTCAAAGAACAAGGGCTGCTTGCCGCGTTCGTCGATGAAATATTTGGAGAGGTTCAAGTAGCGTTCTTCGCCCGTGGCATGGTAGAGGCGCACGAGGGCGAGTTCGACTTCAGGATGTCCATCGTAACCGTGTATTTGACCTTCGTCGGGGCCGAAGAGGGTAGCGATATAGTCGACGTAACGACACATCACATCGAGGAGTTTGCGTTTGCCAGTCGCATCGAAGTAGGCGACGGCGGCTTCGGCCAAGTGACCGGCATCGTAAAATTCGTGCCAATCACGCAGGTTCTTGAGTTTGTTTTGGGGTTCGACAGCGGTGAAGAAAATGTTGAGATAACCGTCCGGCTGTTGGGCTGCGGCGATCATGTCAATGAAGGAATCCATGTAGGATTCAAGCTCCGTGTCAGGATGTGTCGTCAGGCTGTAAGCGGCGGCTTCGATCCATTTGCCCGCATCTGAGTCCCAGAAAATGTGGGGTTTGTGCGGCTGTCCGGGCTTCCAATCCAGCTTCCACGCATCCACGCGACCTGTTTTTTCCATCTGGTGTTTGACTGCCGGAAGCGTGTGTTCACGGTTGTTGGCCTGCCGTGCGCCCCAGAAACCTTCATCAATGACTACATTTTTTAAAGAGACCGGCGTATTTTGTTGAATACTGCTCGTCAAGATAAACCTCTATTTAATAGTTATGGACTGCTAGCCTCTGTAGTTTATTGCATCGCCCCCTTTTTTCGCCAGCCTAGAAGCCGTAGAATAGGAAGATAAATCCGACTTTTTGAGATGACACCATGACCACCCAAAATACCCTTCATTTGAACATTATTAGCCCGATACGCGCCCAAAACGCGGGGTTATTCGTCTCGCGAGGGGCAGCGATACATCCGACGCGCGTCATCGACTCGCACGAACTTATCCTTGTCAAAGAGGGGTGTTTGGATATGTGGGAGGGCGATCACACCTTCCATGTCGAGGCGGGACAAAGCCTGCATCTGTGGCCGGGTCGGAAGCATGGCGGCGGCAAACCGATGCCACCCGATTTGCGCTTCTACTGGATTCATTTCGACCTTGATGAAAACACTCTGGATGACGAGAACAGCGCGTATATCCCGTTTATGCGAATGCCGCAGCACAAGACCATCAGGGAACCGGAACGGATTGAACGGCTGTTCCGCATCTTTTTGGATGATCAGGAAACCGGGGCGCTGCATCCGTATGCGGCGAACTTGCTGACCACACTCATGCTGGTGGAGGTGGCGCGTTCGCAGGAAGTTCCTTCTGTGGAAAGCAGCGACCTCAAAGCGATTGCGACGTGGGCGAATACGTTTATTCGTCTGAATTATGACCGCCCGATTACAGCCGGAAAAATCGCGTTTGAGTTGGGCTATAATGCGGATTATTTGGGGCGGGTTTATCGCCAGATTTATCACTGCACCTTGACCGAGGCCATCCAAAAGCGGCGGGTACATGTGGCCTGTCATTACCTGTTGGACAGCGAAATGACCGTCGAGCAAATCGCGGAAAAATGTGGTTTCTCAGAACCCGATTATTTCCGGCGCATCTTCCGGCGGCATACGCAAGTTTCGCCTGTGACGTATCGCAAGCAGTATGCACATGTGAAGATTAATACCCATTAAATATCGCTGAAGTAAACAGGAAATTATGCGTAAAACTATCGCTCTTACAATTGCAGTGCTGTTTGCTGGAATGACGATCATCTCAGCTCAGACTCCAACCATCCAAAGCCCCACGGGTGGGCAATATTCAGAGTGGTCATCAGATAGTCAGCTTTTTGTCTACCAAAATATCGGAAAAGATTTTCCAAATGTCACGCGGACAGCAAGCGACGTTTTTATGGCAGCACCCTATTGGGAAGCCTTCAATCCTCAGACGGGCGGCTTGGTTGAAAGCAGTGTCTGGCCGTTATATCCCAACCTGAGTGCTATGGAAAAACGTGTTTTCCATACAGAGGGATTTATCAGTACCTCATTAGATGGAGCGATTCTTGTCTATCCATCATTGAAGGGAAAAGTGACGATTGCTAATCGAACAACCCAAGAAATTTTTGAGACATCAATCGATTATTTAGCACCTGATCACTCACCAATCGTATGGTCGGATGATGACCAAAGTATTGTCATTGAAGGCGCAGGCGTTAGCGCTTATGAGTTTGATCCCATTCTGTATTACCTTCATCTCGTTGATCGAGAAGACTTGAGCCAAACTCAAATTTACTCGGTCGGGCTTATTGAACCGGCACTGATGGCAGGAAACCGAATATTCACACCCGTTGATTCCAACAAAGTTTTCGATGTTCATGAACACCAAGTCCTGACAACCATGTCTGATCTGACCAACTTTCGAAAGGCGGAATTCAGTACTAACGAGGCTCAATCTTACCTCGTGATTTGGAATCCAGAAGCACCAAAAGCCAATACAATAATCGATGCCTTCAATGGGAGCAACGTCAAAGATGCGGCCTTTGTTCCAAATAATCCACAGCGTATTTTAGTCATCTTAGGCAACAGCCAAGTAGAACTTCGTTTCATTTTGAAGGCTGGGATTTACACCTATAATATCCAAACTCAAGAAGTGCAGTTTCTCCTCCCACTCAACCAATACAATGCAGACAGTACCTTTTCATATTTCTCACCTGATGGAAATTGGTTAGCTCTAAGAGTGCAAGAAACAGGACGCTACGCTTTTTTCCGAACCAGTGATTTACTCTCAATACCGCCCTTAGCCGCTCCAACGGCCTTCCCAACATTTACTCCCGTTCCGACTTATACTCCCACAGATAGCACAGCGTGAAGTCTAAAATAATGGGTTTGATTTCTTATTCAACTGAGCATGAATATTTAAATACCCGCCTGACGTTTCCAGTGGTCGCGCCATTTGCGAACCGAGTCGAGGTGGTGATCTTGCAACCAGATACCCGGTCTACCAATTTTGGGTGAGAGGTCGCGGATCATGCTTGCGCCTGCCCACGCATAAAAGAGCGCCATCTCGTCCAATTGACCACCTGCTTGCAGATAGCCTCTGCGCCAGAAATAGGCTAACAAACGGCGGCCTACAGTCAATTTGAAAGGCTCACGGTCGGGGCTGTAACGTTCAATCCTCAAAATAGCGTAGGTACGGGCGAAATCGGCGCGGGGATCACCAGCACGAGCGTTCGCCCAATCCAGTACGCCGCTAATTTTTCCGCCGTCAGCCATCACATTCAACGGATGATAATCCAAATGCAGCAGTCTATTTTTACGTGAGGGTAAATCCAGTAAACGGGCTTTGAGTTCCGGTTCGTCACCCGCCCACTCGATCCAACTGGTCTTATCCATCTCATGTGGCGCGGGGATGCGGTGGATAGCCGCTTGCATCCGTCCAAAGGCGCTGCCGAGCTGCCTAATTAGAGGTGGATGGGTTTGAAGCTGCGCGGCGAGTGTTTTACCAGTGACCCACGATAGCAGCATCACAGGTCGCTCTTGCCATATCCCATTACGGATGATTTTGGGAACCGGAATACCCTGCTGATGGGCGATATTCATGGCTAACATTTCGGTTTGATAGTTGTTCATCTGTTCAGGCCGAAAGACGCGCAAGGCATAAAAGACATCATGCCATTGGACGCGCCAAATAGCGGTGTCCGATCCGCCCGTCACAGGCTCGATCTGGCTTACATTGGTAATACCTAAGCTGGCTAATATTGCGCGGGGATCAAGTGGCGATTGGTCGGGCATCGGTTATGTATCCAGTGATTCATGATGATATTATATCAAACGCGAACCCATGTTTTTGTTCAAAGTGAGATCAATTTAGATCGTGGTCAAGCTGAATTTTCAGATTACTTCAAGGCAAGTTAGTCTGAATAGCATAATGCCCTGAGCCAATTCTGGTTCGGTTTTATATTCGAACTCGCTTTATAATAGAGTTTTTGGGAGGATAATAGCTTTCCAGAAATCATCGACCGGGCGGAACAGTTCCAGTACACTCCCCAGCATTGCCTTTCCCCGTTGTTTTATAACAGAGATTTACATCTCCTTAAAGGCAATCTTATTACGGGTGTTGGTTTTGCCCAAAACCGAACACGAAGAGGTGAAACATGGTTAGTCGCACACTAGAGATAACGCCATCTCTCAGTAAAGAATATGTATCCGCAGGGTCTCATACGCCCGATTTGCACAGTGATGACATTGACCGTTTGAGCGGTCAATTGTGGGTTGGTCTGATGGTGACAACCCTGATTATTCTGGCAATCACCTTTATTGCCCGCCTCATCATGCATGACCCGACACCGCCACTATCGGTTGTGATTCTCGGTATGCTCAACGCCATTGCTATTGCAAATCTCTACTTCCGTAAAACACGCTACGCCCACATGGTACAAGGGATTTACGTATTTTGTATTCATATCGCCGTTCCGCCTGTTCTGGTGCTTTATGGCGGCACTCGCGGATTTGGCGATATTGCCCTGTTGGTCGCCATCTTCCTTGTGCTGCTCTACGGCTGGCGACGCTGGATGTTTATCACCTTCAGTCTTATGGCGGTCACACTCACATGGGTGTTGTACCGGGATGTTATCGGCGATCCAGTTGCGCCTCTACTGAATTATTCAGCCCAGTTCACGTCGGTCAAATTCCTGATCCTCATGCTGATCATGACCTTTGTTCTGCGCTATTTAAATGTGTTCTATCGTGGTTTGCTGGACAGGTATCGTGGCTTTGCTGATGAGCAAGTGCGATTGAACCGCGAACTGCAACTCTCACGACAGAAAATCGTGACGGCGCGTGAAGAGGAGCGTCGTCGTTTGCGTCGTGACCTACACGATGGGTTGGGGCCAACACTCGCCGCCCAAATATTTCGTGTGGGCGCGGCACAGGAATTGTTAACTAAGAATCCGCAAAAAACAGCTAAGATACTCGATGATCTCCAAGTGGGCATTGAAGGAACGCTATCGAATATTCGCCAACTGGTCTATGAGCTACGACCGCCGCTTCTCGATCAATTTGGCCTCATCGGTGCGATCAACGACTTTGTGAGCCGACATGAAAGCGGCGTGGAGATTAAACTCAATTTGCCTGAACAACTGCCAACATTAAAGGCGGCGGTCGAAGTAGCGGCCTTTCGTATCATGCAGACTTCGCTTGATAACGTGATCAAACACGCAAAGGCCAGTCATTGTGACCTGCGATTGACCGTAGCCGATGGCAACCTCAATATTGATATTACTGATGATGGTGTGGGTATCGCCGTCAATTATTTGGCAGGAGTCGGACTCACGTCGATGCGCGAACGGGCAGAGGAACTCGCCGGTACTTTTGCCGTAACCCCCATCAAACCACACGGAACCCATTTATCGGTCTCCATTCCGCTTTTGTCGGAACCGGAGTCACCTAAGGAAAAAATAGATGATTAATATTTTCGTTGTTGATGATCATGAGATTTTTAGGGACGGTTTGCGCGTACTCATTGATACGGCGGATGATATGGAGCTGATCGGCGAAGCGGAGTCCGGTGCGACCGTATTAGAGAAACTCGCTGATTTACAGCCTGATCTGATCCTTATGGATATTCACATGCCGGGTGAAAATGGCATCGAGGTCACACGTCGCATTAAACAGCACTATCCCGATATGAATGTGCTGATGTTAACGATGTTTGAGGATGACAAGTCAGTCTTTGCGGCGATGCGGGCGGGTGCGTCGGGTTACATCTTGAAGGGGATTAAACATAACGAGATGCTGCAAACGCTGCGTGTGGCGGCCTCAGGCGGAGCAGTATTTAGTCCGCGTGTCGCAGGCTACATCATGGACTGGTTTGCCAAAATACAGACCACAAATCCTGAGCCGGAGGTTGAACTTCCTGAATTGAGCCGACGCGAACTGGACATCCTTGCGCTGATCGCTGCCGGAGATGACAACCCCACTATTTCTGAAAAGCTGACTTTATCTCCCAAGACTGTGCGTAATTATGTGTCGCAGGTATTAAAGAAATTGGAAGTGAGTGATCGTGTAGCCGCCGCCAAAAAAGCTCGGCAAGCCGGTATTGAATAGTAAAGGGCGGTTAGAGTGTTACCTGAGATACGGTAAGCATTGTAAGGGCGATGCCGAGCATGATGAAGCCACTGATAATATCCAGTGTACGCCATGCAATTGGTGAACGAAAGAATCGGGACAGTTTGCTCGCGCCGTATGTTAATGTGAAAAACCAGAAGCCTGATGCTAAGACTGCGCCAATTCCAAAAATAATACGTTGATCAATGGGGAATAAAAGGCTCTTTGAACCGATGATAACGATTGTGTCGAAATAAGCAGATGGGTTCAGAAATGAGAAACTGAGCGTTGCGATAATGACCGTTAGTAAGCCAGTAGTAGCGGCAGAGTGTGTGATTACTGAATGTGTCGATGAATCCCGTCGATAGGCGCTGAGCAAAGAACGACCACCGCACCAAATCAGAAAGAGAATGCCGCCGATTGTGACCAGCGTGTGAATGATGCTATTGCTCGAAATGAGTGCGCTCAGACCGCCTACCCCAAGTGAAATCAGAACCACATCAGCCAACGTGCTGCATAATGCCGTGGCAAATAAATGCTTACGACGCAGACCTTGGCGCAGGATAAAGAGGTTTTGTGGCCCAAAGGCAATAATGATGCTGGCACAGAGTAAAAATCCTTGGCTTAGTGGGTATATTGAGCTTGAAATGGTTGCGGTGAACACGATTATTTTCTTTCTCTGCGCATGAAAATCGGCGCGTAAATAGAGCGTTAAACCAGTAGGGTTTATCTGATTTTCGATCTCGGTTTGACTGTTTGTATCGGATTTTTGGCGGCTTGTTTACCGCACCTGAAGCTGAATTCAGATTACCATACAATTATTGGGAGCGGTGTCCTTATTGTGTCCCTATTGTGTCCTTATTCATGAGGACATGTGGTGGGTGATATTGAGGTTGCAAGCGGTTCCATATAGAGGATAGGTAGATGATTGCGGAAGAAGCAGGTTATCGAAACAAAAAGCCCGATCTACTAGACCGGGCTTTTTGTTAAATACTAAGGAGGTTGAGCGGCTAGTTGAGTTTGCTCACCAGTGATTCGATAAATTCCTCATCAATGAACGAGCCTTTTTGCAGGAGCATTTCGATTTGCCCGCTGAGACGCGCGCGTTCTTTGACGGTCAGTTCTTTCGCAGTGACGACCACGATGGGAATATCTGCGGTGGTTGGATCACTCTTCATGGTTTCGATGACGGCAAAGCCATCGACATCGGGCATCATCAAGTCAGTAATTACCATATCAGGCAGTATCTCGCGTACCAGTTTGATGCCATCCGCGCCATCGCCTGCCAGATGAATATCATAGTTACCACGCGCCAATAGGATGCGCTTGATGAGCCGCGCCGCGTCTTGATTGTCTTCGATAATGACAATGCGCCGGACGTTCGATTCGACCTGCTGCAAGGCGGAAAGCAAACCCTCTTCAGGCAAGGTGGGTGTGATGTGCTGCTGGTTGAGTTCGATAGAATGCTGCCACTGGTCACCGAGGATATGCTTCTCGACGCTCATGGTATGACCGGAGCAGTTCAGGACGACTACATCATCAGGCTTAATGACTTTTTCGCGCACCATGCGGATCAGTCCGGCAAAGGTGACAGCAGTAGCGGGTTCAACCGAAATGCCATCGGTACGTGCCGCGATCAAAGTGGCTGTAAACGCCTCTTCATCGCTGGCAGAGGTGAAATGTCCGCCGTATTCTTGCACATAATCATAAAGCAGTTCATAGGCACGTCCGGGATTACCGGTCGCTAAGGTCGCGATAATGGTCTGTGGATTTTCGATGGGGGTGGCGATGCGCTGACCGCGATTAAATGCCTCAACCATCGGGGCGCAGCCAGTGGATTGGATCATGCCAAAGGCGGGCATCTTATCCACCAGCCCAAAGCTCAACATCTCTTGAAAGCCTTTGCCGACACCAATCGGCCCCATGCCACCGCTGACCCCTTGAAGGAACCAATCGGGTGAACGCCAACGTGCGCCGCCGTCTAGTTCGTCGCCCAGTTCTTCAGCGATCTCATAGGCCATTGTCTTCATAGCTTCAATAGCCGCCACGCTCTTGATGCCGCGATCCAGAAAGATGCCTTTTGATTTAGCGAAACGTGCCGCGAGTTCTTTGGTTTGGTCGTAAGTTCCAGTGATCTTAATCACTTCCGCACCGTAAAGCGCGGCCTCACGCATTTTCTCGCCGGGGGTCAAGCTGGGGAAGAACGCCCAAACTTTGATGCCTGCCCGCGCCGCATAAGCCGCGTAAGCAATGGCGACATTGCCTGTGCTGGCAACGACCACCTCATTCACACCCATCTCTTTGAGGGCTGAAATGGCGACGCTCGCCTGACGGTCTTTGAAGCTGCCGGTTGGCCCTTGGCGCTCGTCTTTGATATAGAGATGTTTGAGTCCTAAACTGGCGGCCAAAGCACCCGATTTCAACAGTGGTGTTCCACCTTCACCCATCGTTATGATATTGGATGAATCATATATAGGCAGCACTTCGCGGTAGCGCCAGAGGTTAGAGCGACGTTTCTTAATTTCTATGAGCCAGTCTTGCACATGAATCGCGCTCAAATCATAGCGCGCTTCTAGGATATTCTCGCCACAATTTGGGCAGCCTGTTAGGTGACGATCCAGAGCCGTGCGGGTATGACAATTGATGCATTCGAGTTCAATTTGGTTATGGTCGATTGTTGCGAAGTCCAAAAGACTCTCCGATAGGTTATAAAACAATACAATACGACTGTATTCAACACACATCGTATCGTTTAAATGCTTGCGATATGGTTATGTTACCATGACAGATATTAGGGATAACGTAAGGCTTGGTTACGATTCTGTGATACCGACAATTGTTTATCCGTAAAAGGGCACACAGCCGTGTGCCACTACGATTACGGTCTTGAAAGTGGCTTAGTGCAGATGTTCTCGGACACTTTCCATAAACTGCTGGTAATTCGACTGGCTCAAATCCGTCTTATAGAGGACTTGCAGGCTGCCTAATTTATTCTGTTCTTCGGTGTTAAGCGTATCGGCGGTTACGATCATCACCGGAATACTGGCTGTCTCAGGATTGCCACTCAGTTCTTCAAGCACCGCGAAGCCATCTTTTTCGGGCATCCGCAAATCGAGAATAATCAGGTTGGGGCGGCGGCGGGCAATCAGGGAGATGCCTTCGTGCGCGTTGTTGGCGGTGATGATGCGATACTGCCCACCTTCTTCTAAGGCTTCTTGAAGCATACGCTGGCTTTCCGGCTGATCGTCAATAATCAGGATGCGCTCGGTCTGGCTGACGGTGATGGCTTTACGAACCGAGTCTACGAGTTGATCGGGCATAAAAGGTCGTTGCAGGAAGTCGAATGCTCCGGTCTCTTCGGCACGAACACGTACATCATCCAAGGCGACCATGATAACCGGAATGTCGCGGGTATCATCGCGATCTTGCAAACGGCGTAAAATATCCCAACTCGCGCCCTTAGCGAAGTCGGCATCCATGACGATCAACATGGGACGTAAACCGCTTGCCATCGCCTCGGCTTCCAAGGGAATGGAAGCGGTGAAAATGTCGAAGGATTCGCGTTGAAGGGCGCGGCGGAATTGATCCACCATATCGGGATTATCTTCAATCAACAGGATTTGACGGTTGGGCGGCATGACCGCCATTGTCATATTCGAGTCGCGCTTATCGGCCTTCATCTTCATTTCGTAGTTATCCACCACAGCCGGATTCAACTGCTGAGTATTCAGGCTCTTGGCGGGTGGCGGACTCATGACTGCGTTCATCACCGAGGTAGCGCGTTTATCTTTCCCATTGTGGGGCAGCGTTTCTTGTGGTGAGTCCGAGTCTTCCGATTCTTCGGTGGCAGGTGGTTGCAACGGCAGGGTAATGCTAAAGGTCGAACCGCCATTCACCACCGAATGCACATACATTTGACCGCCTTGCATCTCGATGAGGTTCTTGGCAATCGGCAGTCCTAGACCCGTACCGCCAACGGTGCGGGTCAGCGATGAGTCAACCTGACGGAAGGCTTCGAACAGAAGCGGAATATCTTTATCGGCAATACCAATACCGCTGTCCTGTACATCCACGCGCATCATATCAAGGCCGCTGTCGGTCTGCTTTTGGATATAGACACGAACGATGATCGAACCCTGCTGGGTAAATTTGGAGGCGTTGGAAACCAGATTAAGCAAAATCTGACGGGTACGGAATTCATCACCATACGCCTTGGGCAAGCCCGAAGCAACTTCCAAGCGCATATCAACCGACTTGTCTCTGATAAGGCCGATACCGATTGAACGCACACCTTCGACAACGGCTTTCATATCGAAGAAATCAGGATGAACATCCATCTTACCGGAGTTGATCTTGGCTTGATCGAGTACGTCATTGATGAGGCCGAGCAAATGCGTACCGCTGTTGTAAATGGTGCTGAGGTCTTGCTCTTGCATTTCGGTCAGCGGGCCGTCGATACCTTTGAGGATCACGCGGCTGAAACCGATGATCGAGTTCAACGGTGTCCGCAGTTCATGGCTCATGTTCGCCAAGAAGTCGCTCTTGAGGCGGTCGAGTTCACGCAATTGCTCGTTGGAGCGCTGAACCTGTTCCAGCAGCCGAGTGTTCTGGATGATGCTGGAAAGGCTGTTGGTCAAAGCACCCATCAGATTGAGTGTTTCTGGCGTGTAACTGTTGGCACGACGATCTTCCAAAGCGATGATGCCAATGGTTTGATAACCGGAAATCATGGGTACAGCGATAGCGGCTTTGGCTTCGGTCGAAATCGGCAGGTATTTCGGTTCTTCTTCCAGATTGGCGAAAATACGGGGTTCGCCATCGACCGCGACTTGGCTGAGCGCATTTTCAGAATTACCGACCAAAATTTCCGACAGTTCGGAGAGAGGTTGGTCAGAACCTGCCAAGGCTGCTGCCCGCAGTAAGGTATAGGTTTCACCATACTGGTCGGTATAACTTTCGGACAAGTAGAGGCTGACGTTCAAGGCATTCAGCGATTCCTTCACCATCGTCACAACGTCGATCAAGGACTCGTTGAGAGTCTTGTCGCCCGATGAGGCGGCGGTGGCGGTTACGTTGAAGAGGAAGCCCATTTCGCGAGCGCGGGTTTCAGCCTGTTCGAACAGCCGCGCGTTATCCAGCGCAACCGAGATCTGGTTAGCGAGTGTCGTCAACACGTTGACATCATCCTCACCAAATGCGTTCGGTGTATTGGACTGCACATCGAGCGCACCTGCGATTTTGCCCTTCACCACGATGGGCAGCGCCATTTCCGAGCGTGTCAGTGGTAGATATGGATTGGGACGATGGACGACATGGGCATCGGCAGTATCCAAGGCGATCACGGGCTGTCCGGTGGTTGTCACCTGCCCGATGACCGACTTCGAACCTTTTGCCAAGCGATGGTTGATGGCGAGCAGCTGCCGTCCCGGTTCGCCGGTGCTAGCGCGAAGTTCAGCAAACTGATCTTTGTTGTCCATCAAGAAAATCTGAACATGGTCGTAGTGGAAGGCATCACGGATCAAATCCACCAGACGCGGCAGCAGTACGCTCAAGTCTAGAATGGAGTTGGCGATCTGGCTAACCTGCGCCGAGATGGACAACTGACGCGCACGGCGGTCGGTTTGTTCCAGCAGACGGGTGGCTTCCATTGAAAGCGATGCCTGTTCCGCAAACGACTGGTAAATGCGGCGGTCACGTTCGGTGTGTTTATAGTGCTGTGAGGACGCAATCCAGATAACACCCAGACGACGATTACCAGCCCTCAGTGGGATAACCGCTAAGGCACGGGCATCGGTGCTTTCCAGCCCCATTTGCTCCATTTCGTTGAGGTCTGGTTCCTGCAAAATATCATCAATCGTTAGGAGTTTGTCGCTTGATACCTGCCGCCATGCCGGGAACTGATCGGGATTGAGCGTCACACCCAATAGGTTGATGCCGCTTTGACCATCCGCTTGCCAGTTGGCGATGACGACCAAATCTTCACTGTTGGTTTCGGTGGCGGGAACAGCCATAAACACTTGGTTGGCATAGGGCAGCTGCAACTTACTGACAACCGTATCCACGATTTGTTGGGGTGTTGAGACATTCGCCAAACTACGGCTGGTTTCGTACAGAATGGTGGCTTCTTCGAAAGCGATCTCGGTACGAAGCTGAAGGTTACGGTTATCAATCGCGACGGCGGCGTTATCTGCCAAGGTAGTCAGGAAGCGTTCGTTGTCGTTGCTAAAGTCGAGTGTGCGGTTATAGAGAACGGCAATCCAACCCTGTAAGATGTCGCGGGTACGCATGGGGACGATAGTCAGCGCTTCCACACCTATATCGAGGAGTTCTTGCTGACGGTCGGTGCTGAGTTCAGTTTGGTCATGAAGGTCCGTAATCATCAGTACTTCAGACCGGAAGAGATCATGGGCGAGATTGAATTGTTCTGGCGAGAGAATGCCGCGTACTGGCAGCAATTCGCCGCTGGTCTCGTCCAGCAGCACGATATAGCCGTCCATCGGGTCAATCATGAACAACTGCGCTACAGTCGCGTCCAGTGCGTCTTCCAGAGAGGTGGCTTCGGACAGCGAACGGGTGGCTTCGTACAGAGCGATCTGTTCACGCAAGCTGTTTTGAAGGGTGTTTTCCAGACCGCGCAAGTTGCTAATGTCTTGGAAGGCAGCGACGATAGCCGTGACATTTCCACGGGCATCATAAATTGGCGCGGCGTTCAGCAGCAGGTCATTCTGGAAGTCATCATGAACGACGGCAATATCATCACCAAAGGAGGCTACACCACTGGCAGCAGCGACATTAATCGGCAGTTCAGCTTCGGGATAATGAACGTTGGTGCCGGTACGAATGAGGTTATAGTCTTTGACATCAAACGGCGTACTGAAATTGATGGGCTTACCCAGCAGTACTTCGGCTTGAGCGTTGGATTGGATGGGTATCAGTGTTTGCGGGTTCAGCACGACAATACCGGTGGGCATGGTTTCCAGAATGGAGCGCAGATACTCGCGTTCCTGTTCAGCGGCGCGGAACAGGCGGCGATTATCGACCGCCACGGAAACCTGTGCTGCAAGTGTACGGACAAGCTGTTGATCACGCTCGTCCAAATCCACACTGTCCAAGCTGCGTCCGACCAATAGTGCGCCGTTGGATTCTGTTCCGGCGTAAATAGGCGTAACGATGTGCTTGCCAATGACCTCTAGTGAACCAGCGCGTCCTTCGCTGAATGCGGGATAGTGATTAGGGTCGTTTATGACGATCATCTGGTTGGTACGCAAGCAATCCATAATCGAGTGATCGCTGGTTTGCAAGTTAAAGTCCATGTTGCTAAATACTTGCGGATCAACTGCGTTATAACTACTGACAACTTCCAACTTATTCGGATCATCAGCATTACGCAGGATCAACAACCAGCGGTCATAGCCTGCTGATTGAGTCACGCGCTGGAATACCATGTTGATGTTTTGCTCGAAGTTCGCGCCCACCTGATTGGCAAGCTGACCGACTTCCGCCAGCGCCAAGGCGCGTTGGGCTTCGATACGAGCTTCATCGAAGAGCATTCTGTTTTCGACAGCGATAGCCACCTGATCGGATACTGCGCGGGTGAAGCGTATGTATTGTTCTTCGAAAGCACGGGGCTTATCCGACTCGCAAATGATAACACCCAGCCATTGGCGCTGCGTTTGGAGTGGGATGACAATCGCGCTGACAGCTCCCCACTTCTCGAAGGTTTGACGCAGCGGGTTGTTCTCGGCAAGGTTGGTGTTGAGATCATCAAAATACAGGCTGTCTTTTGCGACTGCCATCAGCTTGCCAATCGGCAGCGTATTGGCACTCACGCGCATCCGGTCGTATACCGGTGAGTCTTGCTGCGGTACTTCGGTCCACGTATAAGCCACATCGAAATAAGCGGCATCCACATCGGCATTCGGCCCAGCCAGTAAGACGGTCATGCGGCTGATTTGTTGGGCGGACTGTGAGAGATGATCGCTGGCGGCTTTATACACAGCGGCGATGTCCTGTGCGCTGGAAATGGCACGGCTGGCGGTATACAGACGGCGGGTTTCATCCAGCGCAGTGGAGGTCTTTTGCAGCAGGCGTTGGTTTTCCAGCACCGTAGCAATTTGTCCGGCAAGGGCTGTATAAATTTCGTTGTCTTCGGCGGATACGATGTAACCGCGCGGACTGCTGACATAGAGCATCGCAATCGGCTGATTGGCACTGAACATGGGGAAGATACGGGTATGCCCGCCGACCATATCAATGGATTGTGCCTCGCGTTTCCGCAGCGGCGAATTGACATCCACCACTAAGGCTTGCAGGGTATCAATCGGCTGTGCCATTCCGTCTTCGGCTCGTGCCACAATCCGCACCAAGGTCGGCCAACCGCTGCTATCAAGCTGGCCTTCGAGCAAGCCGAGTTCAAAGCGCAAACTGGCTTCAGGTGTGGCGGCTTGAATGGCGCTCACCAATTCGACAGGGGTTTGCGCGGTGTTGATCTGACGGCTGGCAACATACAGGCGTTCATTCTGGTTGAGCGTCAGTTCCGTTTGACGGATGAGCAGGCGGTTATCAATGGCGACACCAGCCTGATCAATCAGGGCGGTATAGATGCGTCCGTCACTTTCACTGAATTGACGGGCATCGGTGAACAACAGCGACAGGATACCCCGCCATTGACCGCGTACACTGAAGGGAATGAAGATGGCGGCACGGGAGTCTAGTAAGCGCAGTGTGCCTTTTAGTTCACTATCCAAGCGGGTATCGCGGGTGGTATCGGTGATGACCTTGACCTGCATATCGCGCAAGCTGCCTAGGAAAGTCGAGTCATCAATGTTGAGTTGGAACTCACCTCCGGTTCGGGCGGTATGTTCATCCGTATACCAATCGGCGGCGAGTTTCAACCATGCGCTGTTATCAGTTTCCGTGGTGCTTTCTTCGAAGAGCCAGATTTGTCCGCTGGCAGCCTCCGATGTAACAGCGGTGATGACCGCTTTGACGACATCGGTGAGTTCGGTGGCTTCGTTCAATAAACGGCTGAGTTGGTACAAAACGGAGGTGATGGCAAGGCTGGACTGTGTTTCTTGGAACAGCCGCGCACCTTCAATGGCGAGACCTACGCGGTCAGCAACCGCCCGCAGCACGGCATGATCGCCCACTGTGAAGGGCATTCCTTCCGGCGCGGCGGCAGCTAATGTGCCGATAACTTCACCGCGAATGGTGATGGGCGCACTCAAGGCATCAATGTCGTCGTCCATCATCGCTGTAGGAACAACTTCAATCAAGTTATATTGGTAGGATTCAGACAAATCATAGCGTTCTTCGGTTTCTGTCCAAGCGGAACGCGTCAAACGGCGGTTGAGGCTGTCTTCCTGCTCAATCCGGTTTTCGTAGGCGCTCATTTGACGTATCTTTTGAAGGGTTGCCCCCAATTGATCGGCAATAAGCTGCAAGATGCTGACTTCTTCATCGTCAAAGAGGCGCGGGTTGTTGCTGTGGAGATCCAATGCACCCACGATTTGTCCGCCTGCCATCAACGCGATGACAATTTCAGCGCGCGTATCCGGTAGTGCGGGATTGGCAAAATAAGGCGCGTCACCGGGATTTAAGGTGTCGTGTATCACAATGGGGTTGCCGTTGGCGGTCACTTGACCGACAGGTGATACAGAGCCAACTTGAACAGGGATGCCCTGTTCGACCAAACGCTTGCCAATGATGCCCCGGCTGTAGGCTAGATAAGCATTTAAGCCAATGTCATCAAGCAGGTAGATTTGACCATGATACAGTTTGAATTCTTCACAGATGCGCTCGGTGATTTGTTCCATCAACGCATCGGCTGTGTGGATGCTGTTGGTTTCGCGGCTAAGCTGTCCGACCAGAGTCAAATGCTGCTGGTTGGTTTGTAGGTTTGATTCCAACTCGTTCGAAAGGTCATTCATGCGGCGCGAGATATGTTTGAATGAGTCGGTCAGTTGTCCAAATTCGTCACTGTAGGCTAGTGGGGGCAGCGTATCATCCATCTGTCCGGCAGCCAGATTATAGGCGAGTGTACGGGTCGCGGTGAGCGGCTCTAACCATTGGCTGAGGATGCGGTTAATCAGCACGAGAGCCAGAATACAGGCCAGTGCGCCGATAGCCGCGATGACTGCAATGCCGCTGCCATCAAGTAGACCAGCACTACTTTTATCCACCACCACCAATGTCCACGGCATATCGGGGATGCCATAGGTGTGCGTTAACCGCGACGCAATGGGTGTTGTGCCAGCAGCACCTAACTCGATATTGCCCGTATTTTGGGTAAGTGCCGTGCTGAGTTGAGGGTTATCCTGCTTAAGCGGCTTGCCTGTGTCAACCAACAATCCGTTGCGATTCACCAGCACAAATTCACGATTGGCTTGCGAGTCAGTGCCGGTGACGGATTGCAGCAGATTAGCGTCGGCGTTTACTTTTACCGCGATAATGCCAACAACCTTGTTGCTCCCGGCTTTTTCAATGACGGGCGCATAAGCCGTAATGGTTGCCGTGGGGGTATTGTTGCTGGTCGTGCCGTAAACGATGGACGAAATGGTGATTTCGTTGGTTTTGATACTGTTGAAATTAGGGTCAGCCGCGAATTCATTGTTGGCTGTTGGAAAGCTGCTGGTAATCAACCCATCTCTGTTGACGACCTGTACCCAGACCGAGCCTTTGACTGTGACAAAGCTCATCTGACGGTAAAACGAGGGATTTTCATTGGCGACATCGATCATATTCGATGCGAGGCTTGTCTCCCAAGTGATACCGCCTATGGGTTCAGTGCTGGGATCAATGCTGTATACACCTAATCTGCGCGAAACATCCACACGGGCAAGATAGGTGATGTCGTTGTTCAGCTTGGTGAAAAATTGATCGACAAGCGCAGTGCGTTCATCCAAGCTGTGGGCGAGATCATTCTTGAGTTGGATTTCCAAATTCGAGCGATGCAGAAAGACACCAATAGCAGTCATGATGACGAAGCCGATAATGACAATCGGTGCGATACGCCGCATCATCTGCTGGTGAAGCGAACGGGGTCGGTTGAATGGGTCTTTTTTACGAGCCATATTCTTTACCATAAATCGTTCTCATGTTGTTAGTGTGACTACTAGCATACGATAAAACTACCCTGCTAGACTGTTAATCTTAGTTGTGCGTGCTGCCATTACCATTACCGTTGGTGCGGTGCAGGCGGATACTGACTTGTGGCGCACGAAGTGCCTGACCGACTTCACGGACAGCCGTTTGTAGAATATCGCTGATTTCGGTTTGCGGTGTGAGGCGGGCAGCGATGGTGTTGACGACACGTTCACGTTCAGCCGCGCGTTGGCTTTCTTGGAACAAACGGGCGTTGTCCAAACTGGCTGCCAAACGGTTGGCGAGTTCTTGCGCCAGTTGAAGTTTGTTTTCATTCAAATCCGCCGCCGGAATTTCCCATTCGACCGCACCTAAGATTTGCCCGCGCAACTGCACCGGCACGGCAATCGGAATGGTTTGGTTGACCGTAATCGCGCCGACGACAATCTTGTTTTGGGCGATGGCCTGCTTGCGAATAGCCGACAAATCAAGGCCGCTGATGATACCAGCCTCGCTGGAAAGCTGACGTTCACGCTGTGAATGGAGGTATTCCTGCCACGCTTGCAGCGTAGAGGTGCGGTTAATGCGCTCGATTTCTTCCAGACGGCGCACCGATTCTTGATACAAACGGGCGTTTTCGATGGCAACCGCGACTTGATCCGCCATCGTTTGCAGAATGGCGATTTCGTCTGTGCCAAAGGCATCGCGAATACGGCTTTGTACGTCAAGCGCACCAATCGTCACATCACCGACTTTCAAGGGAATGGCGAGTTCGGCGCGGGTCAGCGGCAGTAATTCATTGCGTTGATGGACTTGGCTGGTTCCGGTGTCGCGGGCAACCACGACTTCACCTCGCCCTGTTACTTGTCCGATGACGCTGACACTTCCTAAACCGAGCTTATGACCACGCGCCAGCATGATTTTCCCCGGTTCACCTGTGCTAGCACGAAGTGTGGCATATTCGCGCTCGGTATCCACTAGGAAGATTTGGGCATGGTAAATGTCCGGGAATTTCTCGACGATCAATTCCACAACCTGTTCCATCAGGGTTTGCAGGTTACGCTGGGAAGCCGCGAAACGACCGACTTCTTGCGTGGCGCTGATGTCACGGGTACGAGAAGCGATACGGCCTTCAAGATCATCGAGTAAGCCGCGCACATGCGCCCGCATATCGACAAAGGCCGCGCTGAGCTGACCGATTTCATCATGACGATCTCTCGCCACTACTTCATAAGTATAATCACCCTCGATAGCCGCCTGCATCGCATCTCGCAGGTTGGTTATGGGTGGGGTAATCATCTGATTGCCCAACATAATCAGCAGAAATAGAACGATCACCAAGCCGACAGCACCCACGAACAACCGCGCTCCACCGAGATATTCTAAGGCAGGGTTAGGGATGTTTTGGGTGGGCAATTCACTCACCAGCGCAAACAAGGTTTGGCTGGGCACAGTCGGGTTTGCAATCGAACCATACGTTCCCAAGATTTCAGTGTTTTGGCGCGTACCGCTGAGGTAGGTGGTGGTGGCGGTTTGTCCGGTAAAGGCGCGTTTAACGGCTATGGAATCGGCCTGAGTGCCACCTTTGACAACACCGTCGTTTTTAATGACAATCGGCGTTTGTCCGGCTGTGACGAGGTAGCTGTCGATGTTGGTAGATACATTGAGGTATTGTAAAACTTGGGGCTCGTTGAGCGTGGCAATCAAATAACCGATAATCACGTTTTGATCGTTGCGTATCGTATGGGTGTACTCGATCAGCAGACTTGGGTCATCCGAAACACTGACGGTTTTATCGATGCTACTTTGCGCCGCATTCTGAGCGGAAATAAACGATGCCGATTGACTATCAAAGCCGCGTTTTGTCAAAAGCTGCTTCTTAGTCGCCTGAGCGACAATCAAACCTTTGAGGTTGACCAGTTGTATAGCCCGGAAATCGCTGATGCCTATCTCACGCTGCATCTCCAGTGAGATTTGCCGTGCATCTTGAAAGGATACACCCTCCCCTTCAAGCGAGGTCTGAAATTGTGGAGCCAATTCTTTGGTCGCAATAGCGCTTAGGTCAATATCCGCTTCTTGCAATACCCGCGATATTTGATTGATTTGATCTTTGCCGGTCTGCGCTAAAATATCTTTTTGGGCATTCAGACTGTAGGACGCAAAGCTGCTCTGGATAATGAATCCACCGATAATCAGCGGAACCAGAACCGCGACGAACAACCCCAGTGAAATTTTTACCCACAGAGGCCAGTGTGTTGCCTTAAAGACACGAGAGAAAATTGCCATCGCTACTGCTCCTGCTGCGTTTGGGCTAGCGGTTCCATCATGGTTTCAGGTCGGATATAAATCCGCGTATTCACAGCGCCCAACGCTTCTTTAAATTGTTCGGCTGCCATATTCAATACCAAGCGCACATCGGTTGTACCCAGCAGCGCCGTTGCCACTTCGCCTGCTTTGCGTTCTCGGAAGGCTTGCGACTGGCTTTGCTCAAATAAGCGTGTGTTTTCAAGCGCGAGGGCGAGACGTTCTGCCACGATAGTCGCGACTTCAATTTGCCGGTCATTCAAGGGTTGATCCGCAGGTACAGCGAAGGACATTGCACCCAGATTCGTATCGCGGAACCTGATTGGCACATTGACGATTTGCTCACCACCCTGTGTGGAAACTTCAAGCTGCCCACTTTTAAGGGTGTTCACCAAATCGTTGGGGAGGTCAGTGGCTTGGATGGGGGTAGCCGACTCGCCATCAAGGTTATAACCGATGGCTTGCCTGCCGCGACCTTGAATATAACCGCCCCAAAGTTCGCTGACGTTTTGCTGCTGACGGCGGTTAAAATCCTGCAATTGGGTTTGCAAACGGGTGATGGTTAGCTCATGGTCATCCAGCCGCGATTGCAATTCAGTGGTCACGCGTACCCGTTGTAAACTCAGGGCGAGTTGATCAGCTAATTCTTGCAAGCTGTCCAGTTCATTCGATGTAAAAGGCGCGATGTCTTGAAAATCGAGTACGCCCAACAGATTATTATCCGCTATGATCGGCACGGCTGCGGCGTAGCTGGTTGAAGCCGCCATATGGCTGTGACGTTCAGGCGAATCTTGTAGCGATGTGACGAGCAAGGTACGGCTGCGAGCGGCTTCCGCCAAAATATTCGCGTCAATCGAACGGATCATGGTTCGGCGCTGACCACTGCCAGAAGCCATAATCAGATTGCCATCTTCATTGATTAAATAGACTTCAACAAAGCGTTGACCGACCGACTGGCGTGTGCGGGTGAGTGCCGTATTGAGCAAGGCCGCTTCATTGTTGATCCCACTCAGTTCTAAACCAAGCTGGCTAATCCACTGGCGCTGCGCCGTCAACTGGTACGACTCATTAGCGATGCGTTGCAGTGAACCCAGAAATGCGACCAGAATAGCAACTGTAACGAGCAAAGTCAGGAAAATCGTCACTACATCCGAGGCGACTGTTTCAGAAGGCACATAAGTGACAGGGGTTATATTGGCACTTTGCGCGGTTGCCGCAATAATCACCAATATAAACGTGAGTGCGCTAACCCCAAACAGACCACGACGACTCAAGAGCGTTCCGGCTAAAATCATCGGTATCGGCAGCAGGACGACCGTGCTGTTGCTAATGGTCGCTGTACTATCCGGCCCGCCCCGTAATATGCTTTGCACCGCGCCGACGACAACCAACCCTACAACCACCCAGATCGCAAGATGTAACTTCCCACGCTGAATTTGCCGATAAGCGATGCCCAAAGCCACAAGATCAACCAGTGTTATCGTCACACTGAACAGATCGGTCAGGCCGTTGCGGAAAATCTCAGGGATTTGAAAGACAGCAAAGGTAATCAACAGCATAACAGCAATAATTACAGTGAGTACAGTCAAAACCTGTGCGCGTTGAGCATCCAATGGATTGCTATAAAGATGGCGCACACTAAAAAGTCTTTGGCGAATACGGGTAATCATGCGTGGCCTTCTCCGTTCAGGCTGGCAACCGGCGCTGCACCCAAACGGATGCTGCTGTGTGTTGCCCCCAATGATTGGCTCAATTCTTGGAGGGTGATGCGTAAGAGTTCGTCCACATTGTTTACGCTTTGAAAGCGGGTCACAATTTCGTTAATGCGCTGTTCGCGGGAGGTGGCTTCCTGCGACTCTTCAAATAAGCGGGCTTTATCAAGGCTGAGCGCCAAACGCTGGGCAACCGCGTTCACCATTTCAGTAACGTCTGATTCTTGGGTCGATTCAGTCGCTTCGACTTCGATAGCCCCGATGACTTCGTTATCCAAAACCATCGGCACGGTGATAATCCGCTGCCCATTGCGCTGGCTTGTGACCGACTGGCGACCGCGTGTTGCTTCGCGTAAGCTGTCTGTCCATTCGGCGGCTGCGGTGAGGCCATCGTTTTGCAGCGTCACACCACTAACCGGCTTACGGGTGGTCAGATAATCTTGCCAACCGGAGCGAGTAAGCTGCTGGTTCAGACGTTGGATTTCGCGCAAATTTGTCTCGGATTCAAGGAACAAACGCCGCGCGTCATTAGTTGTTTTCTCTTGCTCTTCAAACAGCCGCGCATTACGGATGGTGATGCCCAATTGATTTGCCACCACTTGCAAGGCTTGAATAACTTCGTTGGTAAAGACTTCGTAGCGGCGGCTCTGAACATCCAACGCACCGATAATTTTGTCGCCGTCGCGAATGGGCAGCGCCAATTCGGAGCGCGTATTCGGCAGCAGTTCATTGTGGTGGTAAAAGGCATCGGTATCATTGGCTGTCACGGGTTGACCGCTGCTGGTCACACGCCCGATAACACTGCGGCTGCCAACCGGTAAGCTGTGATGACGCTCGAAAAGCAGTTGCCCAATCGAGCCTGTGCTGGCGGCTAACTGTGCGTTTTCGCCTGCTTCATCCAGTAGGAAGATTTGAACGTGATAAAAGGCAAAGCGTTCGCGGATCAGTTCGATGGCCTGTGGCAGCAGTTCGTCTAGTTTCAGCAGTTTGCCGATAATCTCGCTGGTAGCCGCCGCTGCTTGCAGCAGGTTCGCGCTGCTGGCTGCGACTTCGGCAGCTTTTTTCGACTGGACAGTAAAGTAGCGGGTGGTCACACCGACAATCATCAGGCAGAGCATTATCACAATGTAAGGGGCGGCTGCTCCATCGCCAAGCTTTCCGATCTGAATAGATTGAATAGTCAGGACTAACATTGTTCCCAATACCAGTGTCATCACAAGCCGGTAAAAGTTACGTTCCCCTAGTACCGATGCAATAATCACTGCCAGTATCGCGTCAAACAGCATCCACCAAATATCAATTTGGCTTGTAGCGAATACACCAAACACTGCCTGTAGAATAATGATGTAGATTGCTAAAGTGAAATGTTTGCGCCACAACGCTATCAAGGCAAACATACTCATGACGAAGAGACTTATGGTAAGGGTTAGAAGAATCGGGTTTTGTTCCCGTGCCGTCCAAACCATAACAGTACCCAAAATGCTAGCAATCGTAATAAACAAGATTAAGACGTACAGATAGCGTTCACGAGAACTGCCAACGAGGCTGGGACTGCGCCCAGAGACATGAGAAATCGGTGTCATGAGTTCTCCCCATTCATCGTTTCAACCGGTGGTTTGCCCAACCGTATCGCGACCCGGTTGGCCTTGAGTACATCTTTAAGGCTGCGGGCGGCACTGCTCAGTGTCATCTCAACGCTGGTACCACTTTGTAGGCGTGTCGAAATCTCATTCACCAAGGCTTCACGCTGGGCAATGCGCTGGCTGGTTTCGTACAAACGGTTAGACTCGGCGGCAAGACCCAATTGCTCACTCACTTCTTCCATCATGGCAATATCTTCGTCAGATACGGTGCCATTTTGATCCATCTCAAATTCCATCGCACCGATGACTTGTCCACGCACACGCAACGGTACCGTCACAATATTCGCATCTGCCGAATTGGATTGTGTCGATTGGTTCGACTCGATGGCCTGCCGGATAGACGGTGTCCATGTGTTATCAATCGTTGATGAATGGGTGTCCAAATTCAGTAACAGGGAGGACGTGTCTTTCTGGTTGAGGAAATCCTTCCAGAAGCGGCCTGTCAATCGCTCGTTCAGACGTTCAACCTCGTCGCTGGATTGGCGCATTTGAACGACCAGTTGTTGATTTTCTTGCAAGCGGCGTTCGGTTTCTTCAAATAGACGGGCGTTATCAATGGCAATGGCGACGTTATCGGCTAGCGATTGGAAAATGGGTGTTTCTTCCTCACTGAATGTGCCGGGTATCTTACTTTGCAAATCCAATGCGCCGATTACTGAATCACCGATACGCATTGGGAAGGCCGCTTCAACCACCGTATCTGGTAAGAACTCATTGCGGCGATGTACCGAGTTATTGGAGTTTGAACGGGCGTTGACATATTGATTGTTAATCGTGACTTGACCGATAACACTCTGGCTACCAATCGGCAAACTGTGCTGGCGATCAATCAGCATCTTACCCACTTCACCCGTACTGGCGACCAATCGAGCGACACCGCTGGCTTCGGTCAGGAAAATTTGGGCGTGGTAAATATCGGGATAACTGCTGCGTATTTCTTCGACGGTATTCCGCAGCACTTCGCTAGGAGCCAAACGCCGCGAAATACGGCTGGTGATGAGGCTTGTAAGCTGCGCCAGTTTCATACGCTCGGCTTCTGCACTAGCCGCACCTTCCTCACGATTCAAACGTGCATAACGTAGAAATGCGTAAATGAGCGTGGAAAACATCGCTATCAAGATGAACACGACAACAAGTTCATAGGTACTATCGCTCGGACTATAGGGAAGTGAAGAGCGCAAGCTAAGACTGACGATAATCATGCTTACTACGATCACAATACCCAACACCAAACCGCGCTGCCCCAATAACAGCCCTGCCAACGACAAAATGACTAACATCAACATGCCATCTTGCATGG
>JBBQLX010000011.1:0-70380 GCA_038328375.1 Aggregatilineales bacterium | reverse complement strand
ATCAAGCGCGATGCCAATATCGGGGTCAATGCCGTAAGCGGCAGGACGAGCGCCACGCAAACCAACTTCTTCCTGCACGGTAAACACAAAATAAACTTCGTTAGGCTGCTTTTTCTTTTTGACATTTTTCAAGCGGCGCATGGTTTCTATCGCCACGATGCATCCTATCCGGTCATCCATTGATTTGGAGATGAGGCGTGTGCCGCGTTGCTCGAAGGTGCGCCAGAAAGTCGCCGGACTACCAACCTCAACCATGCTGTTACCACTGCCATCGCTGACATCAATAAAAAATTCATCGAGGTCGGGCGCGGTAGTTCGGCTTGCGCCAAACATATCCGGTGCGCCGATAACTCCGGTGACACCATTTTCAAAACGAACGCGATGCCCCATCAAACTGGTTGCCAATACGCCACCAATATTGGTGAAGCGCAGGTAACCGCTGTTGGGTTCGGCATAATTCGCCATCACACCGATTTCGTCCATATGCGAGGCGATCATCACCTTTGGCCCACCCTGCCCGACTCGGCAAATCAGGTTACCCAACGGATCAACCGTAATTTCGTCCGCCAAATCCTCTACTTCAGCACGGATGATTTCGCGGACGTGGTGTTCGTAACCGGATGGCCCCCAGGCTTCTACCAATTTTTGAATGAGTTCAATCATGCAATCACTCCCTTAACACGAGAATTTATTGACTTCACATTTTGTAACAGGTTCACTTAAATTTCGAGGAAACCCTCGCCGATGTAAACACATTCACCACCAACACCGACAAAATTGATCGCGCCGTCGGTTTGACGGATTTCGATGTGGATGTAACTCGGTCTGCCCATCTCAAAGCCCTGTTCGCTGATGATTTTAGCAGGGTTATCCTTCACCAAACCGTACTTAACCAGATAGCATCCCAATGGGCCGCTGGCTGCGCCGGTCGCAGGATCTTCAGCGATGCCCATGCCGGGGGCAAACATGCGCGAATGTACGGTTGAGGTTGGATAGGCTGTCTCGGTGGTAAACGCAAACATTTGAGGATAATTACCGAATGAACGTTCCCAAACATCCATACGGAATTTGATCTTCTCTATAACCGCCAACGATTTGACGGGAATAAACAGGAACGGCACACCACAAGATATTTCTTGCACCGGATAATCGGCTAAATCATAGACTTTGAGCGAGAGTAATTCGGCTGACAAGGTGCGGTCGGTGAACTCCGGTGAGAAGGTTGGCGCAGGCTGCCGCATGTGGATGAGCGCGGGCACACCATCTTTAAATTGGAAGGTCACCGGAATGACTCCCACGCCTTCTTCCAGCTTAATGACCGGATGCGACTCCGACACGTCGACCATATCCTCACGGGCGAGGATGTACGATGTGCCAACCGTAGGATGTCCAGCCATTGGGAGTTCAATGGCTGGTGTGAAGATACGAATCTTCAAGTCATTGTCCTGATTTTCAGGCGGCAGCACAAAGGTCACTTCGGAGAGGTTCAACTCCTTAGCGATGCGCTGCATGGTTTCGGTTTCTAAGCCGCGCCCATTGATGAAAACGGCTAACGGATTACCCCCAAAGCGTTCGTTGGTGAATACGTCAAGCAAGTGATAGTGCAGTCGTCGCATTTGATTCTAAATCCTTTTAAGCATGACGAGTAATCGTCAATGGAAAATCCACTTTTAACTTATTGACTGCACCGCGCAGGCCAAGAATGGGCAGCGGCCATAACACTTGCAAGTTTTCGGCGTGGCGCAGAATATTGCGGTCGCCTGTCACTAACCAAGTATTATGCCCCTGCTGTGCCCAATCGAGCGCTGTGTAGACAATCAACGCATCATAGCGATCACCTGCTTTGCGATGACCAAGCACCCGATTAATCGCCTCTAACATCTCATTCGTGTCCGGTTGTTCAATCCACTCGATGAGGCGGTCACTGGTTAATCCCAAACTGTCCATTTCAGCGGTGAGCATATCCAAAGTACGCCCTTGCTCATAACCACTCACAACCGACACACGGATGCTGATATATCCCGCACGATCCCAATCCAACAGTTGGCGAGTCAAACCTGCTTCGGCATTGCTGGTCGGATGCAGCAAATGGATCAGGATGTTGGTGTCTACCACTAGATCAATCACTAGCTTACCCTATAACGGTCGAACATCTTCCCACTTAATGTTCTTCAAAACAGCCTGCAACAACTTGAGCGTATTGTCGTAATCGTCGCGGTTGAGATAGGCCGTCGGCGCGTGGATATAACGGCACGGTACAGATACCACTGCCGAAGGAATACCCGCGTTGGCGCGATGAATTGCACCCGCGTCAGTTCCACCACCCAAGGACGTTTTCAACTGGTAAGGGATTTTGTTTTTGTCGGCTGTTCCACGTAGAAAGTTGAGCAGTTGCGGCGGGACGATTAGCGAACTATCCATTACGGTGAGCGCGGGGCCATCACCCAAACGGCAAACCGGATTGGGTGGAATTTGATCGTCAGGTTCGGCGGTGGCATTGGGAATATCATTGGCAGTTGTGCCTTCCAACGCAAACCCCACATCAGGATTGAGGCGTTGTGCCGCCACTTTTGAACCGCGCAAGCCAAGTTCTTCCTGTACCGTGAAAGCCGCCAGCACATCGACCGGATATGGGCCGCCTTGCAAAATATCGACCAGCAGCGAACAACCGACACGATCATCAAATGATTTACCACGCAGCATCTTCGCACCGATTTCCATGTAACGAGTATCGAAGGCAATACGGTCGCCAACCTTCACTTTGCCGCCGACTTCATCTTTGGTGCTGCCACCAATGTCGATGCGGAGGTCAGCCAGTTTGACGGGCGTGTTGTTGCCACCAGACTTGTGAATCGGTGTCCAGATGACAACTCCCGGTACGCGATCAAGGCCAATTTTGACGCGCAGCGCAGGAAGGATACGTTCGTCAATGCCACCGATATTGGTGAACTTAATTAGTCCGTCACCGCCGATGCTCGTCACCATAAAGCCAATCTCGTCCATATGTGCCGCCAACATGACACGCGGACGATTTTTACCCGTACCCTTTTTGATGGCGGTCACATTGCCCATCGGGTCGATGGTGATGTCGGTGGCATGACCGTCAATCGCTTTGAGGACAATCGCGCGGACGGCATCTTCGTTACCGGAAACGCCGATTGCTTCAGACAGTTCTTGTAAAATCATGTGTTCATCCTGAAATGTTGAAACGCTTCTAACACAACTACACGTTCTTAAACTCCCGCCGTTTTACATCAGATCGAGCGCGACACACTCAACCGGAACCCAACCATATTCATTTGTGACCTTACGCGCCCAATACCAACCACTGACTTCTTCAACAATCGTCAAATCGTCGCCAACCGCAACTGTTAATTCAATTGCACTGTAATCACGGAGCATTGTTCCCTGCTCATCACCGAGTTTGATAAACGAGTCGGGTGTCCAACCCTCTTTGCCAGATGTTGAAATGCACCACAGCCATAAGTAGCGATCTTGCCACAGATCGCGCTTGGTCACACTTACGACTTCACCCTTTTTAACCTGTATGGGATCATCGTAAAGGCGGGCGTAGGCTTTAACGACACGACCAGAACGGATCATGACGTAACTACCGCTTTCAAGTCATCCCAAGCGATAGTCTGCATGAAGTCCGCATCCAAGCCAGCGATGAAGTGTGCCATCAAACGACCAGCACGTTCAACGTCACGAAGGTCGATGGTTTCGACAGGCGAATGCATATTTCGCAGCGGGATTTCCAACAGCAGCGTTGGAATGCCTTCCTGTGCCACTTGGATCGCCCACGCATCAGTGCCGCTTGCACCGGGGATCACATCATCTTGGATTTTGATCTCGTGGATACGTGCAGTTTCTTTGATCTTTTCAATGAGCTTCGAATGGAAGTTCGGCCCAATGCCGAGTCCCGGTCCAGCGCCCATCTCACAGGCACTTTCCGAATCAACTCCCGGTTGTGGTGCGAAGGTCACATCAAGCGCGATAGCAATATCGGGTTTGATGTAAAAAGCAGCAGTGGTCGCACCGAGCAAGCCGGTTTCTTCCTGCACCGTCGCGGTGGCATACACATCCCACTGATGGCTCATGCCTTGCAGCGCATCAAGGCAAGCGGTCACAGCCGCGACACAAGCACGGTCATCCATTGCTTTGCCAGCCAACTTTTTACCACTAAGTTCCAGCATTGTCACATCAGGCGTTATCAGGTCGCCAATCTGTACCAAATTTGCCACTTCAGCAGCAGGCAAACCGACATCAATCACCAGTTCATCAAAGGTCGGATATTTCTTACGCGCATCTGCCTTCAACAAATGGGGCGGAACAGTTGAAACCAATCCCGGCAGGGGTCTGCGTCCATGAACCATCACCGGCTGTGCCATCATGATACGGGCATCAACACCGCTAATCCGGTGGACAAAAATGAATCCGTCAACAACATCACGCACCATGAGACCGATTTCGTCCATGTGTGCCACCAGCATAATTTTACGGGCGGGTTTCACCGGATGAGTGGCCTGCTTGATACCGATTAAACTGCCGAGCTTATCCTGCTCCATGCGGGTAGTCAGCGGTTTCCACACCGAGCGAATAATCTCACGGATCGGTTCTTCGTGACCAGAAGGCGCGTGGGCTTCCACCAGAGTCTTTAAGTGTTCTTTTACGTCTAACAAAGAAGTTTTCTCCCCTTGTTTATCAGAATACGTTCGCCGTACCTCACGGTCTCAATTAAGGTGGCGGCGCTTCAGGTGTCGTGTCATCAAATGGCAGCGGTGTATCCGAAGCGGGAATGACCACTGGCACATCAGTATTGGTTGGCGCAAGTGTATAAGTCGGCGGTGGTGTAAATGTCGGCTGAGGCATATCTGTTGGAAATGGTGTCGCCGATGGAATGAGCGTCAAAGTGGGCGCGAGTGTATCCACAGGAATAACTGGCACCAAATAAGGGGTAGCGGTTGGTGGAATATAAACGGTTGGTGGGCGATTAATCGGGATGAACTGCAAAGGTGTGGGCTGCAACGGACTGAGCAGCGAAGGGGTCAATCCAAAAGGTGTCACGGTTGGGTTACCAATTGTAGCGGTAATATCACCACCAATGGGTGTGTTAGTGGTGGCAATCGTTGGGGTAGCAATCGAACTGCGGGGTTGTGCTGTTCCCCATAAGATAAAGCCAATGCAGTAAAACGGTGTTGTCATCAAAATAATGACAAACAGCACGATCCGAATATTCCGCTGCCTGCGGGCGGCAGCCTCTACCATGTCATAACCCATAGTGCATCCTAGTCTTCAAAATCGCCTGCTAACTATAGCACAAAAAAGGACACGTTGCGGCGTGTCCTTGGTCTATGATTGCACTACGTCTGCACAGCGCGGTTAGTTATCAAAAGGCAGCGGCGTATTGGTAATCGCGGGCTGCGTCGGTGGTGGCGGATTGGTGGGCAAAGGCACGTTTGTCGGTGGTGGCGGATTAGTGGGCAGAATGATCTGCGGCGTAGGTGATAAGAAACGTGTTGGCAGCACTAATGTCGGCAAGACCTGAGTCGGGAAGCCACCATTATCCTGCGTTGGGAAAAATGGCGTAATACCAAGCGGCGTTACGCTGGGGAAAAATCCACCAAGTGGCGTAACCGTCGGTTGTAATGGTGTAGCGGTAACCACCTGCGGACCGCCGGGTGTAGTCGTTGGAAATGCTGTCGGGGTGCGCTGCGGAGCGGTTCCCCAGAGGAAAAATCCGGCACAGTAAAACGGTACGGTAATGAGGATAATTGTACCGAGTGCGATACGCCAATTTTTTCGGCGTGTTTCAGCCGCTACTAACCGTTGTGAATGACTCACGCTGCTATCCTCCGCTTAACCCGATGCACATGTCCAACTATAGCACATCTCAGAGCGTTCGTACCTGATACAACTGACCATCCACAAAGCCACGTTTACGGTAGTATTCACGGGTGCCAATTGCCGAGATGACCGCTAAACGTGCATAGCCATGTTCACGAGCGAGTTCAACAGCTCGTTCGATCAACTGCTTGCCGAGACCGAGATGTTGGGCACGACCAGCTTCATTTGCACCAAGTTCGAGTGATTGTCCATAGACGTGAATTTCACGGATCATAGCTGCACCAGCCAATTCATCGGTGATGGCGGCTTCTTTGGGCAAGGACAAACGTAAGAAACCTGCAATATCACGGCTTTCGGTGATGTACTGCAAGAACACTTCGTCAGTAGAGCTACCGTTGTACCAGAGTTCATCGAGGTGTAAATCGACGGCTTCGATGGCTTGGAAGCGAACTTCACGAGCACGAATGTCATTGCTACGTTCACCTGTTTTTGCCAGTTCATTTTCGACCACTTGGCGAAAATTGGTCATCAAGTTGCCATCGACAATATCGGTTGAAGGAATGTCACGGATGACACGGGTTAGGCGGCAGTATTCCGGTGTCAGCTTGAACGTTCCAGTAAGGACGTGCAGCAGTTCATCGTAGGTATAAGGTTTCCAAGTGCCATCTTGATAGCGCAGCATCAGTTCAGCACTGTCGATCAGCGAACAGGGATATACCTTGAGTTCGTCAGGCCGGAAATCGGGATCATCAAACATCAATTTGTAATCGGCAATATCAGCATCGGGTGATGAGCCGTAGAGGTTTGGCATCCAATGGGCGTGGATTTTGAAACCAGCCTGCCGTAACAATTTGACAGCACGGCGGGTGGCAGCGACTTTATGACCGCGTTTATTCATCTTCAGCACGTCATCATTGAGGCTTTGGAAACCGATTTGCACTTTGGTGCAGCCGAGACGACGAACACGAAGCACTTCTTCGACACTGATATGGTCAGGGCGGGTTTCGATAACCAAGCCAACACTGCGGCAAGGTGCGGTTTCATTTTCAAGATGAACGGCTTCTAGTTCTTCCCAAGTAGCATATTCATCAACGGGTGAACGTTCCAGTTCACCACGTCCAATGGCCTGTGCCAAGTCAGTTGAGCGTAACATTTCGTCTTTGTAGACCAATTGGACGACAGCGTTATAACGTTTTTCGATGTGTAAGCCGTCAATAGTGGCGGTGGTGGTGTTACGGTCAGGATGCAGTTGTGATTTTCCAAGTAAGGCATCTTCAACAGTTTGGCGACCATCAATGCCTTTGCCAAAGTCGTGCATAGCATCAAAGATACGTTTGACGAACCAAATCTGATAACTTTCAGGATAGAACGACCATGTTCCACCAAGAACAATAATCTCAATTTTGTCGGTGGGATGTCCTGTATTGTGGTAACTTTGCAGGCGGGTATAGGTCTGCAAATAAGGGTCAAAGCTGTTTTGTTCGGCACGTTGAGCACCGGGTTCATCAGACAGATAACTTTTGGGCATCCGAACGTCGTTGGGGCAGAAAATACATTCACCGGGGCAAGGGAATGGCTTGGTCAAAACTGTAACCGGAGTGACACCTGAACTGGTACGGATCGGTTTGCGGCGTAGACGTTCAAGGACAGCCTGTTCGTAAGGCGGCAGAGAGTCACCAGCAAAAGTGCGGTAAGCAAGGATAAGATCATCACGGCTGTAAGTGCCATCATGGCCTTTGGGATAGTCACGTAACAACTGGTCAAGTTGTTTGCGGGAAATATCCGGTTGGGTGACGATAGCAGTGAGAATTTTCAACAGCGGATCACGGTGCGTTTGCAGGTCAATGGCCTGTTTATGACTCATGACATTCCAGTAAAAGTAGTTGTCCGTATGAGGCTGATTTTAGCAGATGAGAGGGTCAAAATGTAGCGTGATACCTGATAAACAGGTGATAACAGGTAACATTAAGGAAACTATTACGAAAAATACGAATCGCCAAGAACGCCAAGGGAAAAACAGAGAGTATAGAAAATGGAACAATATTTATTGCTGCTAAACTGGAGTCAAATAGACAAAAAGTAGCAGAATTGGTTAGTGAAAACAAACTGGACGCAAATGAAATGCAAACTGAACAGCCACAATTTTACAGGGACAAACTATCCTTTCTAAGTCGATCATTTTTAATCGAACTCTCGACAACTGCCTTAGAGTGCATCGACCAATTGGAAGCGGAAGCTACCGTACAACCACTCGGAAAGCCTAAGAAATCTCGACTGGAGATTTCAGCACTAGATGAGGATAGCTATCAATTTTCATTTGAGGGCATAGGGGTTTTGGGTAGTCTTCAATTTCGTGGAGTGATTGAGCAATCTGTTGAAAACAACACAGTTATCAAAGGATTTGTTCGATTGTCTGATACGGCGCTGTTGAAAAATGCAGGTATGATACTCATTACTCTGTTATTTATTAAACTACCATACATATCAATTGCATTTCTCGTGCTTACTGTATCGAGTATCTATTTTGATGTTAGACTTTTGAAAAATGCGGCAACAGTATTAGAAGAGTTTTTCAAGCCAGATTGACCGATTCAAATATTTAGAAGCTTAGTCGCCACGCTTCAATGTATGGCACAGATCAGAAGCAGGAATGGTTTGACCATTCTTAGCGGCCTGCCAACCCTGACGAAATTCTTCCGCAAGCTCATCTTGTGTTTGTTCATCCGCAGCAAGGGATAACAAGTACTCACCAATAACTTTATAGCCCTGTTCATGGGCTAAAAATTCGATACGCTCGTATTCTTGTTTGGTCAAATCAACTGTTACCGCAACTTTATCGGGCATTTGAATACCTCACAGCTTTTTACAAATGCTATTATAGCAATAGTAGCATGGAATTAATCACCTTCGAGGTTTCACTACCCAATAGGTATCGGCATTTCTCAGCCTACTGGCAATAATGTGGATTAGGAAGAACAAAATGAAAAAATCCAAATTCTCGTTGGCTCACTACAAAGCTGAGTTTGAAGATCTCGTGAGCAAAACTGACCACAAAATATTGGCTATGTGGGCGATTGATTGTGCAGAGCGGATTCTGCCGTATTTTGAAGACAAATATCCTGATGACAAACGCCCTCGACAAGCCATTGAAGCCCTTCAGAAATGGATCAATACAGGGGTATTTAGGATGGCGGAAATACGCAAGGCTTCGCTTGACTCTCATGCGGCAGCCCGCGATGTGGGCGAAGATAATGCGGCTCGTTCGGCTGCCCGTGCAGCAGGCCAAGCAGTGGCAACGGCGCATGTGCCGAGTCATTCTATTGGTGCTGCCATTTATGGCTTACAGGCAATCCACAGAGCCACCGAAACCGCTGATGCTGATGCAGCGGTCGAAAAAGAAAAAGATTGGCAATACCAACACTTGCTTGCGTTAAGGAAAACAATTCTTCACTGATCGATAATAAGAAATCATAATATGCATAACTTATCGACGTAGGTTCAGTGCGCCGCCTAGTCGTTTAAAATATCAAGAAAAGCTAATATATCCCCCCCTTTTCTTAAAGCACAGCAAAAAACGACTTAATAAACCACGACTAGAGTGATGGTTGTAAGGTTTGTGCTTCGCATTTTCCAAAAATGTCCAATTATATAGAGGGTTTGAACGAATGAATAAACGTCTTTTGGTCGTAAGTCTTTTAGTCCTTTCAATGCTGATAATTGTATCAGCGGGAAAAGCACAGGACGCAACCCAAGAAGCAACACCCGCGATTCCGCCCGTTCCAAGTGTGCCAATGGATAATCCTTATGCCGCGTTCATCGACAGCCGCAATTACGCGATTTCCAAAGGTGCAACCGCTGAATGGCGCAAGCTGGAGTGGACGGCTTTAGATGCTCAGAATATGAAAGTCTATTATGCCATTAGTAACCTTGCCAAAGGGATGACCGACGGCGAAGGTGATATTCAGATGGACAAGGTAGACTGCGGTGCCATATTCATGGGTGAACTGGACGCGAATATGAACATTGCATCTGTGACTCCGGTCATTATGGGCGGGGCCTTAGATGAGGCAAATGCCGATAATGCGTGCGCAGTGGATGCCATCGCCGGCCCCGACAACCTGTATGTTGATCCTAAGGGCAACCTATGGATCGGTGAAGACACCGACGGACACAAGAACAACGTCCTGTGGATGTGGGATGCAACCAGCAAAGAACTCAAGCGCTTCGCTACCGTTCCATTGGGTGCAGAAGTTACTGGTCTGCATATTACCCCCGATGGCACACTGTTCATGAATGTTCAACATCCAGATGAGACCAACACAGCTCCTTTCAATGTGGGAACGATTGGGGTCATCAAGGGCTATGTGGCTGGCGACAGCTTCGAACCTTTGGCTGTCCCAAGCACTGAAGCCGACATGACGACCGTGAAACTGGCGGCTGGCGAATATCAAGTTTTGGGTCGCGTTGGTGACGTATTCCCCGGTTCAGCAGCCGATGCTCCTGTTTTGGGCGCGATTGTTGCTCACGACAAATCCGTTTTGACCGTTTGCAATGATCCCGATGGAAATATGTTTGTTCCGACCACAGACGGCAAAGCTGTCCTGTACACCAATATTGAATGCGGTGTGGGCGGTGTGAGCAAGCTATGGCTTGAACGTGGTGCAAACAGTGACTGGTCGGCTGTTAAGGGAGAAATGGTTGATTTTATTCCTGTCAACGGAACGACCAACAACTGCGGTGCAAGCGTTACGCCTTGGGGTACAGCAATGACTTCAGAAGAATATCCGGCGGACAATGAAGAAGATTGGCAGTACTGGGTTGAAGAGCAAGGCGCTGGACTAACGGCGCTGACTGGAAAAGCCGCTAACCCGTTCGACCAAGGCTACAACGTTGAACTGGTATCATCGGACAGCGGTACGCAGATTATCAAGCATTACGTGATGGGACGCTTCAGCAAGGAAGTCGGTGTCGTGATGCCTGACAACAAAACGGTTTACTTCGGTGATGATGGTACGGATCGCGTGATGTTCAAGTTCGTGGCGGATACCGCTGGCGACTTGAGCGCGGGTACATTGTATGCCGCCAAAGTTAAGCAGGACGGCATGACACTGAACCTCGAATGGTTGGAACTGGGTCATGGTAAGGACGCGGATATTCTGGCTGGTATCCGTGCGCTAGACTCACAATTTGCCGGCTAATTTCGAGCAGTAAGGTTAAACAAAACACAGCTTAAGCAGGATCAGCATTGAACGCTGATCCTGCTTTTTTTTATTGGGCTACCCTTCCCACACGAGTTTGCCGCCGACATAAGTTTGTTCGACATGGACGCTGAGCAGATCAGGAACGGGCGTGGCTAAGGGGTCGACATTTAGTACAGCGAGGTCAGCCCATTTGCCGACTTCAAGACTGCCGCGATTGTCGGCATCACCTGTGGAAATTGCTCCGCCCATTGTGTAGGCGTAGAGGGCTTCTTCGGCAGTAATGGCTTGATCGAGCGCAATCGGCTCACCAAGCGAATCAAGGCGATCAACAGCGGCTTTCATGCCAAGGATAGGATTATCGTCCGGCACAACTGGCGCATCCGAACTCAGAGCAACCGTTAGGCCAGCATCCAACATTGAGCGAATGGGATAACAGTGGTCAAGATAATCATCCGGTAAATAGCGGCGGAAGCTGGTTCCAAGGGCAGGTAGGAACACCGTTTGTGGCGCAATGATGATATTCATGGCAGCACAGCGGGCGTAATGCTCAGGGTTGGGCAAGCCGAGATGTTCGATGCGGTGGCGCAAATCGGGTCGGGGCAAACGGCGATGACATTCTTCGTAGGCGCTCAAGACCTGTTCAATGGCGACATCACCGATAGCATGTGTACCGATGCGGAAGCCAGCCGCGTGGGCTTCATACATGAGTTCGGTGAGTTCGGCTAAATCGAAGCGCAAGACACCATAATCGTTGGTCACTTTATAAGGACGACTCACGGCAGCGGTTGCCCCGCTGAGTCCGCCATCGGCAAAGAACTTGACCGTATCAATCCGCAGCCAGTCGCTGACGAAATGTTCAGGTAAAGGCAGTGTTTCAGTACCGCCATCGGGTCGACGGATTGGCAAACCTGTGACACGCACAGCAAGCTCGCCTGCTGCTTCGAGTTGACGATAAACGCGCAGGTGCAGCGGTGTGAGCAGCGGATCGGTAGCGCTGGTGATGCCGAGACTCAGTTGATGCTGGTTGGCGGCTTTGATGGCCTCCACCATTTCGGCATCACTGGGATCAGGTATGACTCTGGTGAGCAAGCCCATCGCGGTTTCTTGAAGGAGTCCGGTTGCCTCGCCATTGAGATCACGAACGATCACGCCACCGGGAGGATTGGGTGTGTCGCGGTTGATACCTGCTAATTCCAATGCTAATGTGTTGGCGACGATCATATGACCACAGGTGCGCGTCAAAGCAATGGGATGGTCAAGGCTTGCGCCGTCCATATCATGACGAGTCGGATGGCGGCGTTCTGGCAAATCAGATTCGTTGTAGCCACGTCCGGTAATCCATGTGCCTTCGGGGAGGGTTTCGGCTTTATCGGCAAAACGTTCGATGATGGTTCCAATATCGGGCGCGACGGCTTTGTTGGCGACGACTTGGCGAGTGAGGAGTAAGCCCATTTTCCAGATGTGAACGTGAGCATCGTTGAAACCGGGGATGAGTGTCCGGCCTGCGAGGTCGATGCGTTTGGTGTCGGCTTTTGCGGTGGCTTCGACATCAGACAGCTTTCCAACTGCGAGGATGCGTCCGTCATCACCGACGAGCAGGGCTTCGGCCTGTGGTTGGGTTGAGTCGATGGTGTGAATGGTGCCGTTGTGAAAGAGGATCATGATATGCCTCTCGATATTGAAAATTATACGAATACTCTATGGTAACGGATTGTCGTAAAATATGCCTAGCGCTTCTCTATGACCAACCAGTGGAATAACCTTTTATGCAGATTACTATTCTACATGCCCAAGCAACTGACTATGACCAAATACTCACGCTGTTGCAGCACGTCAATCTGTTGACAGATGACATCCTTGTATCGGGAACACGCTATTGGGTAGCAAAAACTGATGCGGGCGAAGTAGCAGCCTGCGCGGGTATGGAGTTTGGCGTGGATGCGGTGCTGCTGCGTAGTTTAGCAGTTTATGAAGCTTATCAAGGGGAGCGGTTGGCGCTGCGGCTCATCGAACAGGCGCTTGGTGAGGCCAGCGGAGAAGGCTATCGTCATGCTTATTGTTTCAGTACCCGCGCGGCAGATTACTTCCAGCGGGTTGGCTTTAGACCCGTTCCAGTGGCGCAGTTGGTAGAAGCGCTGCCTCATGCGCCACAGGTGGTACATTTCGCTAAGATTGGTAAGTTGGCGGGTGAACGGGCGTGGTATAAGGCATTAGGTTAACCCCCTCTGTCGCTAACGCGACACCTCCCCCGCAAGCGAGGGAGGATAAACAAAAAAGGACGCACAGCCGTGCGTCCCTACGAGAATATTCGTTATAGGTTATGAATAGAATTCAGGGCGACGGTCGGCTAAGACGGTCATCTTACTGCGGACTTCATCAACCAAATCCAAGTCGATTTCGGCGGTGAGAAGTTGTGGTGTTTCGCCAGCTTCAATGACGATCTTGCCCCACGGATCAACAATCATGGAGTGTCCACCAAATACGGTGTCGCCCGTCAAGCCAGCGGCATTACAAGTCACCATATAACATTGGTTCTCAATCGCCCGTGCCACTACCAGCGCACGCCAATGTTCGACCCGCGCAATCGGCCACTCGGCAGGCATGATAATCATCTTCGCGCCATCGACGGCATATTTGCGAAAGAGTTCAGGGAAGCGCAAATCATAGCAAATCGCCAGCGCGGTATTGCCCCACGGCAAATCCAGCGCGAGCCGTGATGAACCGGGTTGCAACCATTTGTCCTCGTCCATCAGCCCGAACAGGTGAATTTTGCGGTAGATGCCGAGCATGCGTCCATTGGGGGCGAAGAAAGCCGCACTGTTAGAGACTTCGAGGCCGCGTTTTTCCAACACTGAACCGACCACACTGATTTTATTTTGAGCCGCCGCGCCACTCATATCGTTAAATACGCCTGTGTTAAGCGTACTAGAAAGTTCTTTAGCTTGATCCCAAGCGCAGCCGGTTGACCAAAGCTCAGGAAACAAAATGAGGTGCGAACCACGCCGCGCCGCTTCCACCGTCCACTTATCCATCTGAGCGATATTTTTCTTGGTATCACCCAGCGCAATATTCATCTGCGCCAGACTAATCACTAATTTTGGCATTGCTTAAACCCTCATGTCACAAAACTGTTATATCTATACGACTTTAACACGGCAAAGCGATTTATGTCCACTTAGGACAGACCATTCGCGCCCTTCAATGGCAGCCCACTTGCTAACTGTTCCCACATGGCACAGACGGCAGTAATCATTTCAGCTTCGGTCATATCGGTGACGTTGATTTCATGCACACCACTCACCTTACGGATGGCCCATTCGCGCTTGAGATGACCGATGGCTAACGAGCGTTCGCTGGGGTTATGGTAACGTCCACCCAGCGAGAGATGTAAACGGCGCAGCACAGCATCTAAGGCCACGACTTCGCAGATGACGACACCTGTTTCTAAGAGACGCGGTGTGGTTTCGGTCCGCAGAAGGGTTTGCCCACTGACGCGGATAACCGCACCACGATAGAGCATCACATCCTGCATGACTTCGTTTTCCAACATCTTCAAACGGGTTTCGCCATAACGCGCCTGCATATTCTCAACGTCCATGTCACCACGCGATTCGAGAAGTGAATCGACATTCACGTAGCGCATCTTGAGACGGTCAGCGATTTGCTGCCCGACCAGCGGTTGGCTAGGGCCAGTGTAACCCGTGAATATGAGGTTGCGATCAGGATAGGAATATTGCATAGCTATTTATGCCAAATATCTCAACAGAGTATCTTGGCAACATGACCTCTAAATTTAATTTTGTCGCCAGCCGGGGAACCAACCGTCGAGAATAGGTGGCAGTTCTTCCAAGCTGTTGATGGCGGCATCCGGCACAATCAAGCCACTGAGCATCTGCGGCATGGGTGATGTGATACGGAAAACGGCCTGCATACCGACTGCTTGTGCGCCAGCAATATCCGCTATGGGATTGTCACCCACGAATACCGCTTCATCGGCGGTGACACCCAGCCGATCCAACGCCATCTGAAAGATACCGGGATGCGGCTTGAGGACACCTGCGTCCGCCGCCGAGAGCCGGCAGTCGGGGAAATATTGAAGCAGTTTATGCTCCTCGATCTCAATGTCACGCAAGGCCATCGGTTGGGCGGCGTTGGTGACGATGGCGGTTTTGATGCCGTGCTGCTTGATGAGCGCCATGACTTCCGGCACTTCTTTGAACAGAACGGTTCCGGGTACGGCGTGCCAACTGTAGACTTTTATCAAGTCCTCGGATTTGAAGAGGCCAGCCGCAGCACCTTGCGCCTCGACCGCTTCTAACAGGAGTGTCGCAACATTGGGCGCAATCAAACTGCCACGACCAACACGCCACGCCTCACGAACGCGGTGGTTAAACTCTTCAATAAAGGCTTCGAAATTAGGCAGCGGTGTTGTGACGGTGGCGACATGATCAAAAACATCTTGTAAGAACGCTGCTTCCAACGTTTTCCAATCGCCGTTGAAGCCGCTCCAATCCAACAGCGTATCATCCAAATCAAACAGAATGGCTTTCAACATGAGGTCATCATTTCCAATACTGATAACAAGGGCGAACCGATTATCCGCCCTACGGAGCAATGGGAGGCCGTCTGAAAATTAAAAACAAATGCCGGAGACGGCATGCCGTGTCCCTACAAAAATCCGTTTTCATATGGACAAGTGTGCATCGTTTGAATGTCTCGATGAAAAATCCCGAATTTTCAGATGCGCTCTGAGCGGACTAAGATTTGACGGGTTCACTGGCTCGCCACTGGAGCATCGTTTGTTCCAAGCCAACCTTATAATTGGGATAGCGCGGCTGCCAACCCAATATTTGTTTGGCCTTATCATTTTTCAAGCGGACGGACGAATCCAGTAATAACCGTTGGACATCGCTGGTCGAGAGCTTCAAAACGAACAAAGGCGCTGTGCTGGCGGTCGGTTGATCCATGCCCTGTCCGGTCGCCAGATAGCCAGCGAAGGTTGAGGCGCTTACGGGTTCGTCATCCACCACGTTGATGATCTCACCTGCGGGCTGCTTTTCGGCTGCCAGCACTGCGGCCTGTGCTAAATCCGCTTCATGCACCCAATTGTGAACGCTGTGGCTGTCACCCAGATAAGGGCTGCGTCCACGCTTTAGAATATCACCCAGTGCATGAATGCTCGCAGTTTCGCCGCCATAAATGAAACCTGCGCGCAGCACACAGGCATTCACATCACCTTGCATAACATGATGTTCGGCTGCCAGCACCGGACGCAAAGCGCGTTCTTGATGCCCTGATTGGTCTTCGGTCAACCAATCGCCATGTGCATCACCCGCCGCAAAAGCGTAGCTGGTATACACAATGAACTTGACACCGGCCTCTTTAGCCGCTTCGACCACCGCTACCGCGCTCTGAACCATGACTTTTTCTTGGGACTCATAACCATCTTTGGTTGGGAAACTGTTCCCGGCCTGTGGCAGCAAGTGGATGACCACGTCGATTTTGGACATCGTAAACAAGCTTTTGAGTTCACCGGCGCGTGTGACATCAGAAAACGCGGGCAAAGCGCCATCCTGCCGCACTTTGGTCGCGCCGTCTAGGCCATCGGTCAGCACGGTTACTTTATGCCCACGCGCAATTGCCTGCCGTGTGGCCTCGCGCGTCACACCAGACGCACCGCCAGTGATGAAAATATTCAGTGGGGAATTGGTATCCATAATGGGTTCTCGTCTTCTCTTTGGGCTGGTTCAATAACATCATTATGCCATTTTCTGTGCCACCCAGCAATAAAGAACCCGCCTGCAAATATCCATTAGCAAGGTTACAATAACTATTACTGATAACCATTGGAGAACAATTCACTGTGCAACTCACGATTGAAGGTATTTCTTACGACTTCATGCCGATTAAAGATTTCCGCGCCATACATCACCTCCCAACCACCTTCAACATCACCCTTTTTGAATCCAAGGATTATGCAGGGCTAGGCCAACTTGATAAAGCAGGCGCAGAACTCAACCAGTTGCGAACAGCCATTCTTGCCGCACTGCCTGAAAAGTTACTGCCACTCAATTGGATGAATGTCCTGCCTGAACTCACCCATTTATTTGAAGCCCAGCTTTACCAGATCAACCACCAAATCGGGCTGCGGGATGTCGAAATTGAATTTGCGGTGGCGGGTTTTAGTGACGCGCTGCAAGCCTATGCCTACGCTTTTGCCTACGCCAGTTCTACACAAACACCGTTACCTGATTTTCAAGCTGTTTACAGCGAATGGCTCAACGGAACCGTCAAAGCCTTTGCCCAAGAACATTCTTATATGGTGGGGGATCAATCCTGCACGATTCAGGTTGTTGCCCATGCCTATGGACGCATCGGAATGCTGATCCGTGCTGACGAGACTTATGCTGTTTATGACCCGATATTGGCTTGCCCCGCAGAGGGATTCATGACAAAGCTGCTGCTTGATGTTGCAGCGCACATGCGGCAGGCCAGCAACTAAATGCCCCGTTTGTTATTGTTGATAGCTGGCATTGGCATCCTTCTATTCGGACTGCTCATCGTCGCTATACTTGGGTTGGGTCATGTCCTGCCCACCAAACAGTTGATTTATGTCGCGCATGAAACTGATGAGCCCGCACTCTTTTTGCTCGATTTTTACCATCATCTTCAGATCGAACTCGTCAAAGATGCCTATTCGCCGGCATGGTCACCTGACGGTGAACAAATCGCCTTTTATTCCACGCGGGATCGTCAGAACGATTTATATATCATGGATGTCTATACTCGCCAGATTACCCGCCATATCCAAAGGTTAGGCCAAACTCAAGCAAACACGAGTAGTCCTTCATGGTCGCCGGATGGACGTGAAATTGTCTTTGCATCCAATTTTTACGGCATTCTTGGGATTTATGTGGCATCCGTAGACTGTATAGACACCTTCACACGCTGTGCAACGCGTCTGACCCCAAAGGACAATTATCGGTATTTCTCACCTGCTTGGTCACCAGATGGCAAATTTATTGCATTAGTATCTGACAAGAGTAGGAGTGCAAAGAACCGTTCGTTAGGTAGCAATAATATCTATATGATGAAGCGGGATGGAACTGACCTGCATCGCTTGACAGAAAACCTTGATGGTGATTATTTCCCGGCTTGGTCGCCCGACGGTCAGCACCTTGTCTATGTGGCAAAAAATCTCCAATTGGATCAAACCGAACTCATGATTACAGATTCCCAATGCAGCGCAGATATAAGTTGTACGCGGCTGTTATTCAGCAACATTCTTAATCTGATGCTAACACCTTCGTGGTCGCCTGACGGCACTTCGATAGTATTTGTCGATGGAAGCAGCGGAAAATATGAACTATATACAATCGATCACGGAGGCCGTTATTTGCAGCGCTTAACTTACAACGATATTGATGAAACTTCCCCGCGCTGGCGACCTTAAACATGATTAATTTCCCAAGGAAAGTGGGTTTGGATGCAAATTGAAGTGAGCATCTTTAGTGTTTTCGCGTGGTTCTGTTTGGAGGTGACGCAGCGTTCCGGCATCAAACTCGGAGGACTAGCCGCCTACATCTACTCGGTTGCCAATCAAAACTAAACATGCTTGTACTTGGTAGTCATTTACGTTAATATCCAACTTATTATTTTTTGACTCGTAATTGATCTTTTTACGAAAATCATTTCGCAGATGCGAGGAGGCGCGATGAATTCACAGGTTGCACCCAATTACGGCAGGCGGGCTGTCTGGCTTATTCTGGCGCTAGGCGCGGTCAGTGTTATTTTGGCGCTGGTATCCGGCAGCGCGGAAAACTTCCTCACGTTTAACATCACCCAACTGCTTGTGCTGGGAATCATACTGCTGATCGGCGCGGTACTGCTCTTTTTAGGCCAATTCGCCAATGTGTCTGCTGGAACAATTGGCAGCGTGATTATCGGGTTGGGCATCACAGCAATGATTGTCTCAATCGTACTGGGACTGGGACGTTTAGCCAGCGACTTCTTGAGCTTCGACCTCACTCAGATTCTGGCTCTAGGGGCAGTATTCGTGGTAGTCGGGCTTATCGTCCGCAACTGGTTAGCGTCAACCGATAAAATTAATGTTCCACAGCGCATCGGTTCAATTGTGATTGTGCTGGGTGCGGTTGGCATCATCACGGGGTTGCTTGCCAACAGCATTAACCTGCTCGGTTTTAGCGCTGTCCAACTACTGGCCTTAGGCGTGATATTTGCGGTGGTCGGTGTGCTGATTCTGATATTCTTTAATGTCGATATTGAGCCTGCGCCAAAACCGATGGTGCATTACCGGACACCGCCGATTAAATCATCTGCACCACCCGCGCCGAGTATGCCTAAAGCGGTCGTGCCGCCTACCCAGACAGTCGTCACCACCCAAGCTGTAACGAGTGCTGTTGCTGCGCCCACACCCACCATTCCCGTGGCACGCGCCACGACCAAACGGGATGATCTGCTCATCATTGAAGGCATCGGGCCGAAGAGCAAAGAAGCGCTCTACAAAGGGGGCATCAGCAGCTTCGAACAAATCGCCAACCTCACACCTGATGATCTGTACCGCATCATCAAAATTGAGGGTGGTGTCAATTTGGTCAGCGATACCAAAACATGGCCTAAGCAGGCACGACTGTTGGCAGACGGCAAAATAAAAGAGTTCGAGGAATATGTGAAGTATCTGGTCAACTCGCGCGACACTAAGGGCTAGTCGTGAGCTGACAGCCGTTGACTTCTGGATAGGGACACGATGATGTGTCCCTATTTTATTTCCAGCGTGTAATGCTGGGTAGATGATCGTCGTCTAACCTATAACAGCACCTATTCATAGGGAGTCTTATGCTCATCACCCATAATACAACGGCACTTACCCATTTATTGACCAGCGCCCATGTGATTGCGGTTGTCGGTCACTCAGATCGACCTTACCGCACAAGTTATCAAATTGCGGCTTATCTGCGTCGTGCCGGATACAAGGTTTATGCCGTCAATCCTGAAGTGAGCAGCATTGATGGTGAAATCTGTTATCCATCGCTGGCGGATGTGCCGGAAGCGATTGACATCGTAAACGTATTTCGTCGCTCGGAGTTTCTGGCGGATGTCGTTGAACAGGCCGCCGGTGTAAAAGCCAAAGCGGTATGGGCGCAGATTGGTGTACAAAGTTCGGCTGCTGCGACGGCTGCCGAAGTCGCCCATCTGCCTTTGATTATGGATGCCTGCATCAAAGTCGAACATCAACGGCTGCTAGGCTGATCTACTGTCCGGCAGCCATACGCTGCAATATGGGAATGATCATCGCTGCGGCCAATCCACGATGGCTGATACGGTTCTTTTCGGCGAGGGGTATGCTGCTAAAGGTTTGGGTGTACCCTTGCGGGATAAATATCGAATCGTAGCCAAAGCCGCTGCCGCCCTCTTCTTCCGCCAGCGCTATTGCCCCTTCACATACCCCGCGTACATGAGTCATCTCACCTGTTCGCGGATTCGCCACCGCAATCACACACTCAAATCGGGCAGTACGTTTTTCGATTGGCACACCTTCCAAAGCACCAAGCAGCTTTTGCCGACGATCCTTTGGTGTTAACCCCGACCCACCATACCGTGCCGGATAGATGCCGGGAGCGCCATCCAAGGCATCCACATATAATCCGGTATCGTCTGCCACCGTCACCAAACCGCTAGCCTGCGAATAGGCTTTCACCTTCAGTTCTGAATTGCCTTCCAAGGTGGTCGAGTCTTCCGCCACATCCATATCGCCCAAACCGACATCCTTGAGACTGAGCAGGTGTAATTCCACGCCCACCAGCAGTTCTTGGAATTCACCGAGTTTGCCCACGTTACTGGTTCCGATTAATAAGTCCATTTGCCTCACCTAATTGCCCAACACTTGAAGGGCAACAATTTTAATACAGCACTCTCTATTAAGCACGACTGCTCATGTGTAAATTTTCATACTCATACCCGAGACAAGTGTTATATAATGACGCTGCTTAGGTTTACCATCAGGGAGATTTGGGTATGTCCAATTCAGCCGCCAGTGTAGGTTGTGATTACACCTTGACTGAACAGGGTATTCATCAATTCATTTTCCGCGAATCCAATAAAGAAGCTATAGACGATTTTTTCCGTAAACTGGAACATATTTTTACGACGACTTCCAACGCAAACACGAACCGTTACATCGTTGATATAACCCAAGCAGGTGAACGGGATGTATCGTTGGTCACGAATGTGCAGCGCTTTCGCCGCCTCGAAACACTTTTCCCCAACCGTCCACGTGGGCGAACAGTTATCCTGCATCGTCCCGGTTTGGCCTACTCCTTCATCGACAGTTTCATTCGTGCTATCGCGCCCAGCCGTGATATTACACGCTTTTTCCCGGTGGACAAACGCGATGAAGCGACTGCGTGGTTGTTGAGCGAAAGCCGTTAACCTTCATGCCTGCTAGCCACATCGCAACCTTCAAAGTTCGTCACTATGAATGTGATGCGCTCGGTCATCTGAACAACGCCAACTATGCCCGTTACATGGAGGAAGCCGCTTTTGAAGCCTCGGCCTCGGTGGGTTATGACAAAGCTCGCTATGATGCGATGGGACATTTATGGTTAGCTTACGAAACCGAAATTGAATATCTGCATCCGGTGGTCTACGGCGATACCATCGAGGTCAAAACATGGGTCGGTGATTTCCGGCGGGTGCGGTCACGCCGATTTTACGAGTTCCGCAAAGCTGGGGAAGAAACGCTCATCGCCCGTGCCAACACCGATTGGGTGTATTTGGAAACTGCTACCGAACGCCCGACTGTCGTTCCGCCTGAACTGATCGCCGCGTTTGTTCCCGAAGGCTTGAGCGATGCTGCAACGAGTCGTACTCGCTTCCCTGCTCCGCCTCCTCCACCGCCCAATGTTTATAAACTGCACCGCCGTGTCGAATGGCGTGATCTGGATACTGCGCGTCATGTCAACAATGCGGTGTATTTTAGCTATATCGAAGACTGCGGCCTGCAAGTTGCCGTACATTATGGCTGGCCGCTGGCACGTTCACAGGCGGCGGGTTGGGCGGCGGTCGCCCGTGAACATCACATCGAGTACAAACATCCGGCGCTGCTAGACGATGAGTTGGAAATTAGTACATGGGTGACGGCGAATGGTCGGATCAGTGCCAACCGCTTTTACAATATCACCCGACCTCGTGATGGGCTGCAAGTGGCACAGGCGCGTACCCGTTGGGTCTGGATCGACCTCAAAACAGGTCGCCCGATTCGTATTCCTGACGATTTCTTGACCGACTTCGCTCCGAACATTGTCTAGATTCTAGGCCGAGAGCAAGACCACAACCCGATTGACGACATGTGCTGACAATGCGATGCCACTGGCGACAAGCGACCAATTAATCGATTGACGATTGCGGATAACCTCAGCCACTTTGCAAGCAAAATATTCAACCGACACCGCAAACAGGATAAACAAACCGATTTGCGTACCCCACGTCAGATTGCCGTGTGATCCGTCAGGATTCTCATTGAAAAAATACGCCTGCGCCAAGGCGATGAGAAACACCAACCAGCTTAGATTGAGCGCGGTGTTGTAACGGGTTTCGCGCCAATAAGTGATATACATCAGGGCTGGAAACAAGATCGACGCGGCTAAATCCAGCAGCAGCCAGCCAAACGTGACCTTATTTATCGTTATAAAGTAATCAAACGGCGCAAAAATAATCGACGAATTATCGCCACGCACCAATGAACTATGCCCAGCCCCATACAGAAATGTAAATTGCCAGATCAGCACGACAGCGGCTGGAACTAAAACGGCTGCAACCAACCAAATTCGTGGGATGCGAAACGGCCTCAGAAAACTGTAAACAATGACTAAAAAAATTGCAGGTGCTATCGCAATCGTGTAATTAGGCTTAGCCAATGTCGCCAAGACTGTGAGCGTGGCGGCAGCAATTGTCAGGAATAGCAAGCGTCGCTGTGGATTCTGCATCATGTTCAAGATGACGAAGAACAACAAAATCGCCAGCGGTTTGAGCAGGTTGACAGTCGGGTTATGGTAGGTATTGGCGAACAGAAAGGCGTTGGCTTGACCGGGTTGAAATGTATCTTCCAATACGCTAATCGGGCCGAGCAGCATCAAGGCCAGCACCGCCGCCACCCAGATGTAACCTGAAATCGGTTTGACCGTTCCGCGCTGATGATTAAGCCAGTGCAGCAGTTGGTAGGTCGCCAACGCGGTGACGATATAAGCCAACAGCATGACCACAAAACCCGCATTTTCGATAGTGGGTGACAGGTGACTTTCGAACAAGGCGATAGCCGAAACATGGTAGAGGAAATGCGGTGGCAGCGCCCGCGAGTCATCCATTGCCACCGTCGCAAACATATCGTGATCAATGTAATCTTGCCCCAGATTGACCTGCGCCCGCAGTAAGGGGCCAAACACAACTACCACGAATACGATCAGCAAAGCGCGTGGACCGATTAACAACCCCACTAGCAGCCCTAAACCCACGACAAAAGCGACTAAGGCGATCAGTCCGATTGGTGTGCTGTATGCCTGCGTCACTGGAAGGCTGTAGAAAACCTCACGTCCATCCTGAAACACCACTCTAAAAGTCGGAGGTGTGCCGACCGTACAGCTTTCCGCCGCGCCTTGACCGACCTTACCATGACCGTTTAGGTAAACCTCACGGATACCTTCTAACTGCCAAGTGACCCAAACACACTGCGCCGGGAACAATACGCGGTCAAGGGATGCTGTGAGCAAAACGCTTCTGGTTGCGGTATGATCTTGAACTTGAAGCGGCCGAGCCTGTTGATTCTGGTTCAGCAGCAAAATGCCCGCGACAAGGGTGATGACAAGACAAGCGGTGACAATGAGGGAATAAGGTTTCATAGGCAAAGTATACTGTGGGCGTTTGAACTTTCCTATGCAAAAGATATGCTTGAAATACTTCGAGATAAACGGGCGTACACTGAATAGATTGCTCAATGCCAGTGAGAGGATGCACACATGTCCAAATCACCGCGTCGGCGCGATCCAATGGAACAGTATGACCGCTTTATGATCGGTGGCAAAACAGCCGCAACACCGCGTGGTATATTCTTGTTGGTCGGTGGAATTGTTGGCAACAGCATCTTGTGGCTGACCGGACTCATCACGGTCGCCCGAATCGGCATCCTATTGGCTTTTGTGGTGGTCGCTGCGGTCACGCTCGGCATCGTACAACGTATCGCACCCACACTCGAATTACCCGCAGTCCTTCTCATCAGCGCTATCGTCGCGCTGATATTAGTGGCAATTGGTGTTATCTTAATAAGAATTATGCTGAACCGTGATGCCAAACGACTTGGTGACAAACCGATCTTTGGCGTATTAGATGAAGATGCCCGAACCCGTGACCGACAAAACTATCGCCGCAAATCAGGCCGCTAAATCCGTGCCGCAAGACCATCCGATAACAGCGATAGAAACGCGCCGTGTCTGGGAATGTCCGTGGTATGCGGTGCGCCAAGACCGCATCAACTTACCCAACGGCAGCGAAGGTGTTTATAATGTCGTCGAATTGGCGGATGCTGTTTGGGTTGTTCCCGTAACCACTCAGGGCGAAATCGTCCTACTGTGGCATTACCGCTATCCGCTGCAAACATGGGGTTGGGAACTGCCATCGGGCGGCGGCATCACACGAGCAGAAGATGTCCTTCCCGCTGCCCAACGCGAACTGCATGAAGAGGCAGGTGGTACAGCAACCGAATGGCGCTTTTTGATGCAGGTCAGTACCATGAAAGGTGTTGGTACGGAACACGCTCATCTTTATCTGGCTACAGGCGTGACACTCGGCAGCACCGAACATGAACCGGCTGAAGTCATGACTGTTCATACTTTTCCGGCAGCCGAAGTCTACCGAATGGCTCGTGCAGGTGAAATTCATGATGGCATCGGTGTGCTGGCGCTCTTACTCGCCGAACCATTTCTCAAGTGACTACAGGAAATTGACATTATGCCACTCATCACCCTTTTGACAGGCCCATCCGCCGCCGGAAAAAATACCATCGGCTACACCTATGCTCGCCAGTTCAGCCAGCAATGCGCGGTGATTGATGGCGATCAAGTGCGGGGCATGTATACCCAGCCGCACATCGCACCATGGCAAGGCAACGAAGGCTTGAACCAACACCGAATTGGCGCTCGGCATGGCGCGACGCTGGCACGTTCATTCAACACCATCGGCTTAGAAGTCGTGCTGCTGGATGTCCTATGGGCAGATATTCCCGCCGTTTATCGTGCCAAATTGAACGGCCTATCGCTGCGAATTGTGCGCCTACTGCCCTCACTCGACGAAACGTTGCGCCGTCATCACCAGCGTCCGCCGTCGATCAGCGATAATGAGGTCAAATGGACATACGATCAGACCGCAGCTTTAACTGATTACGATCTGACACTGGATACCACCGAATTATCACCTGAACAAGTAGCCCAATGGCTGAGTGATACGGCTAAGACATAGTGCCTATCATTCAAAGGATATACGTGCCGCTTCAAGCTGGTTCAATATCGCGTCAACCGTTTCTTCGACCGTCATGGCTGAAGTATCCAACCAAAGACCAAATTGGGGCGTGTCATATCGCAGGCCAAGATCAAGTTCATCAGGAGTCCAAGACTGATAAACCTGTTTGTGGCGGTGAGCATCGCGCTCCATCGCAATCTCCGGTGAGGGACACAGCACCACCACATACAAAGGCCACTGCTGATGCATCAGCACCACATCTTGCAGGATTGCCCCGATAATCACATCTTGATAAACAACTGTAAAACCCGCCGCGCAGTAACTATCTGCCGCTTGTGCCGCCAGTTGATAACGCAGCCGCAGTTGATTCAGCGCTTCGTCTTCCGCTTGAGGCTGCATATCCACGCGCCCGTTGACGATCATGCGACGGAACAAGTCGCCGCGTAAGTGAACACTTTTGGGCAGCCGTTCCGCCACCGCTTGGGCAATAGTGGACTTCCCCGAAGCCATAATACCCGTTATGAGTATTTGAGCAGGCGCTTCCACGTTCGAGTTACCCTGTAACCTTCATACCGGCGCTAATGCCGTTGACAGTCGCCAACACATTCCGCATAACCTCATTGTATTCCGAGGCATCCGGGTTTAATGCACGAAGCTGCTGCAACAAATCCACCTGAATAAAGTTCAACGGATCAACATACGGGTTACGCCGTTCAATCGAACGCTGCATCACCGGCGACTGATGCAGCAAGGACGGCTCATCGAACACCTTACATACATAGTCGCAAGCCAGATTATATTCCCCGTTCATGTCATCAAAGATTCCCTTACGCAGCGCTTCATCATTCACAAGTGAAGCATACAATTCAGCGATGCCCATATCAGCCTTCGCCAAATCCAATTGGGCATTCTCCATAAGCGCCTTGAAAAACGGCCACTCGTTGTACATGGTTCGCAATGTCGCCAAACCATCTTCATGCTCCTCACAGTAACGCTTCAAGGATGTGCCGACGCTGTACCAGCTTGGGATAATAGCGCGGCTTTGCATCCACGAAAACACCCATGGAATAGCGCGTACATCACTAAAACTGCTGCCGGATTTGCGCTTGGCAGGCCGTGAACTGATGGGCAAGTTTGCCAGTTCGTCAATCGGCGTGGCTTGATGCCAATATTGCAGGAAGCCCTCGGTTTCATAAACAAACTTACGGAAGGATTTGCGTCCGGCATCGGCGAGGAAGTCCATGACCGCCCGCCATTCCGGTTTGGCCTCATGGTCAGATGGAATACCCGTCACCAACAGTACTGCATTAACCACATGATGCATATGCCGCCGCGCAATGTCGGCGTTACTGTAACGGTAAGCAATCACTTCACCCTGCTCGGTGATCTTGATCGCGCCTTGCATCGAAAGCGGGGGTTGGCTGAGGATGGCTTGTCCGGTTGGGCCGCCGCCGCGCCCGATGCTGCCACCGCGACCATGAAACAATTCCAAACTGATGCCCTGCTGGGTACAAATTTCCGCCAAATCATGCTGAGCGGTATAGAGATTCCAGTTGGAGGCCATATAGCCACCATCTTTGCCGCTGTCCGAATAACCGATCATCACCTGTTGGTGATTTTTACGCACGGTAAGATGCTTGCGATATTCAGGGTTGGCAAAAATGGCTGTCATCACGTCAGGCGCATGTTGCAAGTCGTCAATCGTTTCAAACAACGGCACGATGTCGATGTCATCGGCAATGCCGACTTCATGCGCTAACAACAGCATCGCCAGAATATCGCTCGGCTGCTGGCTCATGCTGGCGATAAAGGTATCAATCACACCTTTGCCGTACAACTTGTGCGCCTGCGCCACCATGCGCCATGTGGCAATAATCTTGTTGGTCGCCTCAGAAAATTTAGGTTCCATCGGGAAGAAAGGACGCGGGTTGGCGATTTCCATCGTCAAGAGCTGCTGTTTATCTTCTTCTGAAAGCGCCTTATAACTCTCGGTGCGTCCATAATACTTAAACATTTCTTCAAGTGCATTAGCATGTAATCGGGCATCTTCGCGCACATCCAACGGCGCGAGATGCAAACCGAACAAACGCACTTTTTCCATCAAGCGGCTGAGTAAGCCATTGGCGGTATGGCGGCCTTTGTTATGGCGTAAGCTGGCCTCAACCAACGCCAAATCATCGTACAACCCCAAATAACTCTGATATTCATTGCGGGTTAAACGTCCAGCAATAATGTTCATCTGCTGGCGATAAAACTCGGTGGGGAAGCGTTCGTCCAGCCCACCCGCTGATGTAACTGCCTCGCGCAAATCATCTGAAACCGGCACTTCATCGGATGATTCGGTCAGGTGTTCGGTCAGGAAAGCGATTTCATCTAAATAAACGCGCAGCGCCGCTTCGTGCTGGGTACGCATGGTTTCCAGCGTCACCTCCGGCGTGACGTTCGGATTGCCATCACGGTCGCCGCCAATCCACGAGGCATAACGCAGCAGCATCGGCAAATCTGACCAATCGGCTTCGGGATAGTGAGTCTGCAAACTGCGACTCAAATCCTCATACATATCCACCACCGTATCCATAATGGATGAGGTGATGAAGTACATGCCGAAGTCCACTTCGTCCGCCACCGTTGCCCGCGAGGCACGTGTGGGGCGCGTCTGCCACAGTTCTTCGATTTCCGCCGTGATCTCGTCTTCAAGCGCGGTCTGTTCACGCGGCAGCAGCATCTGGCGGTCACGGTCAGCCATCAGATTGGCGATATGCCGCAGCTTAATCAGCACTTCCTTGCGCTTGGCTTCGGAAGGATGCGCCGTTAAGACCAACCGTATCGAAATTTTATCCAGCAAAGCCCGCACTGCATCAGCGTTCAATCCCGCGTCATGCAGGCGTTTCACCGCTTCTTCAATCGACTCACTGGTACGCCCTTCCATCTCGCGCTGACGCAGCACACGAATACGCTGCAAATCTTCCGCGATGTTGATTAACTGGAAGTAATTACCGAAAGCTTTGATCAACACCCGCTTCTGTCCAAGGTCGATGCCGCCGATTATGGCGGTTAGTTCATCGGCTGCTTTAGGGTCGCCGCTGCGTCGGGCTTTCGCTACCGCCCGCACCTTTTCGACCAACGCAAAAGCCGCATCGCCATGCTGTTCGCGAATGACGTTACCGAGCAAATTACCCAGCAAGCGAATGTCGTTGCTCAGTGGGTTGGCTATTTCACGAGTGGAGGTTTTTTCGGAAATGGATTCAATAGTCATTCGACTGCATCCCTATTCACTTAGTTATTGTTCGGAATAGGGATGCAATATTAACGCATTACAAAGTCCACCGAAAGGTGATTAAGCACTATTATTCGCTAGGATTGTTTGTAACTCTGCAATCAGAGGAGGTAAATCCTGTATAAGCGTACTCCACACTTGATCGACATCAACATCAAAATAGCCGTGTATCAAATGATTACGCATATCAATAATGGCTCGCCAAGGAATCTCTGAATGTTGATTGCGTCTTACTTCAGAGACTTTTGAAGCCGCTTCACCAATAATCTCGATGTCTTTAACAATCGCTAAAATAACGAGGCGATTATTACCAAGAGCAGCGCGATCAATACCATCAGCAAACGCTATTGCTTCAAGTGCCGCCTCCAGCATGTGCTTTAAGCGATTATCATCAGTTAGCGGAATAGATTTTTTCGGCACGGTCTTCGACATCTTTACGAAAATAACGGCTCAAAGATTGCGGTGTTTGCAAGTCAATCTGTCGTCCTAATATGTCGGAAAGTTCTAGCCGCATTTTACTGAAGGTAATGAACCCGGGTACATGATCTGGCTCAAATTCAACCAAAAAATCCACATCACTCTCCGGTCGGAAATCATCGCGCAAAACCGATCCAAACAGGGATAATTTGCGAATATGGTTTCGTTCGCAAAACGCAGTAATTTCATCTTGTGGGATAGCGATTTTCTCAATCATTATGTTCCCGCTTCTACTCATCTTTGCTAGGAATTATAGCACGGGAACAACACACTACACGGAGCTTTTAATTCTTCGCGCTGGCAGCAATTTCAATCAACTGATCCACATGATCATTATCTAAACCTTGGCTCGCAGAGAGGATCACTATGGTGGCATCCAAATCCGGCAGAAAATGAAGCTCCTACGGCAAGCCACAAGGTATTAGGTCTGATTCCATGAAATAAAAAGAGGTTACTGCGAAGGCAATCACAGTAACCTCAAAGCAAAGGGAGGAGACACTAACTCAGAAAGCGCGGCAGATAGAAGCTCAAATAATCCAGTCCGCCCGCTTCTGCTTGTATCAATGTTTTTTGAATATCGGGCGTTCCTAAAATCACATCATATTGACCGAGCTTGACTGTCTGACCGTCATAAGTCGCTTGGCCCGTTCCATCAGTCACATACAGGAACAAATCCTCGTCGGAGCGCGGCGCTTGAACTTCGGCTTTACCGTTGGCATCCACCGTCGTCGCGGTCAAGCGTCCGGTCATATGCTGCTGCATCGGCGAGTCGTCACCGATCAAGCTATAAGTGGTTGATCCGTCACCCTGTCGTGCAGGTAAACCTTCACGGCTAATTTGCTGATAATGCGGCTCCAAACCTTGGTGATGGCGATCCGCAATGAACCAAATCTGAATAACCCGCGCAGGTTCATCAGTCAGGTTGAGTTCTTGATGCTCGATATAATCACCGGAGAACATACGCTGTAAGTCGCCTTTGTTGAGGTCGCCTTCACCGCCCGTTGTGTCTTCGTGGTGCAGTGTGCCTTCCAACATCCACGTATAAATTTCTAACCCGCGATGCGGATGCCATGTGAAGCCATTATGGGGTGCGATGCGTGTCATATGCGCCGTCAACATGCCGCTCAACCGTTGTAATGGACTCCAACCGCCCACCGCGAAATGTGAGTTCAGCCAATGAATGGGATGAATGGTTGGGAAGGTATCGGCTGGGAAATGTTGAAAGGGGGTATACCGGGAAAAACCGGGTTTAATCAATGTCTGTTGCAGAGGAAAAGCTGCCATTACAGGCTACCTCCTAGATAAGCAACAGGGCTTACCATTAGTAAACCCTGATCGCGCTTCCGATAAATTTGTTGCCACGTAGACTGCATTACAGTAAAGCGTCATTCATCATTTTAAGGGGCAAGTTGTCTTGCCCCGTCGCATCATCCGAAATTAGGCAGGAGCAGCTTCGGTCGCCAAAACAGCTTCGACATCAAGTTCGATGTTGATGTCCTTGGCAACCAACCAACCACCGGTCTCCAGAGCCATGTTCCAAGTCAAACCAAAGTCTTCACGGTTGATCTTGGTCTTGCCGTTGAAACCCGCGACGGTTGTGCCGAATGGGCTCTTGCCCTGACCCAGAAATTCCGCGTTCAGAACGACCGAACGGGTAACATCTTTGATGGTCAAATCGCCGGTAATTTTGGCTTCTGAACCGTCAGCGTTAGCCTCTACACCAGTACTCTTGAAGGTAATGGTGGGGAATTTCTCGGTGTCCAAGAAATCGGGGCTTTTCAGATGACCATCACGTTGGTCATTACCTGTTGAACCCAGTGATGTGGTGTCAATAACAGCTTCAACGGTTGCTGCCGAAGGATTTGCAGGGTCAAAATTAATCGTTCCGCTAACCTTACCAAAAGTACCGCGTACAGTGGTAATCATCATGTGACGTGCCGAGAAGCTAGCCTGTGCATGTGCTGCGTCGATATTCCAGAGTGCCATAGTTGTGTTTTCCTTATCAAGTTGTGTGCTTAAGTGGACTGTAGTCCGTTTACTGAAGATAAGAATACAACTTTAGTCTGAGATTGTCTATTAGAAAAATGTTAGAAACGGACTCAAGTCCATTTATGCGAGCATTCGTTCGACCATTTCCTGCATATTGGTCGTCACCTGCTCCAGACTGTAGCGGCGCTCGGTTCGTAGAAAATACACGTTATGCACATCCAACAAAACGAAGATCGAGTCGGCTATATAATCGGCATTACAGGTCGGGTTAACCTGTGCGACCAAACCCCGTATGGTCGTCCGCCACCACCAATGAGCCGGATGTGCCAGTGAACCGATTGGCCCGTGTTCGCCGCCACTGACGCACAACAACTCACTGTTACGTTCGGTAAATTGCAGCACCTCACCGATATACCACTTCAAAGCCTGCAAACGATCACTCGCGTCACGCAGGTGCTTTAAGGTACGGTCTTGTAGATCACGCTGGTCTTCGTCCAGCAGTGCCATCGAGAGTTCCAGCTTATTTTCAAAGTGGCGATAAAGTGTGCCTTTACCCACCCCTGCCGCATCAGCCACCGCCGACATCGTCACCACGGCTGCACTCTGTTCCGTGAACAAGCGTTTAGCGGTCTGCAACAATAAAGCACGGTTTTTGACCGCATCTGCACGGCTGGGGGTGTTATCAATCAGAGTGAGGTTTTCATCAGGCATCATGGTCAAACTCATTCAACAGCTAAGGTGGTAACGCTAACAATAGAAAATATCATCATTATAAAACTTACACCACATTACGTAAGAATTCTACATCAAAAACGCCGGAACAGGTGTCCGGCGTTCGTTCAATGTCCATATGACCAATCGAGCAGGGGTCTATGAAGCCTTTGCCATCTCGCCCATTGCCACCATACGAGTTGAGGGATGCAGCATTCCGGCGATCACGCGTTGTGAACAACTGATAACCGGCGATGTGTTAGCAGTCGGGTTGGCCTCAAAACTCGCACAGCAGGCGATCAGATGATAGGTCTCTTGGGCCATTTGCGCGACCATTCCGGTGTCCATGGTCTCTTGCCACTTCCACCATTGTGGCAGGCGTTGTGCCGGGTCTTCGAGCGCGTCCACATCCAACAAGCGGGCAATCGCCGTTTGTTGATTGAGCATGGCTTGATACAAGTCCCAAGCCTGCTGCGGGCTTCCCGGTTTCATGCGGTAATCCTTGCCATAGCAGGATTGGAATATGCTTGCCATTTCGATTAACTCTGCAACTTTAGCCGCCAAAAGGCGGGAGAGTGCGGTGTTCATGTGCATACTCCTTCCGAGGAATATTCTCTATCCGGTTTTGCGACGCATTACCGATAGTTGTTAAACGAACCTTAACATATTTTAACAGAATTTAATGTTTCAACGCAAGTAGTCAAACCTCCGATTTATGTTAAGAAAACAAAAAAGCGCGGACAAAAATGTCGTGCGCTCTTTCATTACATCTGCGAAGGCTAAATTAAGATGCTTCTCGCCTAGCTGGACTTGATCGGGATCAACTCAGCGGGCAAAGGTTTCTGTTGGACCCAAGCCTTAACCATATCGGTAAACAGTTGCGGATGTTCGCCCGTCCAACCATGATGCGCGTTCGGAACGAGTGCTGCCATCGTATTTTGTCCATGGTTTACAAAGTCTCTTAAACCATCCTTAATCATCAGATTTTCACCATCTCCGGCAACTGCCAGAAGGCGAACACCCTGCCCGTCTGTGAATGGAGGCAGTGAAAAAGTCAGGACTTCGTTATAGATGCGGTGAAACCCCTGACTCGACATGCGTTTGTTATCCCGCTTATATAAGACCGCAGCATCAGCCGGAATATGGAGCATTTTCGCCTGCAAGTTGATGAACGCGTCCAACTTCATCAACGGTTGCATGATGCCCAGCATAATGCGCCAGCGCCACAGACTCGGAAACGGTTTTGAAGAAACCCCGCTAACGATTAACGACTCAACCACATCGGCATGATTTTGCAGCAGAACCAGTCCGGTGTAGCCACCCAGCGACAAGCCCACCACATGGGCTTTTCCGTTTGTACTCGACTGCCGAATAATCGCCGCGATTTGATCGGCTGTGTCGGCAAATGAAACCCATTCGGTTTGGTAGCTCTCGCCATTCCCCGGAAGATCAATTGCCAAACATTGATAATCACTTTGCAGCGCCTTAATCTGCTCCTCCCACATCCAACTGCTCACACCCGAACCGTGCAAAAACACAATCGTCGGCGCAGTCGCGGAACCTGCCTTACGTACAGTTAAACTCATAATGAATCCTTCCCATCGGGAATAACAATCGAGGACAGGTTGTAGCGCTTCCGGTCAGGCGCAGGCTGGTTCGACATCACCCGCCCAATGAGCGCGACGACTTCCTGCTGAAACTGCGCCCGTTCCGCATCATTGAGGTAAATGGAGGCCGTGCTGTAAGACATGCCATCCCGACCAACCATTTCCAAATTGGCATCATGAAGATAGGTTGCGAAATCATCAATCAGCTTGACTGCATAAATCGTGAAGTATCGCAGATGTTCTTCAGCAGAAAGCGACTGTAGTTCCTCCATTGAAAGTTGACCCGCCCCTTTCACAACGGCGTAAGTGCGCTCAATAGAACCATTCACGTCCTGCTCACCGACCACTTCCAAAATGCCAGCGTCCAGCAGCGCCTTGATATGCCGGTAAAGCGTTGCTTGTGCAATATCTGGCAGTGCGGTTGCCAGTTGGCGTGGTGTCATCTGCCGCCCACCTAGTTCGGTCATAATCCGCAGCCGCGCCGGATGCAAAATAAGATCAGCATTGCTTCTCGCCATTAACGATCCATTCTCAATATTGATAACGGTCACAATCATACTATTCTCAATAATGATAATAGTCAATCAGCAATATTTTTTGGAGGGAGTTACTCGGAGGGGAATCACAAAAGCGCGAGTGATTCGCGCTTTTCAGAACTTACACAAATTAGGGATTAAAACTTACTTGGTGTAGTCCAACGGTACGCCTGCGCTGCCCTTCTTACCGTCAGGCCATGTGGTCTTTTCATCGAACTTCAAGCCGCTGACATTCGCGCCTTGCAGATTCGCCCCTTGTAGGTTGGCGCTGTTCAGCACGGCATTGGTCAGGTTCGCGCCGGAAAGACGTGCGCCCGTCAGGTTTGCACCGCTAAAGTTCGTCCCCAACAGCGTCGAGTTGTTAAAATCGGCGAACGGCATTTGCGCCGTGGTGCAATCCACACCTGTCATATTGGTGGAGCGCAGAATGGTTTCGCGGCAGGTGCAGGCCATCATGTTCGCACCGCGCAAATTCGCACCTTCCAGATTCAAGCGCGTCATATCCAACGCACTCATATCGACACCGGCAAGGCGTGGGTTGGTACCCGCCCCAATCAAAGCCAGCACAAGGTCCTTACGTGATATTTCCGCCATCGTTCATTTTCTCCCTGTAGTAGTGGATGATCTGGTCAATGGTTTCATCCAGTTGGGTGGTTGGTTCCCACTCAATCATAGACTGAATTTTACTGATACTCGGCACACGCCGCCGGAAGTCTTCGAAGCCAGTCTCATAGGCTTGCTCATAGGGAATAAACACAATATCCGATGAGCTGCCCGCCCGTGTCTTCACCCGATTCGCCAGTTCAAGGATGCTGACTTCTTCTTGGCTGCCAATGTTAATCACCTGCCCGATTGCCGCTGGAGACTCGGATAAGCCGTAAATCGCCTCGACCACATCGTACACATTACCGAAGCAGCGGGATTGTTCACCATCCCCGTAGACGCGAATGGGCTTGCCACTCAACGCCGACTGCACAAAGCGTGGCAGCACCATTCCGTACTGTCCACTCTGGCGCGGCCCGACCGTGTTAAACAGCCGGAAAATAACCACCGGCAGGTCAACTTCTTTATGGTATGCCAGTGCCAAAAATTCGTCAATCGCTTTGGTGGCTGCATAGCTCCATCGGTTGCGGATCGTTGGCCCCATCAGTGTGTCGTCATCCTCGCTGAAAGGAAAGCGCACCCCTTTACCATAAACTTCCGAGGTCGAAGCCAGCAGCACTTTTCGGCGGTAGCGCCGCGCCGTTTGCAACACAACTTCCGCCCCACCAATATTAATTTCGATGGTGTCGATTGGCTGACTGATAATTTTCTCAACACCGACCGCCGCCGCCAGATGATAAATAACATCACACTCGCTGCCCAGCCGGTCCATCACCTGAGCATTACGGATGTCCTCAATCACCACATGGAAATTGGGATTCTTCTCCAACTGTTTAATGTTGGCATATTGTCCGCTGGTCAGGTTATCAATAATGGTAACGGTCTGTCCGGCCTTGAGCAGCCGTTCCGCGAGATGGCTGCCTACGAAGCCTGCCCCGCCTGTAATGAGTGCGTGTGTCAAATAACTACTCCCAACCTGATCAAGTTCCTACCGAGATAGTACCCTACTCGTTCCACCCTCACAATATGCACCTTATTGCATCAGTTGGTCTAAAGTCTCCCGTTTAGCCTTTTCTGGCAGTACATCAGCATCAACCCGCACCCGCAGCCCACCGAACCAATTCGCAACCAGATTATAAGAGAAGGCCGCCATCAATCCAAAAATACCGCCACCAATCGCCGAGCAAACCACACCCACCAGATATCCACATGCACAGCCGGCTAACCCTGCCGCGGCTAGCGAACTACCACTTAGCCCCGACTGCGGGATGCCGTTCACCGAAAACGACGAACTGCTTGCCAGCGAATTAAGCCCGCTTAGAATCAGGCTCTGGAATAAAATCCACAACAGCGCAAACACCGTAAACATGATTGCGTACATAAAAGCACCCACCCGCATCGCCGACACCGCATCAATCCGCTTGACTGTGACCATTGCGTTTGCCCTTCCTCATCTAATCAACCTATTCGCCATCTAAAGTCTACATGCAAGCCGCATTTATGCCTAACCAACCTTAGAGACAACAGCCTATCCAAAACCACCAGCGTATCCCAATCGGAATAAACTGTGAGGTATTTTTACCTATCCCTTACATTATTCTAAAAAACGCCTTGGCGCTCTCTTGTAACTTGGCGATTTGTTTCACGGTCTAGGCTTGCTACAATCGGAATATGGATAGCTCAACCGTCAGCCGCCTGAATGCCATCAATCATGCCTTCTATGCCACCGTCGCCGACGACTTTGACCAAACGCGCGGCACAGCATGGCCCGGTTGGAAACGCCTTCTGCCTTACCTCACCACACCCTTATCAGTCTTAGATGTGGGCTGTGGCAACGCCCGTTTCGCCCTCTTCCTGCATGACAACTTATTAACTCTCCCTACTGAGCCAACCTCTGACTCAACACTTCCCCCCGACTCAGTTCTCCCTTCTGAATCGGTACTCGGTACTCGACACCCGGTACTTTCGCTCTCCTACACCGGCCTTGACTCAAGCCCTGCACTGCTTGACCACGCCCGAACCGCGCTCACAGGCAAAGATAACCTCACCTTCACCCTCGAACAGCGCGACATCATCGAAAATCCGCCCGATGCGGGTGACTATGATCTGGTCGTTCTGCTCGGTGTACTCCACCACATCCCCGGCTATGCCCAACGTCAAACCTTCATGAGCCAACTCGCGGCGCGTGTCAAACCCGGCGGATTGCTGGTCTTTACCGCATGGCGCTTCTATGAGTATGAGCGTTTTCGTGAACGTGTCACCCCTTGGTCGGATGATCTGCACGTTGAAGCCAACGACTATTTGCTCGACTGGCGGCGTGGTGCGGTCAGCTTGCGCTATTGCCATTACACCGATGATACCGAGCATGATGCGCTGGTTGCAGCCACCGGACTCACTGAGATTGAAACCTTCCGTGCTGATGGACAAGGCGGCACAGCCAACCGTTATAGCGTTTTACAATCTTCATGTTTGTAATAAGACCTTAAGCCAGACGTAAGGTTCGCTTTAGAATTGAAGTCTATGATTAAGTAAATCGTCTTCAATCATCAGTGGAGTAACTTTATCTCATGGCCTTCGTCGTAAAAGAACGTCTTAGCGGTGAAATTATTGCTAGCGCAGAAGACAATCATGCCGTTCGTGTTTTTGAGGGCAACTGGTACTACAAGCCCGAAGCCGTTAATATGCAGCATCTCAAAGTGACCGAACGCACTTACACCTGCCCTTATAAGGGTGTCTGCTATTGGATCGACCTCGAAACCCCCGATGGCACTAAAGCTCAAAACGTCGCTTGGGTCTACCGTGATCCCAAACCGACCTACGAATTCATCACTGACCAAATCGCCTTCTACACCCGCCCCACCGAAGGCACACTTTCTGAAAAGACAGCCGAGACTTCTATCGCTGCTGGCTAAACCAAATTGTGATGAGGCGGAGTCTAAATGCTCTGCCTCTTCTGTTAGAAATCACAAACCTCACTAACGGTCTCTAAACCAGTCTCCAACCAACGACATCACAATTTTCCCTCATTTTGGTTAATGCCGACTCCTCAAAAGAGTTACAAAATGGTCTTCCAAAATGTAACCCGTCGCCTCCTATTTTCTGCTATGCTGTTCTTATCTTAGTGTCATTGTGCCTCGGAGTCATCGTGTTTAACGTTCCTTTATATTTTCTTTGCGTCATTGCCTCTTTGCCCCTTTGCGTTGAGTCTTTCGTCTTTGCACATTCGGCGGATCACTCCCTCATATCCGCTATGCAGTTGCGACAATTGCGACGCGGCGGACATACGGGAGCTATTCGCGGCTCTCAGCGGCATCAGCCGAGCTACCACGCTGAATTTTGTGTCGATTCAGCGGCTTCTCGCGGGCTTCCCGCCTGTCATTTCAGCGGGAAAATTACATAATGTGCAGTTTGTGCAATAAACACTTTTGGATAATTGCCCATGAAAACCGTTCTCATCACAGGCGCATCTCGCGGCATCGGGTTAGCCACCGCCACCTTACTCGCCCAACAGGGATACACCGTTTTTGGCACGGGTCGTCAGCCGCAAACCAGCACACTCAATGGCTTTACGCTGCTCCAACTCGATGTGCGCAATGAGGACTCGGTTCAGCGCTGTGTCCAAACGGTCATCACCCAAGCTGGTCACATTGATGTACTGGTCAACAACGCCGGACACAGCTTATCCGGTGCAGTTGAGGAAGCCATCGCTGAGGATGTCCGCCATTTATTTGAAACCAACTTCTTCGGGGTTATTCGCATGACCAACGCTGTCCTGCCTTATATGCGTCAGGCAGCCAGCGGACACATCATCAATATCAGTTCCTTGGCAGGTATTATAGGTGTACCCTACTTGGGCATCTATGCCGCCAGCAAACACGCCCTCGAAGGTTACAGCACCTCCCTCCGTTATGAATTGCGGCAGTTTGGCATTCATGTTTCGCTGATTGAACCGGGTGATATTCAAACAGGTATTGTCGCCGTGCCACATTCCAATCCCATCAACGCCTATGATGGCATCCGCGAACGGGTCACCGCCGTTCATGATGCCAATGTTCTAAATGGCCCTCCGCCAGAGAAAGTCGCTCGTGTCGTCCTTCAAGCCGTCACAAACCCGAAACCACGCCTGCGTTACACCGTAACCAGCGGGCAGGAATTCTGGGTTCCTTGGATGCAGCGCCTGCTTCCCGCTTGGCTCACCGAACGTCTTATCCGCGATGCTTATCACATGAATGATTAGGAAGGCGATTATGACCACTCAAACTTTCCAACATGTCTACGTCATTCAAGCACCTGCCTCTAAAATTTATGAGCATCTCGCCGTACCGATGAATTATGTCGGACTCTCACCACTCGTTGGAAAAATATCTGATGTTAAAGAGGGCGTTAACGAACATCACCAGCGCATCGCTACTTACAAAACAGTCGAAGTGTTTCGCTTCTTGGGTTTCATCACCTATCCCAATCCCTTAAACGTGGTCATGACACTCGCCCAAACCAACCGGCAGATTATCTCCGATGTTCAATCCAGCATGAACATCACGGTGCGTTTCGTCTTTGACCTACAAGAACAGACCGATGGAACAACTGTCACCGAAACCATCACCACAAACGCTCCCGCGCTGTTCAGCCGTTTCGTGGTCAACCAAGCCAAAGCCGTTCAGCAGCACCGTGCCAAAGTCCTTAAACAGCGTATGGAAAACGGGAATCAAAAGGGCGGGTAATAAACACCCACCCTCTTGCCCATATGACAGGTTCATTCCCTGTCGAAAACAGCCAAAATAATTGGCGATGCTGGATCAGTCGGCATTCGAAACTTCTGGATCAAGAATTCTTGATCCGCCCATCGAAAGATCAGCTACCACTGGATATGCTGGTTGGAACAGCCAACCCACTTAAATCAGGTGCTGCAAACGGCACATTGGTTGCGGCGACTTCAGCAGTTGGTGCTAATGTTGGCTCAGCCGTAGCATCTGCACCCGTTGCCCCTGTGTCTCCACCGGATATACTGGTCGGAACAGTCAACCCACTTAAATCAAGTTGTGTAAAGGGTGCGCTTGTTGCTTTCACTGCATCGCTTGTAGGCGCAGGAACAGCGGTTGCATCAGCACTGGTTTCACTCTTACCTTCATTTAAGCTGCGAATATAAGCGATGATTTCCATCAGCTTATCATCCGTAAAGTTCGGGTTACCACCGCGCGCAGGCATCTGCACGCCGGTTGTATTAAGTGGATCAGTTATTGGTCGTCCTACTTGCAAGAAGGCCAATAGTTCATCGTCCGTCTGGCTGTTAACAAATGTACTTCCGATCAGCGACTTACCCATTCCCGGTATACCCATCGCGTTAAAATTGTGACAGGCCGCGCAAATCGTCTGAAAACTATTTTCACCAGCCTTTACTTTTGCGGGATCAAGCGCAACAGCCACAGTCTGAGCAACTTCGGTGGCTTCTGCCACGACTGTCGTTGGAACAGCCGAAGCCTGAGATGTAGTTGAAGACGCTTCATTAATCTTTACAGGCGCAACATTTGGACGTGAAGCCAGCAATCCAAGCAAGAGCAATGTCAAGCCCCCAAACAAAATGACGGCTGGCACGAGCGCGCCGCTAGAATCTGATGATGTAGGATTTTGAGAACTCATCGTAAATTGTCTGCTCCTTAGTTGCAGCATGAACGTTATTTGAACATGTTAATCCTATATTTGGGAGCATTACTATCTCAAGTGAAACACTTCCTGTTAATTCCATGACAAACATTCTACATGGGCATGACAGCCTTCTATTAAGCTGAATTTAGATTTATGACAGCTTAGGAGACATGACAAATGGCAGATCAATATGGGCGGCGTCGTTTCTTAAAAATGGCGGGGATTGGCGCAGGGACAGTCGGCGCAGCAGCCATGTTCTCGCAACCGGGTAAAATATTTGGTGCTGGCAGCAACCTCCCTGTTGAAGATGGTCACGACCTCATTCAGCAAGCGGGTGAAACCGCTGATGATATGGATGCTATGCACGAAGCAGGTGTAAAAGCCTTCTTGGAAAACGTTGGTAAAGAACCTGATTTCTGGAGCAAACCGTTAGCCCCTGTCATGGACGGTGATGTGAAGGTATTTAATCTGGTCTGCCAAGAGATTCAATGGGAAACTTCCCCCGGTAACACCTTCCCGGCGATGGCCTATAACGGTACAGTTCCCGGCCCAGAAATTCGCTTTACCGAAGGCGATAAAGTGCGCTTCGTCGTCAAAAACGAAATGACACAAAGCACAGCCATCCACTTTCATGGCCTGCGTGTACCGAATGATCAAGACGGTGTACCGTTTATTACTCAACCCGTCATCAAACCCGGAGCAACACATCAGTATGAATTTACGGCAAGAAATGCGGGTACTCATATGTACCATTCGCATCACAACTCGGCTGAACAAGTCACAAGCGGCTTGCTTGGCGCTTTGATTGTCGAGCCAAAAGACAAGACAAACGAACCTAAAGTCGATGCTGATTACACCTTTGTCCTGAACGATACGACGTTGGGCTTCACCATCAACGGCAGACAATTCCCGAATACACAGCCAATCGTCGCTCAACTGGGTCAGAAAATACGCGTTCGTTATATGAACGAAGGCTTGATGATCCATCCAATGCATCTGCACGGAATTACGCAATCGGTCATCGCGAAAGATGGTAATTCACTACCCTACCCCTATCTCGTCGACACACTCTGCGTTGCCCCCGGTGAACGTTATGATGTCGTCATTGATGCGGATGAACCGGGCGTGTGGGCTTTCCATTGCCATGTTCTCACTCACGCCGAAACACGTCATGGTATGTTTGGCATGGTCACAGTACTCATCGTTAAATAACGGTCAGGTACTGTCAATCAAAAAGACACCGTCCGTATGGGAACGGTGTCTTTTATTTCGGCTGATGACTAAAGGTTATCGAAAGAAATGAGCCAACCCCCACCCTAGCCCTCCCCCGCAAGCGAGGGAGGGAATCAATTCAAATACTGGGGTGTTTTTATCGAAACTTTCGAGAGTTTGCTTAGGCTGGTGTTTCATCCGGCGGTTCGGTGTGGATGGTTACGCGCTCGACCAGTGGAAGATGCGCCCGTAACAACACTTCTGCACTCTCGGCAATCTGGTGTGCCGCCTCCACTGAAATCTGGGCTGGCAGGGTGACATGCATCGCTACAGTAAACCCCGATATGGTTGGAAAAACTTCGATATTGTGCCAATCGGCCTGTGGAAAATGGGCATTTAGCAGCTTATTGACCTGCTTGCGAAAGCTGTCAATCTCGGTTTGTTGATTAAAATCAGAGGCCGATTTCTGAGAGATTGCCGGTTCAATATGAGTAATGACTTCTTCGACTTCCGGCAACCGCGACTTAATATCGGCTTCAAGTTGGCTCACCTGTTCGTGGGCTTTCCCCAACGTTTGCCCCGGTGGAACCTCAACATGCATTTCCATAACCTTACCGTCGTCACCGTCACGCACATAAACTTCGTGGGTGGTCAGACCCAGTGCATCAGCCCGCGCACGAGCCAGCAAAGCATAATCGGCTGGGCGATCCGTAACAGGTACGAAATGCACTTCGACCTCTGCAAGCCCGCGAATCTTCTTCGCCAGTTCGTCACGAATGGCATCGCTGATGGCTTGGGTTTGGGCAGCGGTCATCTCCGGCGCGACTTGTACATCAATGTCCACCTGCGCGGCATCCATTGAACCACGGCTGCGGGCACGGGCAACATGCTCGACGCTGGGCAGTGCCTCCACCCACTCGATAAGCTGCTCAGCCTGATATGGGGCAGCATCCAGTAATACTCGTCCGGTATGGCTGATAATTTCCCAAGCAGCGTGAAGGATAAAGCCGACGATCACAACGGTCGTCACAATATCCGCCCATGCCCAGCGAAACAACACCACACAAGTCATGCTGATGAGTACTGAAACCGTGACAAATACATCCGAACGAGTATGTGCCGCATCAGCCGCCAGTAAAGCTGAACCAAGGCGACGGGCAGCCCGCATTTCATAGGTGGTAACGAACAGGTTTATGCCAAGTGTGGCAATCATCACTACAAAGGTTAGAGGCGCAATCACGGGTGCTTCTCCACCTTGGCGCAGCCGTTCCAGCGCCACCGAAATGAGTTCGAAGGCCGTCACCACCAAGAACCCACCAATTGCCAAAGCCGCGACTGTTTCAAAACGGCTGTGCCCATAAGGATGATCGGCATCCGGAGGACGTTGGGCGATGCGGTGGGCAAACAACGCCACCACATTTGAAGACCCATCCACAAGTGAATGAACACCATCCGCTGAAACCGAGAGAACACCACTCCAAATGCCGATGATGATTTTACAAACGGCAACCAGTATATTGAGAGCTAATGTGACGAGCAGCACCTGTTGTGTTTCGTCACGTTTTGAGATTTGGTTAATGGTATTGACCAATGACTTTATTCCATCCTACCGTTATTCGCACAGTATTCTATTTTGATGATAAGGTCATTCATCCGGTTTCGACAATCACGAACAGGTTTATTAGGTGAGGCTCATTTGTTCTCATAGGTAGTCAAAATCACAATCCGCCTTAATACGAATTTGTTTATCAGGTATAATCGCGACGGAAATATGGAGAACTTTATGGATGCGATGCAGTTTATACCTATTCTGCTGGTAGGGTTTGCCGCCTCACTGGGATTTACACCTGTTTCACGGCGAATTGCCATACGCTTAGGTGTTGTCGATAAGCCAAACCAACGAAAAATCCACCAAGATCACAAACCGATGATGGGCGGTTTAGCGATCTATGGCGCTTTACTCTTATCGTTACTTCTTTTTAGTCCTCTCCAACATTTGAAAGAATTGGGCGCAATTCTGGCAGGCTCGGCTTTCCTTGCCGTCGTTGGCTTGCTAGATGATCGTTATAACCTCGGCATCCGCATCCGCTTACTGGCGATGATCGCCGCTTCATTAGGATTAGTCGCTTCAGGGGTCAGTATTCAACTCTTCCAAACCCCTTGGATTGATATTCCGCTGACGGTTTTGTGGGTGGTAGCGCTTGTGAACGCGGCGAACTTCATGGATAACATGGACGGTCTCACCGCCGGACTTACGGCAATTGCGGCTGTCTATTTTGTAGTCATCGCGTTTTCGCAGGGGTTAACACTGGTCACCAGCTTAGCCGCAGCACTCGCAGGCAGCGCGGTCGGTTTCTTGATCTACAACTTCAATCCGGCAAGCGTCTTTATGGGCGATATGGGCGCGTTGGTGCTGGGTTTTATCTTGGCAGTCCTCGGTATCAAACTGAAGTTCGGCATACAACCGCTTAACGTCACATGGATGATTCCGATTTTGGTGCTGGCGCTGCCGATATTTGACATCACTCTGGTGGTGGTGACGCGCTTGTTGGAAGGTCGATCACCCGGTGAAGCTGGCAAAGACCACACCTCGCACCGTCTCATGAGTATCGGTTTTAGCCAACGCCAAACCCTTTTCATCTTGTATGGAGCGTGCATCATCTTCGGGTTTATCGGTGTGCTGGTCGGGGCAGCACCACCTGACATTGCGCTGCGGATTGGGATAGCCGGATTATTCTTTCTCGCCATGCTCTTCCTGTTGATGATGTGGATTCGGCTGCGTTATCAGAAACCTTTGTTGCCACCTCCTCAACCACCACAACCATTGCAATAAGGCACAGTCATGAACAAAACTTATCTTGTCACAGGCGGCGCGGGCTTTATCGGGTCGCATATCGCGGAACGGTTATTGAAGGAAGGCCACACAGTACGGGTTGTCGATAATCTAATTACCGGCAAACGCGCTAATCTTGAGCTGCTCAATGGTGACGTTGAATATTATGATGTGAGCATCACCGATTTGGCAGCGCTGCGTCCAATATTCGAAGGCGTGGACACTGTTTTTCATCATGCTGCGCTGGCATCCGTTCCCTTAAGTATTGATAATCCCCTACTCACACATGAACATAATGCAACGGGTACACTGAATGTATTGGTCGCGGCGCGGGATGCGGGTGTGCGACGGGTGGTGTATGCAGCATCATCGGCTGCTTATGGTAACGATACATCAGAGCAGCAAGTCGAAACCGCTGCACCCAAGCCGTTATCACCTTATGGGGTCTCCAAGTTGGCAGGCGAATATTACTGCCAGAGTTTTGCACAGATCTACAAATTGGAAACGGTGTGCCTACGTTACTTCAATGTGTTCGGGGCGCGGCAAGACCCAACCTCACAATATTCAGCCGTGATACCGTTGTTCATCACGGGGATGATCGACGGTCAAGCACCGATGATTCAAGGTGATGGCTTACAATCGCGTGACTTTTGCTTTGTCGAGAATGTAGTTCACGGTAATCTGTTGGCAGCCGATGCCCCAAAAGCCAACGGCGAAGTCATCAACATTGCGACCGGAAAGCGCGTCAATCTGTTGGAGTTGGTGGGGCAAATCAATGCCCACCTTGGAACAACCATCGAGCCGATTCATGCTGAAGGACGCAGAGGCGATGTCAAACATTCGCGGGCAGACATCACCAAAGCGCAAACCCTATTGGCCTATGAGCCGATAGTGGATTTCGAGAGCGGCTTGAAGCGGACTATTGAGTGGTATCAAAGCAGGTCGTAAGCTCATGCGCGTTGTTCATATCATCAAAGTTATTCGTATCGCGGGAGCCGAACAGCACCTGATTACACTGCTCGGCGGCCTGCGCAGCCAGCATATTGATGCGCGTATGATCCTGCTGGTTGAACCAAATAATCCGATGGAGAACTATATCGCGGCTTTGAATGCTCAGGGTGTGCCTGTGCAACCGATGGTCATCCGGCATCACGCCGATGTAACTCTCGTTCCACGCTTGCGACAGGCGTTAGAAGCTCTCTCGCCGGACATCGTTCACACCCATCTGATTCATGCTGACCTGTATGGCACATTAGCGGCAAAGTGGATCGGTGTTCCTGTCATCAGCAGTAGGCACAATGATGATGCCTTCCGCTATCGGATGCCTGTGCGACTGGTCAACCGGATGCTGTGGAGAATGACGACCGCGGGGATAGCCATTTCGGATGCCCTCAAAGAATTTAGCATCAAAGTTGAAGGGGCAAGCCCCAAGCAAATGCACCGCATTCATTATGGAATGGACACGTCGGTTAAACCACTTGATCGAACCGATGCGAAAAAAAAGCTGACTGCGGAACTCAAGCTGCCAGCCGAGGTTCAGTTCATCGGTATTGTATGCAGGTTGATCGAGCAAAAAGGTGTAGGCTACGGTTTAGAGGCGTTTATACAGCTTGCGGACAGCTTCCTGATGCCCCATTTGCTGGTGGTTGGAGAAGGTTTACTGCGACCGGAATTGGAAGCCAGAAGTAAGCAAGCGGGCTTGAGCAATCGAGTCCATTTCCTCGGCTGGCGGTCAGATGCAGCCGCGTTAATGGCAGGATTAGATATACTGCTCGTGCCGAGCCTGTGGGAAGGATTCGGACTGGTACTATTGGAAGCGATGGCGCAGCAAACACCGATTATCGCCAGCCGCGTGAGCGCTATACCTGAAGTGGTCAATGACCGCGAAACGGGTTTGCTGGTCGAGCCGCGTGATGTAAGCGAGCTGAAAGAAGCACTAAGCGAATTGCTGAAGGACGCGGCCCTGCGCCAACATATGGGTTTGATGGGACGCGACCGCTTGGAAACAAGTTTCAGTGCAACACGAATGGTCAATGAAACGATAGAGGTTTACCATACGGTAACTGATGGAATTTGAGGCATAGTCATGGAAATGCATTCTCTAGAGGACAGCATCCGGCTCGAACAGGAATTAGTCGAGTCGATCAAACAAAATACACGCCAACACAGTTGGGTTCTCTTAAAAAAGTTGGCGCTGACATTCGTCATCCCCTACTTCGTCTTTTTGGCGATTTGGATCATCTCGAACCAGCTACGCGCCAACATCGCAGTGGAATATGAGGACACCAGTTTGAACACCACCAGCATGATCGCCAGTGTTTTGGTGCTGGTCACCGCGACCTTATTTGCATGGCGCTGGGCTGAAAAGCGCTTCGGTGGGGTGGCCTTAATAGGGCGACTGGTGAGTGTAGCAAAAGCGGTACTGAGTGTGGAACGCCAGATTGATAGCGCAAAGCAAAAGTCTACGCCTTCCGAAGAAGATGCTATTGAGATTGAACGGCTGGCTTACGCGGCATGGGAGCAATATACACAGGCTATGCAAGACTCAGGTATCCCTCTAAAGAACTCCAATTGAACGGATAACTGATGAGCCAAACACAACGCCCTATTCGCATTATGAACCTGATTGCCCGCCTGAACGTGGGTGGGCCAGCGGTAGCCGTAACCCATCTGACTGAACGGATGGGCGCACCAGATTACGAGAGTTTCTTGGTGTGCGGCACGATTGAAGCGGGCGAAGGTGATATGACTTACTACGCGAAAGAGCGCGGGATTGAGCCGATAATCATCCCCGAGTTGGGGCGTTCGCTAAACCCGATACGTGATATTCGGACGCTGTGGAAGGTCTACCAACTTATCAAGCAGATGAAACCTGATGTGGTGCATACTCATGCGGCTAAGGCTGGTTTCGTGGGACGGTTAGCGGCGTGGTTGGCGGGTGTACCAGTGATTGTGCATACCTTTCACGGGCATGTGTTCCGGGGGTATTTTAGCCCGAACAAGACACAATTCTTTATCATATTGGAACGTCTAACCGCACGAATGTCAGATACGATTATTACCCTTTCCGATGGGCTGCGGCGTGAGCTGGCTGAAGAATATCACATCACGCGCAAGGGACGGATTACGGTGCTGCCATTAGGATTGGATTTGGGTGAGTTTACCAAAGTCGGGCGCAAGTCCGGCGTGTTCCGCAAAGAACATCAAATATCAGCCGACGCGCCGTTAATCGGGATTGTGGGGCGCATCACACCAATTAAAAATCACCCCTTATTTTTGAAAGCTGCGGCTGAAATCAGAAAACAACTCCCAAACGCTCGCTTTGTGATTGTGGGTGATGGTGAAATGCGTGCCGAGATCGAAGCGCTGGTTGATCAATTGGACTTGCGGGAAGCGGTCATTTTTACAGGCTGGCAGAAAAACTTGGCCTATATTTACAGCGGCCTTGATGTGCTGGTGATTAGCAGCGTCAACGAGGGTACGCCTGTAACGGTGATTGAGGCGCTGGCTGCGGGATGTCCGGTGGTAGCGACAGCAGTGGGCGGCTTACCGGATTTACTCGATCATGGGAAACTGGGCAAGCTGGTGAACGATCAAGAACCAGCATCACTGGCAAAGGCGATTGTGGAAACGCTGGCTGCCCCACCTGATGGTGTTGAAGCGCAAGCCTTGATGGTTGACCGTTATGGTATCGAACGGCTTGTGAAAGACCTCGACGGGTTGTATCGCGGGATATTGGCGAAGAAAAGCCGAGCGCGGGGATAAGCGATTGAACCACAGAGACACAGAGGAATAGAGAGATTAAACATAAGAATTTTGTGTCGGTTATGGCGCAAATGACATTTTTACCGCTGAAATGGCGGGCGGGAAGCACGGGAAAAGCCGCTGGATCAGCACAAAATGCGGGCAGGCAGCTCGGCTACATCCGCTGAGTGCAGCGAGTAGCTCGGTCGTGTCCGCCGCTGCTACAGGGTTCGGCGGATACAAGGGAGGCATTCGCGGAATAGTCACAAGTTGCAAGAAACAAGTTACAAGACAAATCACCTCTGAGAATAGCTGCAAATGATTTCATAAGTGAGTTATCCCAAAACGCTTTTGCCGGGTTTACGCAGGGTGAGATTACGTCTTGCCTTTAGAAAACCACGATAGGCATCCGTTCGAGTATCGGTGTAACGCAGATCACTAAATAACATATTGCGGCGGGCAACGGCGGGTAATTCAAAGAACCAATAAAGTGACATCAAGGGCGAGATTGAAAGATGGCTGCCGCTGGTTTTTGAGGTGAGATGAAAGTTACCATATTTTCCCTGTACAGCAGAAATGACTGACGAGTTGATTACGCTGGGGTCTTGAGCCGGTCGGCTTTGCACAAACAATAAGGCATCCTCGTAGGCTTGATAGACCGACATGCGTTTCGTTAATGAACAGGCTCCCAGATAGGCATCCAATTCGGTCAATTTGGCAATACTTTCAAAGATTTGAGTATAGGCAATCTCGATTTCGATGCCCATGCCGACACAGGCAATCAAGCGAACGGGAATCTGCTTCAATTCGTTGACAGCTATCAACGAGATCGTATCCTCTAAAATTGTGCCAACTTCGGTTTCATCGCCACGCAACAAGCTATCAACACCACCATCAATCAACAGAATGCCGTCAATCTGTAGATGAGCAACCAAGGTTTGATAATTTTCCAGCAAGGGACGAACACCTGTATTTTCGAAAGTCCAAATGGTGATTTCTTCACCCCGTTTTTCACGAAACCATTTAGCAAGATAATGCTCAGGCGAGTAGTGATAAGGGCTTTCAGTATCCGCTGTGATACCTGCCAATGAGTCCGTTAAAAATGTGCTTTTCGATAGATGTTCAAAAGGCGAAAAGCTATAGTTTGCCAGATGAACATTCAAACCGCGACTTTTCAGTTCAAAGTAGATGGGTAAGCCACAAAAAATATCAAAACCGCCGCCCATACCTGCGATAAGAATACTTTTGCAGTTGGAGACTTGATCAAAGATAGGCAGATTTAAATCCAAAAGTGATTCCTTTTATGCTGCAAATGGGAGGTATTCAGTCTCTTAACCCAAGGTGTTGCGGGAGGGTTGGCGTTTGTCCAGAAAGCGGCTGACTTGCATCACACTTCGCAAGGCATCGTGGAAGGTTTGGCTTGTGCCAATATGCGAATAGAACATATTGCGCTCGGCAATGGCAGACAACTCAAAGAACCAATAAATTGACATCAATGGAGAAATCGACAAATGGCTATTTTTGGTCTTGGTGGTCATGTGATAATTGCCGTGTTTGCCCTGCACCGCCGAAATAATCGACGAATTGATGACACTCGGATCTTGATACTCTTTCGCTTGGACATACAAAACCGCTTCTTCATAGGCTTGATAAGAGGGAAAGTTTTTGGTGAGCGAACATGCGCCAAGAAAAGCACCTGCTTCGGCAAGTTGGGCGATATTCTCGAAGACCTGCGGGTAAGATATATCTTGCTCCGCACCCATGCCGATACAAACGGTTAACTTAACCGGAACATCCTCTAATTCCCCCACAGCAACTAATGAAATCGTATCTTCGACGATTGTGCCGACAGCAGATTCATCACCGTGCATCAGACTATCAACACCTCCATCAATGAGGATAATGCAGTCGATTTCTAGATGCTTGACCAACACGCGATAATTTTCCAGCAGCGGGCTAACGCCGAGTTTTTCGAAGCTCCAAATGGTGACCTCTTCAGCGCGTTTGTCGCGAAACCACTCGGCAAGATAGCGCTCGGGGAAATAAGGTGACATCAGATCGCCACCAGCCTTCACACCATACAAGCTTTCGGTGAGTTGAACACCTTCAAAAGAATCGAAATAAGAAAAGCTGTAATTGGCGAGATGAACATTCAACCCGCGACTTTTCAGTTCAAAGTAAATGGGGAGGCCACAAAAAATATCAAAACCGCCGCCCATGCCCGCGATCAGGATACTTTTACAATTCGAGACTTGCTCGATGATGGGTAAGTTCAAATTCATTTCATACGAAGCCTTTTAACACAAAGACACAATGGCTCAGAGACACAGAGCAGAGATACCGATAGAACTATCATAAACGAAAACAAGGTCGAATGGGTTACATTTTGGTAACTCTTTCGAGACGAAGTTACCAACCATTTTGAGGGAGCAGCGAAGGAGAAATTGTTGATATATGGTTAGGAAATGGTTTGAAGGCAAAAAAGGTCACATCGCCATGACCTTTTCGTAGACAGCGATGGTTTCTTTGGCGGTTTTGCGCCAGCTAAAGTTAGTTGCGCGGGCAAGTCCTTGATTAATTTGTGACTCGCGAAAAGACTGTTGCAGCAACAAAGCGATAATCGCACCACCCATGGCGCGGGCATTGCCTTCACCCACCAAAAAGGCCGCTTCGCCAGTCACTTCGGGAATGGATGAAACCTCGTTAGCAACAACCGGAGTACCCGAAGCCATCGCTTCGAGAACGGGTAGGCCAAAACCTTCATAGACGCTGGGAAAGACAAAGACATCGGCAAGGCGATAGAGCGAGGGTTTATCGGCTTCATCAACATAACCAATCCAGCGGACGTAATCGGTGATTTTAAGTTCTTCAGCATATTTGCGAAGGTCGGGGAACATCGGACTGCCCCACTGCGGTTCACGTCCGGCGATGACCAGCGGGATATTATCACCCTCGGCCTGCCCGACATAGGTGTAAGCCAGCAGGAGTTCATTGACCTGCTTGCGAATGTCGAAGCCGCCCATATATAAGACAAATTGATCAGGCAAATCATACTTGGCACGAACGGCGGCATCTCGCTCCGCACCCATGCGCGGATGGTAGGCTTCATCAGCCGCGAGATAGGTGGTGGTTATGGTGTCTTCGGGTAACGCCAGATATTTGATAATGTCGGCTTTGGCGGCGTTGCTAATAGTGATGGTATGGGCAGCACCACGCGAAGCAGCACGAACCAATGAGGTATACAAACGGGCGCGAAATCCATTGGAATATTCGGGCAAAGCCAGCGGAATCACATCTAAAATGCTGGTCACGAGACGGGCGGGTGATGACAGCGGCGGCCCCCAATACGGCACATGGGCAATATCCGCGCCGGACTGCTTGACAGCCTGCGGATACGAACGCTGCTCGAACAATACTTTGCCGAGATTACCACTGCCGCCGCGTGTGGGTATGACGCTGACATTAGGGGGCAAATCCATTGGTGAGGAATTGTGTGGCGGCATAACCATTGTCAGTTGCAGGTCAGGCGCGACACGACGCAGATTTTGAAGCAGGTAGCGAATATATTGACCGCTGCCTGTGTTGGGCTGATCCCAGAACCAGCCGTTGAAAGCAATGTGCATGAGTTCGTCTTTAGCTGTTTATGTTTCCCAATCTTCAATTTTAAGATTGGTTATGCGGCTGAATTCAGCGGTATTGTGCGTAACGAGCGTCAGATTATGAGTAACTGCTATAGCTGCAATCATCATATCAAGTGGGCCAATTGGCGTACCTAATTTTTCAAGCGATGCGCGAATTGCACCGTAAGTCATAGCGGCATTGTCATCAAATGGGAGTGATATAAATCGACTTAAAAATGTTTGTTGTTTTGCCAAAGATTGTTGCGGCATTAGGCTTTTAGCAGAACCGGCAAATAATTCAGCTTTGACTATCGAACAAACGGCAATATCAACAGGTGATACGCTACTCAGTTTTTGAATGATAGATAGCGAACGCTGATTCAAATGACGGATACAGGTATTTGTATCCAGCAGATACTTCATAAAATCTCATCTCGAATTTCGTGTATTCCCTGAGTACCACGCTCAATAGGATCAGTAGCAAGACTGCCAGCCGTCGATTCGATAAAAGCAAGCCATTCGGCACGATCAAAATTATCCGGTTGCACAGAAGTCGATTGAACGACTACAACAATTTCCAGATCACTATTTGAGAAGCCAACTGGCAACTCTAACTTCAATATGCCGTCGTTACCCACATGTGTTTTGACTTTGATTGTTTCCATGTACAAGTCATCCTATCTCAGGAGCATTTGTCGCAGAGGCCGTAAAATTCCAGCAAATGGCCTGTGAGCTTGACGTGCAGACGTTCTTCAAGTTCAGCGGCGATTGCACTGAGACCACAGTTTTCAAATTCAATGATGCGATTGCAATTGGTACAAACGATATGATGATGATGACCATCCGGCATGAGGACATAAGTGGGAGTCATGCTGCTGTTCATATACGTCGGACGGATAATGGACAGGCTGGTCAGCAAATCAAGTGTACGGAATACACTGGCGCGACCGATAGAGGAGTCCCGCTTATCAACCTGATCCAGCACTTCGGCTGAAGTTAAATGACCGTCGTTATTTTCCAGCACATTGAGTACCGTGAGACGTGCGTTGGTGAGTTTATGCCCTGCTTCACGCAAGCGAACGGCTCGAGGGCTGAGTTGTTCAATTTCTGACATGAGGATAAACCTCCCTTACATCTATCAGACGCATGTTATGGTGGACATGCTTACCTTTATTGTACTCGGAGTTAGTGTGATGGTGGTAGAGCATAAGATGCAAAGTAATGTATCCAGAACCCTCCCCCGCAAGCGATGGAGGGAGCAATACAGCGTATGAGGTAGACTACTTTCAGAGCTAGCCGGAGAAAACACCGGACATTTTCACCACAAAGAACACAAAGTTAAAGCAAGATAAAGATGAAATTTTGCAGTTGGTTGTAACATTTAGCGAGTGAAACACGAATAGACTACAGGAAGACATGCAAAAGGTACCGAAAGCAGGAATTCCAACTTATGGCTCAGACGGAGAAAACACGCCTCCGCCAGTTTATTGAATACGAGTCCGGCACGTTACTCGGCACGCTGCGTTACTACTTGTTTCGCGCCGGGTTGAGTGGTCGAGATTTGCCATTGGAGGCTGCCGCGCAGGATTTGCTCAACGATGTGGTTGAGGAAGCGCTCGAACATGAAGATCGTTTCCGCACTGCGGGGCAACCCAAGGCATGGCTACTGGGAATCGCTGCCAATCTGGTGAAGCGACGACAGCACGAACTGGTGAACCGCGACCAACGTGAACCGCTTATCCGAGATTTACATCCTGAAGTGGAAGCACTCATGAGCGACGACGAACTATTCGATTGGCTGGCAGATGCCGCCACCATGACACCTGACGGATTTGACCAACACGACGAAGTTCATGCCCTGATGGCGGCACTTGCGCCGGATGATGAACGGGTGCTGCGGCTGGCAATTATGAACGGGTTGGATGGCGCGGCACTGGCACAAGCGCTCAATGTTTCGGCGGGGGCAGCACGAGTACGACTGCACCGCGCGATGGGGCGGCTGCGGCTGGCGTATTACAAGCAGGAGAATGACCATGCGTAAGCTCGATGCCCGCCAACTGGCACGGGAAAAAAGCCTGTTCCGCTACAGCAGTGCGCTAGAACGTGCCGACTTCGGGACGGTGGAAACCGTGCTGCGAGAAGCCGAACGCGATCCACTGTTGGCGCAGATGATTACTGAAATCAACATGGTCTATGAGAGTGAAACCCTCCGTCTGAGTCCTTCTTTAAATCACTCGTCCAATCATCGTGAGAAGGAACTCCTTTTGACTACTATCGTGATACCCTCGCAGCAGCGAAATATGCAACGCTGGCTGCCGATTACCTTAGCGGCGGCCTGTGTGTCGGTGCTGTTCATCGGTGCATTGATGCTGCGACCGATCCGCCCCAATGGCACTTTTGAAGCAGGTCTACAAGCAGGCTCAACCGGCACACCAACAGCGGCTGCCTCGCCCACACTTGTTCCCACACAATTACCTACGTTTACACCTACACCTGCTCCTGCAAGTGGAGTTGTCGAGGCGACTGTTGTGCCGCCTGCGGATGTACTACCGGCTATTGTTTTAGCTAACCCGACCTGTGCCTCACAGGATGCGGTGATCATCTCACCGAGCAGCAATACCGTTGTCGCGGGAACAGTCACTATTTCCGGCATTGCGACTGCATCCAATTTTGGTTCGTACAAGTTGGAAATTATTGGATTGGGAACTGGTGGGAAATACATTTCACTTGCAGATGGCACACAAGCCGTAGCGAGTGTTAGTGCATTGGGTCAGATTGATTTGTCATCTTATCCCCCTCAAAACTATGGTATACGGCTCTCTGTTTTTGATGCCAGCCAACAATTACAGGGCAGATGCTTGGTGAATATCACGCTGGCACGGGCGGCTGCAATACCGGATGTAATTGTTTCGAACAGCGCCGCAGCGACCCTCGTTCCGATTAATCTGCTTCCTAGCAGCGCGGTTGTTAAAATCCAAACATTTACACATTCAGCTCCGGCTGCAAATGGCACATTGGGAATGACTCTCACACCGGGAGTCGTTGTTTATATTGATCAGCAGTCTAAAGATGGTCAATGGTCGCATGTTGTACTCGATGGTGGCAAAAACGGATGGGTATTGAGCAGTACATTGCAACTTCAGATGGTTAGTGCTGTAAACGGCTTAACAGCCTCAACCCAACCTTTAAGAGGCATCATTGGAACCACAAGTACCTTGTATGAGCTGCCAAATATTGGCGCAAAGTCGGTTGGTGTCGCTCAGATGATGGATCTCGTAACCATAGGAAACACTTCGATTGATGGTTCGTGGAGTTATGTAACTTTGCAAGATGGAAAGCAAGGTTGGATGATTTCGGGTTTCATCAGACCCAACATCGGGGCAACAGGAATTGTAAATGTGGATCTCACAGTACTGCGCGATAAACCTGATGCGAATGCCAATATGATTAGAACGCTTCAACATAATGTCACACTCACCATATATACAACTTCTGAAGACGGAAAATGGGCAAATGTCGTCTTACCGGATACAACACAAGGCTGGGTATTGGTCAGTGATTTACAGAGCGAAGTTCTATTTCAAGGTCCTGCGACACAACCAAATGTACTTTGTTCAGGTCAGATTGGTACACAACCAGCACAGTTATTTTCTCGTGCATCTGATAGTGGTGTTATCCTCGGAACCTTGCAACCGGGAATGTATGTCATGATCCTTGACTTCGATAATCAATCTGGTAACTCTACTGGATGGTATTACGGGCAAAGTTATGAAACCAATTCTGTGGGATGGATTAAAGGCAGTGACATTACATCCCTCAGTTATTGTGCTCAGCCTTCATCGCCACATGACCAATTCTCAGCAGTCGTCACTATGGTGCCAACAATTGTGGCAGCCGGTGTTGTCCAACCCATTATCGCAACAGTCTCAAATGGTACAGTAATGGTGACCGTTGTTCCGGCTAATCCGATTCTCGTTCCAACCGTTATACAAGCCGATGTACAACCTGCATTTAGTGCTGGGACAATTCCCTCTTGCAGCGCGGTCACCTTAAATGGCACGACTGCTCATGTCATCAATCAACTGGACAAGGCCGCGACGATTTACGCAGAACCGTTAACAAGTAACAGCAATGCCTCTGTTGTTGGTACGTTCCCAGCAAAAAGCGAAGCCGTACTTCTCTATCAGCAGTATGACCACCAATCAGCTCCCATTGGCGCGTTGTGGTATCTGATTACCATCAACAACGGTAGTGATAAGCAGCTTACCGGATGGATTTCAGCCAACGGCATAAATTCATCCGACGGATGGGCAACTCAGGCTACGGGTGTTAGTGTGCCAGTTCCTATGCAAGTGCCAACGCAAGCCGAGGTAGTAGCTGTGCCTGTACCAAGCGAATTTACCACTAATATTGTACCGATAGGAATTTGTACCCTTACTACGCCACATGACGAAAGCATACCTGTCTTTTCAGGGCCAGAGGAGTCGCTGATAGTGAATAATCTACCGCCGAGTATGCCCGCGACAGTTCTTTACCAACGACCAAGTCAACAAACAGGTGTGACATGGTATCTGATTTTGGCAGTCGCCAAAGAAGGTAAGGAAGTGTCGGGTTGGGTCAGTTCGGATAGTGTGAAAATCGTAGGGGATTGCCCATCAGCACCGTAAAGAGAATAGAATCAATTGACGAGAGGCGCAACAATATGCCTCTCGTCAACACTCCATTTGGGTAAATCCACAAGTATTTGTGCTAAACGCTGGTTAAGCGCAGCATAGCCAGCCACAGTCAAATGAAGCGTATCTTCCATATAATCTGCACGAGGGTGACCATTTGCGTCCAACAAAATCGGATCGACATCTAGCAAAATCACATGATCTGAAGCCAATGGTCGCAGTACCGCATTAACCTCTTTAATGGCAAGAGCAATGTCATCTGACCAATAAAAAACACTGCGTTCCAAACTTGGATCGGTCACAGGGAAAATAGTGGTCAGGATGACGGTCGAACCTAACTCGTTGGCTTGCTGGAGAATCGCCTGAATATTGGTAATACAGTTGGCGATAATCTCGGCACGAGTGTCGGGGAAAATTGGAATCGTCCTGAGATCATTCACCCCAACCTGCAAAACGATGACTTGTGGTTGAAGTGGTGCGATGTGCGCCGAAAAGCGACCTAAAACTTGGGCGGTCGTCTGCCCGCCAATGCCCCGATTGACAAAATCCCAACCCGATAAATTTGTAGGCCACGGCCAATCTTCCGCGCGGGAATCTCCGAAGAAAACGACTCGCTTGAGTTCAGGCGAGGTGCGCGTGGGTGCATTCTGAAAGCTGGAAAGTCCAAGCGGGTCTAAGCGCAGGGCATTTGAATCGGCATAAAATATCCGCACAAATGTGAACGCAACAGCGGCGGCGGCACAAGCCACAATCAGCAAAATGAAAAGTAATACGATTAGTCCGCGCAACCCATAAACCTGTTTCATGCGATCTTCCCTGATTAAGTGGTTACAAGCCTTTTATACACCGAAATATGATTATTTCAGCGGAATCTATGATTTTTCAGCAAGAAGATGCGCTGTTTACTTTGCGGAAGTTATCCCATTAAAAGGCCAATTATGAAGGGTTGGACGCGTTCACGCCAGCGAGTCGGTTGAACAAAAATGGCCTATTCTGTGTATACTTATGATTAGAAATCAATCATACGAGGTCACGGTGGAACACACCAGCAGTGAACTTCAACTCATTCGGATAATCCAGCGTGGCAAGGATATTGACACGGGGCTTCCGTACTGGGCGCGGCGATCTAACCCATTGGTGCGTCGCCAGTTGGGTATGGCATGGCGAACGATGCTGCCCGAAGTGGGTTTCTTGCGGCAAGCATTCATTGTCCAAGCGATTTTGATTGCTCTCACGCTGCCCTTCCCCTTTCTGATTGAACTCGCGCTGCCAACCGTGACAGCCGCTATCATCCTGCTGCCCTTTGCAGTTGTTGTTTACGCGCGGGTACTGGTGATCGTCAGCAGTGCCGGTGCGCGCTCGATGACCGACGAGTTGCAGAACGACACCTTAACTGTGCTGCGTACAACTCCTTACTCTTTAAGAGATATTATTGCGAGTAAGGCTGCTGCCGCGATGTGGCGACAGGTCGAGGATTTGGGCTTGCTGATGTTGGGTGTCGCGCTGCTGAGTACGCCTTTACTCATTTCGTATTATGGGACGCTGTGGCCGCTTGACCAGAATCCGGTACTGTCGCGGGTGGCAATCGTGCTGGGGCTGGGCGTGTCGATTATAAGGATGCTGCTGGAACCATTTATGGTCGCCATGATCGGCATTCTGATGGGTACGGCGTTACGAACACGATCAGCAGGAACAACCGGAACGTTAATTGTTGGTGGGTTTTACTTTTTATGTCTCAATCTGGTTCGACTCGTTCCGATGAGTTGGCCGATGCGCTTCACAGTCGATTTTGTGCTGCCGCTGGGCTTACCGATCCTCATTATGGGACTGGTGCTGTGGTTGACGCGTTACCTGATCGAGCGGGATTAAAACCACACCCTTGGCTTCCACTTTAAACGAGGAAAGAAATTCACCTCTAAGCAGAAGAAGCACTTCAATATAACCACTCTATGGAAATTCTCTACAAAATTTTCGGGCCACCACATGAGTTATTACATGTATTGGCGCTGCTGCTCATTGGACGGCGACCCAAAACCATTGGCTACCGACACGTTGATATACCCGATGATTTGGGCAAATGGGCATATATCTTCGTAGCAGGTTTGCCAGCAATGGTGTTTTGGGGCGTGGCGATTATTGCTGGGTTAAAGTTGGGCGGCGCAACGACTTTTGGCGAAGGAGTTGCAATGTTCATCGTGTTCTCGGTCGCGGTGATGGCAGGCTTGGGAACGGTGGGCGATATACAACTCATTATCAGACGGTTGCAAAGCTAAATCCAGAATTTGCCTCAAAAACTAGCCAAGTGGCTGATTTGGATTCTCCATGAGAAGTGGTATCATAGATAATTGTTAAGAGAAGTTTAAATCCTGATGAAGGAGATGCTCATATAACACAATTTAAGCTGTTGGGTTAAAAATACTTAACGGTGATGCCCTCTTTTTTTAATCAGGCATCTCTACAATAAATTTGTTGGTTAAAGGGCGTAAAAACCCTATTGATGATATAAGGAGTTATGGACAAAATGCAGAAAAGACGTTTATTGATCGGTCTAATGAGCGTACTGGTGCTGATCGCAGCACTGGGATTCTCACCAGCACTGGCACAGACTCCAGTCGAAGTTTCGTTCTGGCACGCGATGTCGGGTAACAACGGCAAAGTCGTCACCGATTTGGTCGCTAAATACAACGAGTCACAAACCGCTGTACATGTGAACGAGCAAAATAAAGGCAATTACAACGAAACCCTGAACGCGGTTATTCAGGCTGCTGGTCAAGGCCAAGGCCCGAACATCGCCCAGATTTTCGACCTTGGAACCCCGTTGGCGATTGACTCCGGTTTCTTCATCCCAGCCGAAACCGCTTTCAGCGCCGACCAAGTTACCCAAATTAAGGGTGATGTGGCTGCCCCCGTGCTGAACTACTTCACGGTTGGCGGCAAGTTGAATTCCATTCCTTGGAACAACTCAACTCCTTTGTTCTATTACAACAAGGATATGTTCACCGCAGCCGGACTTGATCCCGAAAAACCACCGTCAACTTGGCAAGAATTGGAAGCCGACTGCGAAAAGATCAAGGCTTCGAATGCCGCGCCCTACTGCATCAGTATGCAGGTTTACGGCTGGTACTTCGAACAATGGATGGCGCTGCAAGGCCAAGAATTGGCGAACAATGGCAATGGTCGTGCTGACCGCGCCACCGAAACCAATATCACCAGCGATGCCGGCAAGAACATTATGACCTTCTGGAAAGACTTGAACGACAAGGGCTATTGGACTTACACCGGCAAGCTGCATGACAATCAGGGTGCAAACCAGATTTTCATCTCCAAGCAGGCCGCGATGATCGTGGAAAGCACTGGCGCACTGAACACCTTCAAGACAGGTGCAGAGACTTCGGGCTTCCAACTGGGTACGGGTTTCTTCCCGGCGAATGCCGACATGGAACGCGCAGGCGTAATTGTCGGTGGTGCCAGCCTATGGATTGGTGCAGGTCACCCTGAAGAAGAAACCAAGGCCGCAACTGAATTTATCATGTGGTTGATGGCTCCTGAGCAAATGACTGTATGGCACAAAGGCACCGGTTACATGCCCATCACCAAGAGCGCACAGGATGCCCTGACCGCTGAAGGTTATTTCACCGCCAACCCCGGTCAAAAGACCGCCGTTGACCAGTTGAATGCCGTCAACAGCAGCAGCGCAACCGCAGGCGCGTTGATGGGTGCGTTCCCCCAGATTCGCGACATCATGGAACAGGCGATCCAGAGTGTCACCAGTGGCGAAGACATCGACACGGTACTCGCGGATGCCAAGTCCAAAGCGGATGCGGCGATTGCCGACTACAACAGTCGTTTGACACCAGAAGCTACACCTGCCAGCTAGGTATCGTGTAGATTTGTAACCTGTAATTTTATAGAGGCAGGTCATCACTGATCTGCCTCTATGATGTTTTATTGCGATCAGCAACGCCGGGGAGTGAGCCGGCTTTCGTCCAACATTTAGTTCTAACTTTGAGCAAGGAAAGCCCACGATGCAGGCTATTTTTCGTAATCGATGGCTGCCTTACCTATTGTTACTACCGACGCTGATTATTCTGGTCTTATTCCTCTATTACCCCATTATCAGTACATTCAGCTTGAGTTTCAATAAAGCAGCGCCTAACGGGATTACGCTCACCTATATTGGTTTTGATAATTACTCGCGGTTGCTTGACCCGCAAATCTCACGAACAGACGCGGGTACGATTCTCTTTAAGGGGCAATATCTGATTGTGCTGGCGCGTTCTCTGGCCTATTCCGCCGCGATTGTGATCGGCGGCCTCGCGATTTCGATGGGCATCGCGGTGCTGGCGAACCAGAAGATCACAGGTGTCCGTATCTACCGCACCCTGCTGATTTGGCCTTATGCCATTTCACCCGCGATTGTAGGTGTAGTGTTCTTGTTCATGTTCAATCCGGTCGTAGGGGTTATCAATTATGCGTGGGGTAATGTTTTCCATACGCGACCGAATTGGTTGGGCGACCCGATCCTGACTCCAATGCTGGTGATTGTGGCATCCATCTGGAAGAACCTCGGTTACAACGTCATTTTTTATTTGGCAGGGTTACAAAACATCGGTGGTGAACTGCTGGAAGCCGCCTCGATTGATGGGGCGAACTCATGGACACGCTTCTGGAAAATTATATTCCCACTGCTCTCCCCTTTCACCCTGTTCTTGATCATTACCAACCTGACCTATTCGTTCTTTGATATTTTCGGGACGATTGACGTACTGGCAGGGCCGGGGCCAAGAAACTCGACCACTGTGCTTATTTATAACCTGTACCAAGATTTGCAGACCAACCACAATACCGGACTCGCAGCCGCGCAATCGGTAATGCTGTTCGCGCTGGTGGCGCTGCTCACACTTGTACAATTTCGGAGTGGCGACCAGAGGACTACCTACAATGCATAGCGCAATTGCGACAACTGCCGTAAAAGTAACACCAAAAAAACATCGGTCACGTCCCAAGTATTTATCACACATTATCCTGAGCGTGATCTGCTTCTTCGTGGCCTTCCCGATGGTCTTCACAATTATTAAATCCACCCAGAACTTGGGACAGATTATGGCTTATCCGCCGAATTTGATGCCGGGTGACCAGATCCTCACCAATTTCTCAGAGGCATGGAACAGCAGCAATCTAGTGCGTCTGATGGGCAACACGATTTTGGTGGCGGTAGCCGTTACGCTAGCGAAGACCGCAACCTCGATGTTGGCGGGTATGGCATTTGTTTACTTCCGCTTTCCACTGCGCGGCCCCTTATTTATCTTTGTGCTGCTAACCTTGATGATGCCGACCGATATTTTGATTGTGGCGTTATTTCGGATGATGGGACAATTGGGCTGGACGAACACCGCGCAAGCGCTGATCGTACCGTTTATGGCAAGCGCCACCGGAACACTGTTGTTCAGGCAGCACTTCTCCAATATTCCATCGGAGTTGGCGGATGCTGCACAAATTGATGGTGCAGGGCCAGTCCAATACCTGTGGCTCATCTTGATTCCGCTGTCATGGAATATCATCGGTGCACTGGCGATGATCCAGTTTATCGGCGTGTGGAACCAATATTTATGGCCTCTGCTGATTATCAACGACAACACGCGGCAACTGGTTCAGGTGGCCTTGAAAGGCATTACCGTCAACGCGCTGGATGCTGGTAATTGGGGTGTGGCAATGGCAGCCGCCGTAATCGCCTCGATTCCGCCGTTGATCGTCTTCATGTTCCTACAAGAAAGTTTCCTGCGTGGATTTGCGCTGACGCGGGACAAATAATTTAAGAGTAAACAAAACTCTACGAATAAATATGGGTTAACATTAAATCCACAACAATCTTAGAACACAGATTGTAGTATCATAGTAATTTAGTATAGTGGGAAACAAATAACCTCGTTTAGTTCACGAGGTTATTTTCAGATACATTACAATTGTGTACTCAAGGAGAATGTATGAACGCGGATACAAATCCCAATAATTGGTATGATGATGAAGCCGATGATGAACCAATTGATTACCCTATTCATGAATATGATATTACAGCTTCCCCTAATGACTTTAATGTAAGCACTTTATTTTCCTATATAGATCGTGGAACAATACATATACCCGGATTCCAAAGAAATTATGTTTGGGATATTAAGCGAGCATCAAAACTAATAGAGTCATTAATAATCGGGTTGCCGATTCCTCAAATATTCCTGTACGAGGAAGCAAGAAACAAATTCTCGGTAATAGATGGGCAACAGCGATTGATGTCGTTATACTATTTTGTCCAACAAAGATTTCCCAAAAAAGAAAAACGTGCCGAGCTGCGTCGCATTTTCGAGGAAAACGGCATAATACCTCTAGAAACACTTCAAGATGATGCGTTTTTCACTAAATTTAATTTGAGTTTACCAACAAATATACCTCACCAACTAAATAAGTTTCATGGTTTAAACTACTCAACTTTAGGTGATTATCAATCCACTTTGGATTTGCGTCCAATTCGAAGCATTATAGTAAAGCAAGTGGCACCGGCAGACGACGACTCCGCCATTTACGAAATATTCAACAGGCTTAATTCAGGTGGCGTTAATTTACGCCCTCAAGAAATAAGAACAAGTCTCTATCATTCTCACTTTTATGACATGTTATATCGGGTAAACATGTCAAAAGATTGGCGCCGACTAGTCGGCATTTTACATCCTGATTTAAACCTCAAAGACATTGAATTTATGCTGCGTGGATTTGCTATGCTTATAACAGGTAATTCATATAGTTCGTCAATGGTAAAATTTTTGAATGATTTTTCGCGCCATGCGAAAAAGTACACCAACACAGCAATATCATATTTTGAACAGCTTTTCATTTCTTTCCTTCATAGTTGTTCAGAATTGCCACCAGATGCATTTTTAGGTACCACTCAGCGTTTTAGTATTACTATATTTGAGTCGGTTTTTGTTGCCGCCTGTACACAGGCATTTCAAGAACAATCATTAGTTCAGGGAAAAATCACGCCAAACTCGATAGATAAGCTCAAACAAGATAAGGAATTCACCGAAAGTGCTGAACGTGCCACAGCAAGTAAAGGAAATGTGGAAAAAAGGTTGAGCAGAGCTAAACAAATCATTGAAACACAGTTGTTATAGGATACGGCTATGTCAACTACAATTATTGACAGACTTTATTCAGACAATAACGAACTAATAAAATATCTCAAGGATAAAGGGGAAATATCATTTCAGAGCAGTGTTGAAGATAATTTCCGTAAAACACTCCTCTTAGCAGCAGCAAGCTACTTTGAGAGTCTGCTTACCGATAGTCTCAAAATTTTCTGCCAAAAGCATACTGTTACCGCTGTCATCTTGTATGAGCTTATTAGATCAAAAGCTATTGAACGCCAGTATCATACTTACTTTGAGTGGAAAGAAAATAATGCGAACAGATTTTTCGCACTTTTTGGAGATGAATTCAAACAGTTCATAAAACAAGAGATTACTAAAGATGAAGATCTTGATAAAGCAATAAAAGCGTTCATGGAAATTGGGAAATATCGCAATTTACTAGTCCATGAAAATTTCGCAAACTACGATTTACCGCAAACACAAGACGAAATTTATAGACTATATCAGCAAGCACTAAAATTCGTTGAAGCGTTTCCAGTCAAGTTAGAAGAATATTCGGCAAAAAAAGCTAAATCAGTCACTGAAACTACATAAGCGGTCGTCAGCAACTACTTGCCAAAAAGCAGTAAATTGGGCAGAGTCAGTAGGCGTTTCAATATAACTTTTAGTAAGGACTGGCTATGACTATTCGCATGGGGAACGCTCCGGTGAGCTGGGGCATTTATGAATTTAAAGATATTGAACCCAAATATCCGTATGAACGGGTATTGGATGAAATCGTCGACACAGGTTACACAGGTATTGAGCTAGGCCCTTGGGGTTACTTGCCCACGGATCCCGCCGTGCTGCAACCGGAACTCGATAAGCGGGGCTTGCAACTGCTCTCGTCCTATGTGCCTGTCAAACTGGTGGATGCCAACGCCCATGCCGAAGGCGAGGCACATGCCTTGCAGGTGGGCAAGTTGCTGGCGGCCTGCGGCGCAAAAGTCATCGTTCTAGCGGATGATAACGGCAGCGTTCCAGAACTCTTCGCACAGGCGGGGCGACGTAAAGGGTCAGCTCTCACACCTGCCCAATGGGATGTGTTCGCGGCAGGCGTGAACCGCATTGCCCGCCGTGTATTTGATGAATATGGCTTGAAGATCATGTTCCACCATCACTGCGCCGGTTATGTTGAAACCCCTGAAGAAACTCGTCAGTTGATGGATCGCACCGATTCTGATTTGGTCGGGCTGTGCTTGGACACAGGACATTATCAATACGCGGGTGGCGATGCCTTGGAAGCCGTCAAAACTTACGGCGAACGGGTGCGCTATCTGCACCTCAAGGACTGTGACCCCAATATCCGCGAGTTGTGCATCAAAGAAAAACTCAATTACCGTGAGGCCACACAAGCTGGAGTCTTCTGCGAACTCGGCAAAGGCAATGTGGACTTCCCCAGTATATTGTCTCACATGGAATCGTTGGGATACGACGGATGGGCGATTGTCGAGCAAGATGTGCTGACCGATGACCTCGACGCGCCCCGTCGCAGCGCCCGCCGCAACCGTGATTACCTCAAGAAGCTGGGCTACTAAAGCAGTCGTTAGTCTTTAGTGGATAGTCGATAGATAATGGAAGGCGTGGACAACCGCGCCTTTTTAATTTGGAAAAATCGTAGTGCCTCAACGCAAAAGGGGAAGAATATGGACGCAGGGATGATGATTGGTTGGGGTATTGGGATCACGTTTATTGTCGGCATTATCCTGCTGACCTTGTGGAGCGTTCGACAGTACCGACTCCAACGCGCTGTCTATCAACACTTATTGCCTCTCCGAGAAACCCAACCGGACATCATCTTCTTTGAACAATCGGGCAACCGTTTTGCTATCGAGATTATCAATGGAAAACCCATCAAAGAGACGCGCGGCATGATTACTCTTTCGCAACAGGAAATCGGTGTTTATCCGGTCAAAATGCCACCTCAAGCCGTGATACGCTTTGCACCAGAAGATATTCGTGGCTTCTGGCGACCACAAAACTATGACAGCGGCATGAACGAGTTATGGATTCACGTTGAACGCAAACGGGAGTGGGTCATCGTCAAACTGTGGTTGGGGCGCGTCCAAATGATGGACTTCATTCGGGCGCTCAAGCTGATGGTTGATCCCGATTTGGTGATAGCCTACCGTCGGAGGCGACCCTATATCCACTATGGGCCAGTCCAAGCCCAACCCGCCGAACAGGATATTCACGGCGCATGGACATTGGAATCAGCGGTGTACTTGTACCTCATGCCGCGCTACCTACTCATTCTCCATGATGAAGCTGTCCAGCAACTGATCCCGTTGGAAAGCGTTCAGCAAATCGGTGCGCTGCGACGCTTGGATGCACCCCAAGCCAATGGACTCGTCCGCTTTCAAACTGCCGAGGCTCATTATGCCTTCGCGTTGAAAGACTACGAAACCTTTGCCAATGCTTTAGCCGATGCAGCCAAGCGCACCCTCGAAGCACCTGTCATGCAGAAGCAAAAAGGCAAAGATGGCGAATGGGATGATGCAGACTAAGAGAAGAATTAAACGCAAGGACACCGACCGGATGATGATCATTTCTGTTGGGATCAAGCCACTTGGGATTGGCTGTTGGGTAAGAGAAAAAGTAATTGATTTAATTTCGATCAAGCGGTTCAAACGCCAACAAAACATGCGATTGTGGCGCATAATAAACGGCGCAATACGGATAATCTTCTGCAAGATCAGTCAAGAGATTAAATAAAACTTCATCAATTGGGAATTTGACATCTTTGACACGAATAAAATAATAAGGAGAACTTTTCCCCGAATAAGTGATTGGTTCAAGTCTTCCTTTTGATTCAAGAACAATTACATTTGTTAAATCAGTTTTAAGCCGACTCCATTTAACCCATTCATAGGCTAAATAACACACTAAAAAGGCACCAATAATCAACGCGAAAGCTAATCTCAAATTAGAAGTATCTGCGTCATTCACTACAATAGCAACAAATATGAGTATTGTTGCGCCTCCTATTGCAGTTAGCGCGGGAATCAGCCATTCACGTTGTTGGGCGGCTAGTTTTCCGCGTTGCCTATCACTCAGCTTACCCAGCTGATTAGCTGCCAAATCCGCTTCAGTAAAGCCAATCTTATTTGCGACAGATGTGAACAAATCAGTACTCATAATCTACTTCTTATAATACTTCTGACCTTTGAGCGCTTCGGGCAGCAAATCATCGGTCGAATACATTTCGTAGCCTTTGCCGTAACCGAGTTCTTTCATCAGCTTGGTGGGCGCGTTGCGGAGGTTCAGCGGAATCGGAAGGTTGCCCTGCGATTTAACATCTTCCAGAGCGGCGAAGTAAGCATCACCGGAAGTCCGGTCTTTGGGAGCCATCGCCATATAAGCCACGCCCTGCGCCAGATTGAACTGACACTCCGGCAAGCCAATCGTTTCCACAGCGCGGAAAACTTCATTCGCCACCACCAATGCGGTCGGCTGCGCGTTGCCAATATCCTCGCTGGCGAAGATCACGATGCGACGGGCAATAAACTTGGGGTCTTCACCACCGTTGACCATCCGTGCCAGATAATAAAGCGCGGCATCCACATTACTCGCCCGCATACTCTTGATGAAGGCACTGATGGTGTCGTAGTGTTCTTCCGCCCCTTTGTCGTAGCGCAGGAACTTGGATTGCAAGGCATTCTTGAGGTTATCCAGCGTGACGATTTTGGATTCTTGGGCGTAAAGTTCGACGGTGACTTCCAGCAGGTTGAGCGACTGTCGCGCATCACCGTTGGCAAACTCTGCAAGGAACGATTCGGCATCCGGCTCAATGGTAATCCCAAGTTCGGTTGCGCCTTGTTGGATGATCTCTTTAGTTTCATCGACCGTCAGCGCTTCAAGGACAAAGACTCGACTGCGCGACAGCACTGCCGAATTCACCTCAAAGCTGGGATTCTCAGTGGTCGCGCCGATCAGAATCAGTGTGCCATCTTCCATATACGGCAGCAGGAAATCTTGCTGGGCTTTGTTGAAGCGGTGAATTTCATCCAAAAAAAGTACGGCACTGCCATTTTGTTTGCCTTCGACCTGCGAAAACAAATCCTTCTTATCAGCGGCTTTCACCTGCTCGACAATCGCACGGATTTCGGCTTTGCCCGCCGACACTGCCGACAGTTCGAAATATGGACGGTTGGTCGCCGTCGCAATAATACGGGCGAGTGTGGTTTTCCCAACACCCGGCGGCCCCCAGAAAATCATCGAGTAAACACGGTTCTGGGTAATGGCGAGATAAAGCGGCTTGCCCTTCCCGACCAGATGTTTCTGCCCGATGAACTGATCGAGCGATTTTGGGCGTACACGGTCGGCAAGCGGTTGGGCTTGGGTGGTTGTTGACATTATCATGCTCCTCCGCTATATTCTAACCCATGAACAAGTTTAATCTCTACCCGGTAATGATGTGTTGTCCCATGTGTATGTGTTGTACACAGAAATACGCACGTCTGCGTCCGAGTGGGTAAAGTTGTTCAGCGAGAAATCATCTGGCTAAGCACAACCAAAGCCGACCTACGCAGGTCGGCTTTTTGTTTGCGAGATGGCAACTGGGATTGTCCCGCGTCATACGAAAAGATATGATTATATAAGCAGATAACAGAGGAGTTAAGAACGATGAGTGACATTGCAAGCCGTGGTTATTCCAACCCCGATGTACTGGTTTCAACCGAGTGGTTAGCGGAACACCTAAAGGATGCTAACATCCGTATCATTGAGTCCAACGAAGACCCGCTGCTTTATCCATCGGGACACATCCCCGGTGCAGTGCAGGTCGATTGGACCAATGACCTCAACGACCAAGTACGCCGTGATTATCTGAACCGTGAAGGCTTTGAAAAACTGGCCTCGCGCATTGGTATCACCACCGACACGACCTTGGTATTTTACGGCGACAAGAACAACTGGTGGGCAACCTATGCCTATTGGGTGTTCAGACTGTTTGGTCACACCAACGCCAAGATTGTCGATGGTGGTCGTTTGAAGTGGGAAAAAGAAGGCCGCGAGCTGACCAAAGAAGTACCGAGCAATCCCGCGACACAATACACCGCGCCCGAACGCAACGACAGCGAAATCCGTGCCTTCCGCGACCAAGTATTGAAGCATATTGAAGCTGGTCTGCCCTTGGTCGATGTCCGCAGCCCCGATGAATACAGTGGCAAGCTGACTCATATGCCCAATTACCCCCAAGAAGGCGCTCTACGAGGCGGTCATATCCCCGGCGCAAAGAGTGTCCCGTGGGCCAAGGCTGTGAATGCCGAAGACGGGACTTTCAAGACAGCGGCAGAACTCAAGGCCATCTACGAAGGCGAACAGGGTTTGAAGCCGACTGATGACATTGTGGCTTACTGCCGCATCGGTGAACGCAGCAGCCATTCATGGTTTGTGCTGACCAACTTGCTGGGTTACAAGAACGTCCGCAACTACGATGGTAGCTGGACGGAATGGGGTAACTCGGTCGGTGTGCCAATTGAGAAATCTGTGTAAGCTCGACCGGATTTGATGCGTCAATAGAATATGAATGATCATGTGGGAGGGTTTAAAAGCCCTCCTTTACTTTCCCGTGATTGGCGCGTTGTAATGTGGTAAGATGCGCGCCATTAATTACCCCATAAGGCGTTGAGTATGAGCAATTACCCTGACAAACTGAATGACATCATTGACGATTTTTCGCTGATTAGCGACCGCAACGAACGAGTCGAATATCTTATCGAGATTGCTGACCGTTTCCCGGAGGCCAAAGTCCCACCAACCATCGCGACCCAACCGTATGAGGAATCGCACCGTGTCCCGGCCTGCGAATCGGATGCGTTTGTGTGGGCGCAGGACAATCCCGATGGCACACTCAAGTATTACTTCGACGTGCTGAATCCACAGGGACTTTCAGCCAAGGCTATATGCGCCGTGTTGGATGAAACCTGCTCCGGTCAACCTTTGGATAAAGTCGCCTCTTTGCAAACCGACTTGGTGTTTGACCTCTTTGGGAAAGAGATTTCGATGGGCAAGGGTCAGGGTTTGATGGGCATCGTCAATATGGTGCAGTACGAGGCTAAGCGCCGCTTGAAGGCTTAACCCAAAGCCGCCAATCGCTCTATTCCGTAACTTCATAATCATATTTTAGTAGGGACGCAGCGTGCTGCGTCCGCCACAAATCATCCCCACCCGACTCACGAGACTTCCGCTCCACAACCACCATCTGTAGGGACGGGATTTTTCCCGTCCGCGACCTTTTAATCAATTCAAATTCTCGCCCTTTTGATTTCACCTCAGGTTAGAAAACTCGAACCGATTTTGCTTGCATATTATGAACTTTTGTTCTATTATGGTATTTATGACGACTGAAAAATGTTTAATCATAAAATCAAATGTGGGGGCGGAAAAGTGCGAAGCCTCCTGTGGATGTTCTGCCCTCTAGGTATCATAATGTCGCCAGTTGCTCAACAACGACCACTAAAAATTAGAGCAATCACCGCAGCGGCAGACACAAATTGCACAGCGGTGGCATTAGCCGAGCGACCCGCCGAATCTGTGTCATTTCAGCGGGTCGCACCGGGCAATCCGCCGACACAAAATGTCAATTCAGTGCCTAGCTCCCTTGTTCCCGCCGTGCAATTCAGCGGAAGTATTGCAATTTGTGCTGCAATTGCAGTAACAACTGCATCATCTGCATCAAAACCCTTATATAAAAGGG
>JBBQLX010000010.1:0-70411 GCA_038328375.1 Aggregatilineales bacterium | reverse complement strand
TAAAGGTGGCGCAGAGTAGAATAATAGAATCTGTTCTCCGCAGCGCTTTTGCCCATTTTCTCAACATCACCCGATTACATTTTCACTTGCTCAAAAAGTTCGCAGCACTCATACTGTGTCATTACTAAATGCTTTCACCATCAGTCAATATACTTTGTTAATTATTTACGCTCTTTAGGTTTTCCTTAAGTGTTACATTTTGCATTTCAGGTTACAGGACGGTTAGAAAGGTTGTTTTTTGGTTAGGAAGAATTTAGATTAGGTTATATTTGTATGAAGATTTTGGCAGTACTTAATTCCCAATTCATGCTTCGTTGGGACTTATAGCCTACGTAGAGTCGTTGTTTTATACCAATCCTGCCGTTATGGTATGTACGTCAGGGTCACAAGGGGGTGACCTTTTGTAATCGTTAGGAGACTACTATGCTGAAGTTCAAATTTCGTAATCGTACAAAGCCACTAGGCTATTCATTGGTCACAATGGTATCGATGTTATTCTTGGTCATGATTTCGTTTTCCTACTCTTATTCGGTTTCGGCGGCTGCACCCAGTGGTGGGTTTGGCGTTGCTCGTAATCAGGGTGTAGAAACCGGGATTAATACCGATGCCTTTAATAAGGTACGTGCAGATGTCAATGCGGGCGTATATGACCGTCCCTGTCAGCCCGATGAGGAAGACGTAAACAAATGGCACAGCCTTGTTAACGTCGAGAAAAAATGTCATTACAACCATCAGCATAATGATGACCCAAATTATGTGAATGATATTTTTGGTGTACCCGGTGCTTGGTTTGGCAGCCCCGGTATGGAGATTTCCTATCCATGGCAAACATTCAAAGCGGCTACATCGCTCGAGTCAAACGCTTCTTATATGGCTGGTCACCAGATGGAAAATGATCTGAAACACGAAGGCTACATCTGGATTGTACGCCGTGACCAACCCTGTCCAAATGGCAACTGCGTAAAGGATTTCCGCATTCAGGTTCATGCCGTCATGGGTGCGGCTGATATGCCTGTCCGTTATCATTCCTACAGCATGGAAGCCCGTCTATGCGTAAACGGCAATGATCCCTCAACCTGCGGCATCGTGCGCTATGGTGGTTGGATTGACATGGGCAAATTGGTCACACGCAACCCCAACGATGTCAACTGCGAAAACAATCCCAAGGATATTCGTATAGATTTACCTGCCGATACACTTTACTTCCCGTTGGATCGTCCCGATAGCCGTGACGAAGTTCGATGCCACCCACAAATTACTTCTTTACCAGCTTATCCACCTACGAAGCCTCTGGCTGAGTGGTGGGGACATGCGGGTGGTGAAACCCGTTTCCAGGTGCGTTCCTATGATCCGATTGGTAATGTCGATCCGGCTAATCCCGCTCACTGGCAGTTTTTCTGCTCACAAACCGACATGAACTGCCACTATGATGCTTCCATATTCTCCGTTTTTGTTGGCTACGTCCTTCAAGTCAACGAATTCGTAGGTGTCATCAATAATCAGTATATACGGGTCGATTCCAATGAGGATGGTCGCAGCGACTTCAAAGGTTATGTAAACCGTTGGGGCGACTTGAACCCAAGCTGCAACGCGGCAGGTTTGGACTGCGTTCCCTTCCAATATGACAATGTGCCTATGAATTTGGGCAAAGATGCTCGCTACGTTCAAACCAATTGCACTAACTGCAAGCCGATTGATTACGATATTTCGCCTCCCGGTAAGCGTTGGATTACATGGTTCTATCGCTATGCGGATGGTGGAGTCGTCCCGACACCTATCGCGACGACACCAGCGCCAGTGCCTTCTCCTGTACCATCTATGCCAGCGCCAACGCTGGCACCGCCTACCGTTCCTTCAGTAGTGGTATATGTCAGCCCCGCAAATGCGGCTGCGAATACGACCGTCAGCGTTTCTTTGGGACTTTACAACGTACAAAACATCTATGGTTTGCAAACCAGTTGTAAAGTCGATCCCAATGTTCTTCAAGGGGCTGCTCGTGGTGATGGCGATGTCTTTAACAGTAGCAACAGCTTCTTTGCGGACAAGGGTGCTCAAGCCGATGGATCGTGGGTGGTTGGTGCGAGTCGTCTGCAACCGAGTACGGTTTTCGCAGGCAATGGCGTAGCCTTTAAGCTCAACTATACCGTTAAAGTAGTTGGACAAACGGCTGTAACCTGTACTGCATTGGGTGTCGATGCCAACGGTAAAGAAGTCGCGCTCAAGATTTTGAATGGCACTTTCAATGGTACTGCTGCGGCTGCGGCAGTGCAATCGGCTGCGCTGGCAACTGAGGTTCCGGCTCTGATCCCGCTTCCAAGCGATCCGGCTGTCATGCAACTTGGTACACAGGTGCCGGACGAGCTAACAGGGCTAGGCGCGAGTGCGGAAGCGTTAGCGGCTTCAAAAGTGACTACAACTATCTCAGGTAAGATGCTGTATCAAAACTATCCTGATAACTCGAACATCACCGTCCAATTGGTTACGCCGAAGGGTGAAATTCTTTCAACTGTGACTACTGGAGCCGATGGTTCATACGTCTTCAAAAATGTTCCAAAGGGTACTTTAGGTGTCACTGCCATTGCCAATCTTTACTTGCGAATTGGTAAAGTAGTCAACGTAACCAAGGCAGGGCAGGTTATTGATCTGGGTTCACTGACACTTCCCGGTGGCGATACTGACAATAACGGTGACATTTCGGTTGCTGATGCCAGCTTGATCGGTGCTAACTTCGATGTCCCGGTTAATCCCGCACCCGTCTCAGCTGATGTTAACGGCGACGGGGTCATCAACATTCGTGATCTCGCTATTATCGGTGGTAACTTCGGTCTGAAGTCACCAATCATCATTAAGTAAGTTTGATCTTTATTATGCGGATAGGTTCGCGGCCTATTCGCATAATTCAATTGTTCAAGTTCAATGATTGTTTGAAGGATACACACATCATGAAGTACACACACAAACTGGTTCTCGCTATCGTTTTAGTCTTATCGTTTGCTCTGAGTTTGTTCACAGTTGGCGCACAAGATAATCCGCCACAGTTACAACTCAGTCCTGATAAAGCACAGGCTGCCGCCGGGGATACCATTACTGTAACCGTCAATGTAGTCGGGGCAGTTGGGGTTTATGGGGGTAGTTTCAAACTGAGCTATGACCCACAGGCATTTGAAGTCGTCCAAACCGATAATAAAGCAGTGACACAGGGAGCATTCTTCGCGAATGAACCGGGTTTCGCCCTCCGTAATGTCGTGGACACTACGGCTGGCACAATTGAATATGCAATTACCTTGATGCAGCCTGCCAAGCCGATTAATGGCGATGGTGTATTGGGTACGTTTACACTACGCGCTCTTAAAGATGCGCCCGTTGCCCTGACCTCCTTAAGTGCCAATTTTGTTGCTCCCGAATTTAAGGAAGTGGATGGACATTTGGTGGCACAAAAAGTGAATCAAGTAACGGCAGAAGTACAAGGTGCTGTCAATGGGACTGCTCTCGTTATCAATAATACTGCGCCGATACTTGCCCCGACTGTTGAAGTCGAAGTTGCTAACGCTGCGCCTGTTGAACCTGTTGTCTCAAATGATGCAGCCGTCGTTGATATGTTCAGCAATCCAGACCTTAATGCCGTTGCTCCAGATAACACCATTAATGCGGGTGTTATCCCAACAGCCATCGTTAACCGTACCGATAATGTTGTCTCATTCGCCGCCATTGCCTTTCTGGTAGTGGGTGTCATCCTACTGACACTGAGCATTGGTATGTACTCTCGTATGCGCGTCCACTACACCTTAGCGGGCAATAAATAACCGTCGGGAGACATAGCTATGAAACGCTTTCCTCCTTATATGATTGTTGCAGTGTGTGGGATTTTATTCCTATCGGCAGGCATGGTCATCATCACCGCTGATAGTAGTGATCCATCTGCACTGCCGACAGCGACTCTTGATGTACCAACACCGACCGAGATTGTGAGTGTTCCAGTCGTTCAACCAACCGATATAGTTCAACCAGTCGTCCAACCGACGGATGTTCCGCCACCCGTAGAAGTTCAACCTGTTGTTCAGCCTACAGATGTGGTCATTCCAGCCGAAGTGGTTCAACCTGTACAACCCACCGCTGTAGTTGACCAAGCGCAGGTCGCTCCGGTTGGTCAAATTCAAGGTGAGTCTGTGCAGCAACAGGCTGCGCCAGTCGTGGTTGGTGGACAAGTTGAAACACAACCAACACCTATTTTTGAAATTCCGGTTACAGCCATTCCAGCGGATGCCGGTGGTACGGTTCTAACCCCTGTAATTCAGCAGCCAAATGGGTCTTTAGGTACATTACCGCCGCCTTCAAATGTCATGGCGACTGCCGAAAATCCGGTTGTTATACCGAATGTCGTGGTCGCTACAGCGCAACCAAACGTCCAAACAATTCCGACTTTGGCACTGACGACTCAAGTTGCTGGACAGATTGCTGCACCGTTCCGCGCTGATGCTTCAGGGATCGCAGTAATGCTTACGATGCCTGATGGTAGCGGTGTACAAACGACAACAGACAGTGCCGGGAATTTCGTCTTCGCTAATCTCATATCCGGTGCATATCATGTGGATGCAGGTGCTGTTGGCTATCTTTCCAGTCAGACCGCCTTCACTTTAACCCAAGGGCAGACTCTTGTTTTGCCGTCTGTTATGTTGGTTGGGGGCGATACCAATCAAGACAATAAGATTGATTTGACTGATGCGGCATTGATTGCTGCTAACTTTGATAGCACGAGTATTGTCGCGGGTGCGGATTTGAACCATGACGGAATCGTGGATATTCGTGACTTGACGACGATTGGGGCTTACTTCGGTCAGTCCGGCCCTACGCCGTGGAATCCATAACGTTTGCGTTTTGAAAAAATGCCTTGCTCATCCAGTGAGCAGGGCATTCCTAAAATTTACTAATTCCCAGTGTGTCCTCCTGTGTGGAATGTGTAGAAGCGGCTCCGCGAGGCCGCTTCTGCCATTTCTGTTACATACTCATCACAGGTTTAAGCGCCAATTCTTTGGCGATACTGGTCGTCCATGCGCCAATTGCGTACCAGTCACGGTAATCGGCATTCAATCGCGATTGCAAATTCGTGCCATCGTAGCGCAGTCCTAGAGTCCAGCGTTCGTTCCAGTCGATCTCTTTCAGTTGGATCGCGCCGCCAAATGCATTGACATTCCGCACTTTCAGCTTCTCCAGCGTCCGCGCATCCATATAATTCTTCATTACATGGTCATAGCCATCGGCTTCCACGATTCGGATGCAAGAGATAAAGAAGTAAACGGGCTTTTGTGCCAATTCTGCTTCAAACTTGTCAATGAACAACATCATACTTCGCAGCCATATCCCCTCATGGATGGCTGATCCTAGAATGAACGCGTCGTAGTCTTTAACATCTTCAATCGTTTCGACTGCCGCATGGGTAACATCTGCCCCATAGACCTCCAACGTATTGGAAATAAATGTCGCGATTTCACCAGTTGTACCGTGTGCGCTTGCGTAGGCAACTAGAATTTTCATAATGTTTCACTTCGCCTCTCGTGTGTAAGAGCGTTCACTATAACATGCTTGCTGGAAAGGGGCTATACAATCTGCTCCTCTAGCTTCCTCTAGTTGCGGTCAAATGGGCAGTGTAATTTGAACGTATTTTTCTATGATGTCTGTTCTTTGACAACTTCTTAAGCAAGTCATAAAATCTTGTTATACAGTAAACGGCATTTGTGGCTGGGCTGATCGTAAGTTGATAGATAAGAAAGGATGGAAACGCGTCCGCGAAAATAGACTCAGAGGTCACAGTCCCGCCTGATAAACGGCTTTTTGCTGATGGCTCATGGCTGATCCACTGATCGCTTTTTAAAAATATAAGGAGACTGTTTATGAAAGAGTACGTCACTGACAAGATAAGGAACGTTGCTTTCGTAGGCCATCAGGGCGCTGGTAAGACTACACTTGTCGAAGCCCTGCTCTTCAATACCAGCGCCATTTCCCGCATGGGCAGGGTCGAGGAGAAGAACACAGTTTCCGACTGGGACGACGACGAAAAAGAACGTGGCGTGTCCCTCTCCACCTCATTAATCCCCATCGAATTTGAAGACACTAAAATTAATGTACTCGATGCTCCCGGTATGACCGACTTTCAAGGCGAGATCAAAAACGCTATCCGTGTTGCCGACTCAGTCATCATTGTGGTGGATGCGGTAGCGGGTGTCGAAGTTGGCACTGAATTGGCATGGGAATATGCCGAAGCCTACCAGCAGCCCATTATTGTCACCATTAACAAACTCGACCGCGAAAATGCGGATTATCAGCGCACACTCGATAATCTCAGACAAAGTTTCCCCGACTACAAATTTATTCCCGTAATGATCCCGATTGGTTCGCAGGCGGATTTCAAGGGTGTCGTCAATCTGCTCACCATGAAAGCCTACTACGACATCGGCAAAGACCGTTCGGATTTGCCCGCTGATATGCAGGCTTTAGCGGATGCCGCGCGTACCGTATTGGTCGAGGCCGCTGCCGAAGCTGACGATGCTTACATGGAAAAGTATTTCGCTGAAAATACTCTAACCAACGACGAAATCCGTGACGGAATGCGTAAGGCTGCTCGTGATGCCTATCTTAAAACCGTGCCTGTATTTGTAACCTCTGGTGCGAAGAATGTAGGCACTGTCCCATTGATGGAAGCCTTGGTTGTCTATGTCTCGCCACCTTCACAGCGCCGTGTACAATATCTGGACTCGTCCGGTGAGAAGCAGTTTCTCTTAGCCCCACAATCCGATGATGGCCCAACTGCTGCTTACGTATTCAAAACCACCAACGACCGTTTTGTCGGCACACTGAATTACTTCCGTATATTCTCAGGTTCGATACATTCTGACGAACGCTACTTTAATCCGATACGCAATCTTGAAGAGCGCTTCAATAATATGTTGGTCATGCGCGGTAAGGAGCAGATGACCGTCCCAATGCTTCACGCTGGCGATATTGGCGTGGTCGCTAAATTGAACGATACCAAGACCGGCGATACCTTTAGCAGCCGCGCCAATCCCATTCGCATTACCAAACCTGATTTTCCTGAACCGCTTTTTGCTGTTGCAGTCTCACCCAGAACGCAGGCCGACAGTGCCAAGATGGGAACGATTCTCACCAGCCTTAGCCAATCCGATCCAACATTGCGCTGGCGACAAGACCCCGATGTGAAGCAAACGATTGTCGAAGGTATGGGCGAAGCGCATGTCAACCTTGCTATCAGTCGTGCAGGTAAATTGGGTGTTGGTATGGACATTGCCGTTCCCAAAGTACCCTATAAAGAAACCATCACCAAAGAAGGTTCAGACTATCATCGTCATCGCAAGCAAAGCGGTGGAGCAGGGCAGTTTGGTGAAGTTCATCTGCGCCTCGAACCCAATCCCGGCGGTGGTTTCGTTTACCAAACCAAAATTGTCGGCGGTTCGATCTCGGCTAGCTTCATCCCTTCTATTGAAAAGGGCATCCATTCGGTCTTAGATGAAGGAGTCATCGCTGGCTATCCGATTGTGGATGTCAAAGCCGTGGTCTTCGATGGCAAAGAGCATCCCGTGGACTCCAAGGATATTGCCTTCCAAATTGCCGGACGTGAAGCCTTCAAGAAAGTTTTTGAAGCTGCCAATCCCGTATTGATGGAACCGGTTATGGATGTGGAAATAACCGTGCCGGAAGCCGTCATGGGTGATATTATGGGCGATTTGAACACCCGTCGTGGACGTGTTCAAGGTATGGATACCGAAGGTCATAAAGGTAAAGTGACTGCCCAAGTTCCCTATAGCGAAATGATGCGCTACGGCAATGTACTGCGTTCGATCTCAGCAGCGCGTGGTGTCTTTACCATGAAGTTCAGTCACTATGAACAAGTACCAGCGCAGGTGGCACAGCCCATTATTAATGCCCACAAAGCGGCTCATGCGGGTGTCGCCGCCGTGTAATTTCTATTGATTGCATCTCTAGGGGCGGACGGCTGTCCGCCCTGAATAATCTACCTTACTCGTTCAAAACCTCTGTAGCTCGTTCATAATCTGCTTCATCGACCAATATCTCAACCCCGCTGTGGATGCCCACCGTGAAACCATAAACTTGCCCAAACGCATCAGGTTTGATGAAATGGGCAATGCCCGCGTTTTTCAGCCGTCCTGCAACAATATAAGCTTCAGGTAAATTATTGGCGGTGTAAGCCGTTACCCATTCAATATGTGATTGATCTTGACCTTGCATGATAATTCCTCTTTTGCTCAGTTACGCTTACGTTTCATCATGTACTCGTCCACAGTTATCAATTCATCATCGTTGCTCAACCGCATTTCACGCTCATATTCTTGACCGTCATCTATTTGTTTATAGCCAAAGAACTGTTCCAATTGCTTTCGAGTTTCTGCCTCATGTCGCGCTCTCTGCCAAACATTCCATGCTATTCCTAAGATAAGCGGTACAGCCAGCATCATGGCGTCCATCCACGCATACGAAGTGTTGGCTTGTCCCGCTAATGTCCAAGGAATCCAAATAAGTGTATTGATGAACACAAAAAAGAGCAGCATGGGTATTAGACTGGCACGTTTTTGGATGTCGTCGTTCAGTAAGCCATGTAACCGAAACAAATCTTTGGGATGGTCGCTGAGGTACATATCATTTGCTTGTAAACGTTGTCGCATCTCATCTTCGATAATGTGATCGCGCCGTCCAGCCCGTGCGCCTGAGTGCCAATACGTCCACAATCCATGCGCCAGTAAGACCCCACTCCATAGGCTGACCACATGCCCGTTTACAGGATACACGAAATAACCGCTATAGAACTGCGGATACCCCATCAATCCGATAATGGTTGTACTGACTCCGAAAATGAGGCCATGCAGCAGTAACGGGTTTACGGAAGCCAGTCGTTTTTCGACTCGTCGCCGCAATTCCAGATAATCAAGAAACGTTAAATAACCATTTGTCATTTTAAGTATCCCAAATTGCTATTTAAATTACTATACGCATCAACTATTCGTTCCGTTGCGCCAGAATCAAAAACGCCTCAATCTTGTTGAGGCGTTTTTGTCAGTTGCGTTTATGCCGAGCCTACGCTGGCCCAGCGATAATCCCTTGTTGTGGCGTCGGGGGCAGCGTTGGATCTTCCAATTCTGGCGCAACGGGTCTACCTACAATTTCGTAGACGCGTTTGCCTTCGACGATCTCGTTCTCCAGCAGTTCCTTCGCCAGTGCGTCCAGTTTGTCCTTATTGTTGCGGATCAACTCTAATGTGTGTACATAGGCTGCATCCACAATGTGTCGCACTTCCGCATCAATCCGGCCTGCCGTCGCTTCGCTGTAATTACGACCTTGTGACAGCGAGTAACCGAGGAACGGTTGGCGTTCATTGTCACCGAAGTTCAGTGGCCCAATGTTCTCGCTCATGCCAAACTCGGACACCATCCGGTGTGCAATGTCCGTCACACGTCGCAAGTCACTGGATGCACCGGTTGTGATCTCACCAATTGCCACTTGTTCCGCTGCCCGACCACCCAATAGCATGTAAATTTGGGCAATGAGGAACTCTTTTGAGTAGTTACGTCGGTCATCATCTGGTAAGGATGCGGTTACACCTAATGCTTGACCACGCGGCACAATCGTCACCTTGAACACCGGATTTGCGTGTGGAGTCAATGCACCCACCAGCGCATGTCCACCTTCATGGTAAGCCACGACCCGTCGCTCTTGCTCGTTTGAAAGGGGTGGACTTTCCGTTCCCAACACAATCCGGTCAAAAGCGTTCAGGAAATCGCGTTGGCTAATCCGCTTGACATTACGCCGTGCTGCCGTCAAAGCAGCTTCGTTCGCAAGGTTAGACAAATCAGCACCTGAGAAGCCAATTGTGGCCTTTGCCATATCATTGAGATTGACATCGCTATCCAGAGGCTTGCCCTTGGTATGAATCTTCAGGATGTTCTCGCGACCAATACGGTCGGGCAGTCCAACCGTCACTTGTCGGTCGAAGCGTCCCGGACGCAGCAGTGCGGGATCGAGTACGTCAGGACGGTTTGTTGCCGCCATGACGATCACGCTTTCGTTTTGGTCAAAGCCGTCCATTTCGGAAAGCATCTGGTTCAACGTTTGTTCGCGTTCATCGTTACCGCCGCCCATACCCGTACCACGTTGACGACCAACTGCGTCGATTTCGTCTACGAATACGATGCTCGGCGCGGCATCTTTGGCACGTTTGAAAAGATCACGCACGCGGCTTGCGCCCACGCCCACGAACATTTCAACGAACTCTGAAGCCGATATGCTGAAGAAGGCCACACTTGCTTCACCAGCTACCGCTCGTGCCATCAAGGTTTTACCCGTACCCGGGGGGCCGACCAACAGCACCCCGCGCGGAATACGTGCGCCAAGGGCAATGTATTTATCTGGCTCTTTAAGGAAGTCCACAATTTCGACCAGTTCAGCTTTGGCAGCATCTTGCCCTGCCACATCACCGAATGTCACCTGTGGACGTTCAACTGTATATTCTCTGGCTTGCGTCCGCCCGAAGCCGAACACATTCCCCATCTGGCCTTGCGCCCGTCGTGCTGACCACAGGAAAAAACCAAGGATCAGAATAAATGGCGCGAATTGAATCAGAATATACAACAAGGGTGATGAATCGGTACTTTGTGATGTGACCGTCACCCCTTTATCATTGAGGAGTGTGGTTAAGCTGGGATCATCAATCGGCAGTAACATGGTTACGAATCGGTTAGATGTAACTTGCTGGGTTCCCGGTGTAATCAGTGGGGAACCATCAGGCGGATACTTTACACTGCCCGTAAAGCTGCCTCGCGCTTGATTGCCTTGGAAGATAACCGTATCCACTTTTCCAGCCGCAATTTCTTCGCGGAAGAACGAGTAAGGGATTGTAATTGGCTGATCACCTGTTGCGGTGCTGACCATATCTTGAACGCGGGTAAATGCCCATATAATCAGTACAATCCAAATGACCGGCCATACCCATCGTGGGATTTTAAACTGTGGACCGGGCGGTTGATCCTTTGGTTGCTTGTCTTGTCCCGGAGGTTGCACGTTTTCACCTCTGTTTCGCTAGAATTCTCTCTAGGATAGTCATGCCGTGTTAGAACTGCATGAGCGCGGTGTCTTTTTGGTATTACAATCCCTATATGCCCCTCTATTATGGGGGTAAATCGCTATTTGCACTTTGTACCAGCCTGTTATAAGCTGAAATAAGTAAGATAGATACGCTGGGGAGACAGAAGATTATGCCACGCGAATCGAAAAAAAAAGAGGTTGCAGATGATTTGACGATTGCCGCGCGTGGGTCGCTCCCCGATTTGTCCATTGATGATCCGTCTCGGCCTGCGACCGTCAGCCGTTCTACAGTCAATGCTCCGTGGCTTTTACAACAGCACTTTGCAGGTAAAGTAGACTTAGCCGCTGAATTGAACAACCGCTATCCGACTTTGCCCCTTATGACCATCATGAAACGGAAACCTGTCCTAGCTGCACATCAACCAAGTCTGGGTACATTGGCTGCCCCTGATGGTACAGCAACCCTACTCATTGAGGCTATGCCCGATTCTCACCAATTCCAGTTGGCTTATACCCTTGGTTCGATGTTGACCTTCCGTTTTCGCCTGAATGATCTCACCCCGGTTGATTGCGCTCATTGGCTGCAACTCTTACATCGTGAACAAGATGGCATAGCTTTCTTATGGGGGCAGTCACGTTGGGAGCGAGATTATCTCATCTGTACCATTCGCCGCCAGTTTGCCTGCTTATATGCCTTCTCACCGTTGGGATATGAGGCGGGTGTTCGTTTGACACACGAAGTAAAAAACGAAATGCATGACTGGTTAGCTGGCATTTGGAATCCCGATACCGCCTCTACAGGAACGACACCCAATCTCTTGACATGGTAGTTAAGAAATCGCGCCCTAAACGCGGTCGCCGTTATTGGCTGCGTCTTCTCATCTTCTTTCTTATAGTCATATTCGGCTTGCCGTTAGCGCTTATATTCATAGTCGCCAATGCTGAAGCGATAAGTTATGTTGTACCCGCACACAGTACCGTTACTCGCTCTGCCGATTTACCACTCAATACACAGGATGTTTCTTTTCTCGGTGGCGATAATTTAACTTTGCGCGGCTGGTATATTCCACCTCAAAATGGCAGTGTCATTATTCTCCTGCACGGCTACTTTGCGGATCGCACTCAAATGGTCTTTCATGCTCATCATCTAGCACAAGCCGGATATGGAGCCTTACTCTATGACGAACGTGGGGCAGGGCAAAGTGATGGATCGCAGCGTTCTTTTGGCTGGCGCGATGTTGCCGATGTCGGTGGCGCGTTAGACTTCTTAAAAGATAAAGCTGCCTCAATTGGAATTGTTGGATGTTCGATAGGTGGTCAGATTGCGTTACGCGCTTCTGCTCGCTATCCTCAGATTCAATCTGTGCTAGCTGATGGTCCAGCAATGGTATCCGTGGAAGACTTACCACCTACCGAAGATTGGATTAGTGCGCTTAAACTTCGCTATGATTGGTTTGTAGACCGGCTTGTCGAATTCCATGTTGGCATGTCAGCGCCACCCTCAGTAATCGCCACCATCGGGCAGATTGCTCCACGTCCGATTATGCTTTTTGCGGGTGCGCTTGGCGGCGAAAAAGCGCATATCCGTATGTATCAAAAGGCTGCGGGTTCAAATGCCCAAATTTGGGAAGTTCCCGGCGCGACTCACTGCGATGGCCCCGCCACTGCCCCTGACGAATACGCCCGTCGTATGATTGAATTTTTCAACTCATCTCAATCGGCTCTTGTAACAAAATGAACTGATTAGCCTTATAACCTTTCAGTTCATCATAATAAGTAAGCCTATACTTATATTCTTGGTCTTTTGTAACTCGCTTTGTATACAGTGTTTCACCCAAATAAGTGTCTTAAAGCCCCTCTCCCTTGAGTTTGTGGGAGAGGGGTTGGGGTGAGGGGGTTAGACCTTGCGATTTCCTTAGTAACCAGCGGTAATCGACTGATATTCTGCATGTTGCTTGATATACTCCGCAATATAAGGACACATTGGACGTATCCTTAAACCTTGCGCCTTCGCATATTCAACGGCTACCTTCGCCATTTTCCCTGCAACTCCATGCCCCTCAAATGCTTCCGGCACTTCAGTATGTGTGAAGATGATTTCACTTGAACCCAAAATATACTTCACCATCGCGATCTGGTCGCCAATTTGAATTTCAAAGCGCTTTTGCGCCGGATTGTGGAGGACTTCTAACTTGCTCAGGTCGATTTCCATTTGTTGACTCCTTGAGTTCCAATAAATCGCGTCATATATCTCTAGTCTCATTGTCGTCTTCAAACGTTGCAATATTACCCATTCGCCTCGGCTCAGGTCACGATTCCGAAATCTGTAGCTCATTGTCCCCTAAACAGAAATTCACCACGCATTCAGAGGATCTCCAAGAATTCTCCATACCGTCACGCCATACTGATGTTCATGGTGATCAAACGCACCACTGATGTCATACATAGGAGTACACAATCATGTCGAAGAAGAAACTCGGTCTCAGCCTTTTGCTCTCATTCGTTCTCGTCACGGGTGTTGTCGCTGTTCAAGCTGCCGATACCTCAACCGATACACCACCCGTACCATCCTTCAGCGATGGACGCATCAATGCTTACGATGCAGGCGCACCAGTAGCCGTATTCAACACTCGTGAGGATATTGCTGCGTTAGATGCGGACGGCTTGCCCACAACTGAAACTGTCATTGATGGTATCCAATTGTTGGCATGGAGCAACGCTTCTGAAAGCGCCTCTCAGGTTCTCGACGTATCACGTACCGACATCGAAGCTGCTATCGCCAAGAACACCACCAAGGACTTCACCATCGTCAAAGATAATGGCTACACCCTGAATTACTCACAGTCCGGTTGGTTCTGGGTCACAACCCCTCCCGACTCAGAAGGTAAGGTATACATCTTCACTTGGCAGAAGGACTTCTAAGACGTAGTCTCCTCCTTCCAACCCCCTCTCTTAATGCGGTGCTGACGAACCAGCGCCGCTTTTTGATTCCACAGCTATAATTGCTTATCAGATCGTTTCGGCTTTTCCTCTAATCGCACAATTTCATCCTCAACTTCTTCTAACTCACCGTCATCACCGACTTGATAATACTTTCCACGCTTCAACTTTTCTTTAGCCTTTGCTTTTTCGGGTTGCAAACGTGCTAATTCGAAGTGAAGCGTTTTCCCAAAGTTGATTTCTCTTTTTTCAAGACTCTGTTTTGTCGGAAACGCGGATCGAGCGTGTGCGATAAATAATATAATCCAAATTGCTATAATGAATATTATGAATCCCTCAGGATTATGTCGATCTCTTAATGCCGTTACAATAATCCAGCAATTAACCGGTATGTACAATAAAAAATGTCCAAGAAATCCCCATTTGCCCATTCGTCGCTTACGAATCCGGTCTTGAGCTAATGCGTATGCTTGTGCGCTTGCTATCTCTTGCCAATCATCGCAGAACAGCCATTCCATTTCTTTCTCGATTTCAGCCTCAGTTGGGGCATGTTCAGGGTTCGTATAATACATCTCAATCCTGTGGCTGACGGCGAATAAGGCCATGATAATGCCGATGGGCACAGTGCAAAAAGCACTTCCACTGCTACTAAGAGTAATAAAAACTAATATCGCAATCAGCGCCAATAAGAACTGAAAGCGGCTTTTGTTAGCCCGTCGTTCTGCTATTCGCCGCTGTGCAATTTCATAATCCGAATAAGGTTGCATATCTGCGTCCTAATGGTTCCTATAAAATCATTCTACTGTATTCTTCGGGCGTTGATGCTTAATTGAAATAAACCAAACTCTCCCTCTGATCTCTAAGTTCTCAGCGCCTTTGCGGTTCAAATAGTATTTCTCTGTGCCTTCGTGTCTCTGAGCCTCTGTGTTAAAATCTTTTCCACATTCCATCAACTATCCCGCCACCAATGGTCTTCTTCTTCCAACTATTGACTGGCGATTGAGGACTTTCCCATGCCCAACCGCCTCCAACACGAAACCAGTCCCTATCTCCTCCAACATGCCGATAACCCCGTTGATTGGTACCCTTGGGGTGATGAAGCGTTCCAGCGCTCTCGCACCGAGAATAAACCAATCCTCTTGAGCATCGGCTACAGCGCTTGCCATTGGTGTCATGTCATGGCGCACGAGAGCTTCGAAAAGCCCGTTACCGCCAATATGATGAATGAACTCTTCGTCAACATCAAAGTCGACCGCGAAGAGCGCCCCGATGTGGATGACATTTATATGCAGGCTGTTCAAGCCCTCAGTGGACACGGCGGTTGGCCCATGACCGTTTTCCTCACACCCGATGGTCGCCCATTTTACGGTGGCACCTATTATCCGCCCGAACCGCGTCATGGGATGCCAGCCTTCCGTCAGGTCTTAGCTGGTGTCTCCGAAGCCTACCAAAATCGCCGTGACCAGATTGAAGAATCGGCGACTCATCTCACCGAATCCCTCAAACGTGAATTTCTGGGCATCGGTGGCGAACAGAGCGCTCTTACAGCCGATTTGCTCACACAGGCTTACCAGAAAATCGGGCAGGGCTTTGATGAAATACACGGCGGTTTTGGTGGATCGCCCAAATTCCCTCAGCCCATGAATCTTGAATTTATGCTTCGCGCCCATCTTCGCACGGGTGATTCCGAACCACTCGAACAGGCAACCTTTACCCTTCGACAAATGGCACATGGTGGAATCTATGACCAACTTGGCGGCGGTTTCCATCGCTATAGTGTCGATTCGCTTTGGCTGGTTCCTCATTTCGAGAAGATGCTTTATGACAACGCTCAACTCAGTCGCGTTTATCTTCATGCCTATCAACTCACAGGCGATAGCTTTTTTAAAGACATTGCCATCGAAATTGATGATTACATCCTCCGTGAGATGACCACCCACGACGGCGCGTTTTACAGCACCACCGATGCCGACAGCGAAGGCGAAGAGGGCTTATTCTTCATCTGGAACATTGCCGAACTCCAAGAATTGCTCGGTGATGATGCCCCCGTTGCTATCGAATATTGGGGTGTAACCGCGCGTGGCAACTTCGAAGGCCAAAATATTCTCTATGTACCCAATGATGATGAAGTCGTTGCCGAACGCCTCAATCTCTCAGTTGATGAACTCCGCTCCAAACTCACTGCCATTAAAGACAAACTCTACGCCGTTCGTACCCAGCGTGTTCATCCCGGCCTTGATGACAAAATCCTCACCGCATGGAATGGCATGATGCTTGCCAGCCTTGCCGAAGCTGCCCGCGTTTTGGATCGTCCTGATTATCAAATCGCGGCTATCAAGAACGCTGAATTTATTCTTGGCAACATGAAAACACCTGACGGTCGCTTGCTGCGGACGCACAAAAGTGGCGTGACCAATCCGCGCATCAAGTCTACTCTCGAAGACTACGGATGCCTCATTGATGGCTTGCTCGAACTCTATCAAACGACTTTTGAAGAACGTTGGTTTGTTGAAGCGCGTGCCTTAACCGATTTGGCTTTGGCGCGTTTCGCTGCTGAAGACGGCGGCTTCTTTGATACCGCCGATGATCACGAAGCGCTTATCGCTCGTCCTCGCAATATGCAAGACAATGCCGTTCCGTCCGGTAACGCCATGATGGCAAAAAACCTCATCCGTCTTTCGGCTTATACGGCAGATGAGCGCTACGATGAAGCCGCACGTCGCACCCTCGCGCTCCTCACCGAAGCCATGCGTCAGTATCCGCAAGCTTTTGGCGAATCCCTCAGTGCGGTTGATATGCTCGTCACTGGTTTGGCAGAAGTGGCCTTTGTCGGCACACCAACGGATGCTGCTACCAAATCACTCTTGGATGTTGCCCGCAAACCTTATCGCCCCAACATCATCACCGCGCTTTCACCTGTTGATGTATCCGCCGAAGCCACCGTCCCACTGCTCAGCTATCGCATCCTTCGTAACAACCAACCAACGGTCTACGTCTGCCGTCATTTCGTCTGTGCTACACCTGTCACCACCCCCAACGATGTCGAGAAATTGCTAACGCGAGAATAATGGTATTTACGTCTTTGTATGAGTTGGTTCCTCCCTCGCTTGCGGGGGAGGTTAGGTGGGGGTTCTTTCGCTTAAATTATATGATATTTTTGCCCACAAACCATTTCCCAACGATTTGCTAACATCCTTAATCGTCCTCCTCCCTCATTTTGGTTAATAACTTGGTCGCGAAAGAGTTACATTTTGGTAACCCGTTCGCTCTCGCTTTGTGCTATCCTGATACCAGACGCAAAACGTCTTTGCACCTTAACAACCAAACCACCAATTGTTGCAAATGGGACAAAAACGCTGATTCTCAACAGCAACAACAGCAACATTTTGCCGTTGCCGAAATTGCTGCTGATTGTGCCAAATGGCATCACACTGCCGCCGCCAATGCCGCCATAGTTGGCAAACGTGGTCTATACGGTGATTGAGTATTACTCCCGTTTTGTCTTTAATAACGGATAGCGTTATGTGACGAACGGAGCAACCACTTAAATGAGCGACATCACCAAGGTTCTTGTGATCGGGCTGGGTGCGATAGGTAGCATCTACGCCGCCAAGCTAAAGCAATATGATCAAAACTGCGTTCGTGTCTTAGTCGATCAATCCCGTCTTGAACGCTACAAATCCAATGGCATCATGCTCAACGGCGTTCGCCATGATTTCGAATATGTGTTGCCGGAATCAAATGGAGACAAAGCCGACTTAGTTCTTATCGCCACCAAAGCCGATGCGCTGCCAGAAGCGATAAACGCGGTTGAAAGCTTTGTCCATGACGAAACCGTCATTTTGGCACTGCTCAACGGCATAACCAGCGAAGAACTAATTGCTGAGCGTTATGGTTGGGATCGCGTCCTTCATTCCTATTTTATAGGTCATGGCAGCACACGCTCAAGGAACAATGTCACCTTTGATGGGGTGGGGCGCATCGTTTTTGGAGAAGCCAATGCTCACGGTCCAACACCTCGTGTAGAAAATGTCTGCCGCTTTTTTGATCAGGCAGGCATCGATTATGAAGTACCCGACGACATTTTGTTTTCTCAATGGTGCAAGTTTGTGGTCAATGTAGGCATAAACCAAGCCTCAGCCATCCTTCGTGCCAGCTATGGTGATTTTCAACGGAGCGAACGAGCATATGCCATCGTAGTTGACTTGATGCAAGAAACTGTGTTAATCGCTCAAAAAATGGACATCAACAACTCGGATGCACTTCTGCCTTGGGCAGAAAACTTCATTCGCAACATGCCGTCCGCCTTCAAATCTTCCATGCTCCAAGACATCGAAGCCCGGAAAAAGACGGAGGTCGATCTGTTTGGTGGGGCAGTCTGTGCGCTTGGAGAAAAATACAGTGTTCCTACTCCTCAAAACGCGATGTTCTTAAAGCTCATCAAAGCATTAGAAGAAACCATCTCATAATCGTAGACGAGACGAACGAGGATAAAATAACCCAAATCAAAGGTGCAACATTTCTAACAATTGCAACATTTTCATCATTTGTGTCAATTACACTTGTGAAAATGAAGAATGTGAAGAATTTTGTGAATATTGACTTCATCAGCAACGACAGCGGCGGCATACCCAAACATCTTTGCCGCTTAAAATTTTCTATCGACTAAAGACGACCAACTAATGACTTCCATCTCGCAATCGCCCCAAGACTACTTCCGCCTCCTGTTGCTCACCGTTGTCGGGCAAGCCTTCACTGCCGCTGGCTATACCCTCGAAGAACGCCCTGCACAATGGTCAGACGGACTCTTTCGCTTCACCAAACCCTTCGAAGAAAGTCTAACCGCCTTCATCGAATATCAACTTCTCGCTTATACCGATACCACATGGGCATCCCGCAATCCTTCCCGCTTCCGTGTGACTCTCACCCGTACCGATCAAATCGCACCGCGTTTACCATCTTCTCATCCGAATTTCATCCAACGGGATTTGGGTACACTCGTTGTAGAAGACTTCGCGGTAGCCATTCTCCCCGGCGCAGACTACTGGTGGACGTTCATCACCACCGACGAACTCGGTAAAACCTTAGCCGAATCCGGTCATCTGGTGATTGGCTTTGGGATGCCATGGTTATCCGGTGAACTTCAACCACCGTCGGCATAACGTCAGGTAGAACTATTGACATCATTCCCTCCCGCCGCCATAATCGCCCCATGAAATATCTGTCAAACCATCATGCTCGGCCCATGCCCATGTCCCTCAAAACTCAACATCTAACCCGAAAAATAAACAATCTGTGTAGGGACGGCATATATGCCATCCGTCTTCCACGTCGCCTATTTTCTTGCTTTTCTCAGTACTCAGTACTCAATACTCAGTACTTTTCCCGTCTTGTAACTCGCACCTTGCTACTTGCCACTTTCCTCCTGTCCGCATGTAGCTTATCCGAACAACCCGCCGTCATCTATGTGACCGCTACACCGCCGCCTGCCACGGATGGCCCATCGCCTGTTCCACCGACCCCCACCATCCCGCCCAGCCCAACCGTACCGCCCGAAGTTGCCATCCAGCTTGCCAACCAATATCTCACTAATGGCTACTACGAGAAAGCTGTCGCTGCTTATCAGGCTGTTATTGGGAATTCCGGTGCGTCGCCTACGGTCGCTGCCTCAGCAGGTTATGGCTTAGGCCGTTCTGCTTTGAAGGAAGGTCTATTTCAGGATGCTGTTAATGCCCTGACTGCTTTTATCGCTCAATTCCCGAATGACTCCCGTATTGTGCAGGCGTATTTTCTGCGTGGGGATGCCTATCTTGGACTTTCACAGTGGCAGCCTGCCATTGATGACTTTAATTTCTATCGTTCCCAGCGCCCCGGCATGGTTGATAGTTATGTCGATGAACGTATTGCCGATGCCCAGCTTTCCCTCGGTCAAAAAGATGCCGCGCTTGCCAGCTATAAAGCCGCTACCGATGCGGGACGCAGCCTTGTACCACTGTTAGCCCTCCGCGAAAAAGTCGCTCAGGTATTGGTGGCTTCTGCCAAACCGCAGGACGCGCTTGCCCAATATGAGGCCATTCTTGGTGTGGCTAAAAATGCTCCCTATCGTGCCACCATCGAGTTCCGCGCCGCCCAAACCATGATTGACGGTGGTGCGAACGAACTCGGCTTGGATCGTATGCAAACGGTCTTCGACACCTATCCGACCACTCCCGAAGCCTACAACGCCATGAAACTCCTGATAGCTGCCAAGCGCGATGTTGATGATTACCAGCGTGGGCAGGTCAGCTATAACTATGGCGATTATCAGGATGCAATCGACTCGTTCACTCGCTTTACCACGCAGAACGCGCTCTCAGCGATTCCGGCTAATTTACAATTGCTAGTCGGTCGTGCTTACCGCGAAATTGGTAACCCCTCGGCTGCCAATGTCGCCTTCCAAATCATCATCGACAATTACAAAACCGACCCCTTATTTGGTGAGGCTTTGTTGGAGCAGGGGCGTACCAAGTTCCTCGCTGATGATATTCCCGGAGCAATCGCCGCTTATTTCAAAATTGCCGATACCTATAATTACCTGCCTGAAGCTGCCGAAGCCCTTTGGCGCGTCGGCTATTTGTACGGCACAAATGACAACCCCGGTGAATCGCGCAAAGTCTTTGAGCGCTTGGCTGATGCCTATCCCAATTCTGATCAGGCACGAAGTGGTTTGTTCCTTGCTGCCTCTGCCGCTTCAAAAATGGCTGATCCTGTCGGTGCTGAGCGCCTTTACGCCCGCCTCGCCACTACCACCACGGGTGACGATCAAGCCGCTGCCTATTTCTGGGTTGGCAAATTAGCGGGTACGCGTGGCGATCAAGATACCGCTAAACAGGCTTATCAACTGGCTGAGGCAACGTCTCCCGATAGTTATTTCAGTGCTCGTGCGGCTGATATTCTGGCTGGGCGTGACTCCTTCGCCAAACCCACTGGCTATAACTTTGAGTTTGATGACTCTGCCCAAATTACCGAAGCCGAAAACTGGATGCGGCAGAAATTTGGTATCAAACAAGAAGGTGCGCTCTGGCCGCTTTCACCCACCTTGCAAACCGATCCTCGCCTCATTCGCGGTAATGAGTTATGGACGGTCGGTGCGAATGCCGAAGCGGAGGTCGAATTTGGCGATGTCATTGATGCCAATGAGAACGATGGTCTAGCCTCTTACCAACTAGCCATTTTTCTGCGAGGAATAGGGGCATATAACCCCTCCGTGATAGTTGCTGCTAACATTATTATCGCCGCCAAAGTCGGTACACTTGAAGCACCAGCTTATCTCGCTCGTCTACGTTATCCGGCCTACTATGGTTCGGTGATACAGGATGTGAGCCAGCGCCAAACGGTTGACCCGTTGTTGCTGCTGTCGCTCATCCGACATGAAAGCCTATTTGACACTTATGCCACTGCCGCTGCCGGTGAAAAAGGCTTGACACAGGTTATCCCTGCCACCGCTCAATACATCGCGGAACAATTGAATTGGCCTGACTACCACAATACCGATTTATTCCGTCCCTATGTAGGTATTGAGTTTGGTGCCTTCTTCCTCGCTGAAAATCTTGGGCGCTTTGATGGCAATGTTCAGGCTGCGCTCGCAGGTTACAACGCCGGGCCGGGTCGCGCCCAGAGTTGGCTTGATCTTTCTGGTGGTGATCCTGACCAATTTATGACTGCCATCACCATTGATAGCACCCGCACCTATGTCCAACGCATCTATGGCTTTTATAGCATCTATCGTGCGCTCTACGGCAAAACATAAGTCTAGCTTTGATCTGCGGAAAGGTATTCTGTAGGTCTCTACGAAATGCCTTTCCTTTTCTCATTCATCTCTGTGTCTCTATGGTTAAATTTGATTTGAAATTTTCGCCCCTAAAAAATAAGTAGAATCTCTCACGACAGGCTCGGTAATAACCCTTACTCTGTCTGTATCAGCAAAAAAGAAACTGACACTTCCAACTCAAATTGTTAGCGTCAGAAATAGCTTATCTAGGGGAGATTAAATCTTATGACCTCGCTCACAACTCATGAATTACAAGATATCGAACGTGCCAACGCCTCTGGCTTGCAGCCCATTGTCTTCGTACACGGTCTATGGCTTCTTGCAAGCAGTTGGGACAATTGGCGCAAGTTTTTCGAAGAACAGGGCTTCACTACGATTGCTCCCGGTTGGCCTGATGATCCTGAAACGGTTGCCGAGGCAAAACAAGACCCCGAAGTCTTTGCTCACAAGCACATTAATCAAGTTGTGGAATACTACATTGATGCCATTAGCCAACTCAAGATGAAACCAATCGTCATCGGTCATTCCTTCGGTGGACTCATTGCCCAGCGTTTGGCTGGTGAGGGTGTATCGGCTGTTACCGTCGCGATTGATCCTGCTCCTTTCCGTGGTGTGCTTCCTCTGCCACTATCGGCATTGAAGTCATCATCAGCAGTATTGGGCAACCCGCTCAACTATACTCGCGCTGTCCCATTGACCTATGATCAATTCCGTTTCGCCTTCGCCAATGTCGTGGATGAGGCCGAAGCGCACGAGTTGTATGAAAATACTCAGTACCCGGCTCCGGTGTACCGATTTTCCAAGCAGCTAGCGCCAATTTCAATCCTTGGACGGAAGCCCATGTCAACACCACCAATCCTAATCGTGGGCCATTGCTGATTATCTCAGGCGAACATGACAACACTGTACCGTGGGCGATTGCTCATGCCTCCTTCAAACAACAGGAGAAGAACACCAGTGTGACCGAAATTCAGGAAATCCCCGACCGTGGACATTCACTCACGATTGATCACGGCTGGCGTGAAGTGGCTGAAACCGCGCTGGCATTCGTTGGGAAATATGTTCCCGTAACCCAATAGTTGCAGCAGCCTGTTGCAAATAGAATTGAGCAAAATCGCCCACGTTGAGAAAAGTGTGAGACGATTTTGCTTTTTTTATACCCTTTTCGTAAATACCCATCATTATCCACCCCGAATCAAAAACGCACCGATTAGGGTGCGCTCTCGTAATCGCCAGTTTGCGAACAGCTTATGCTGCGCCGTCAACCTGTTCCAGCATAACGCGAACCTTCGCTACCAAATCGTGGTGCAAAATGGGCTTTGGTAGATAATCATTCGCGCCCGCCTCAATCCCGCGCATAATGCTTTCCGCATCCCCACGCGCCGAAAGGATGAGTACAGGTGTGTTTTTGGTATCTGTGCGTTCACGAACGACACGGCACAATTCAATACCATCCATACCCGGCATCATCACATCCAAAATTATCATGTCGGGTGTGTTTTGATCCAACACCCCGAGTGCGGAGCGCGCATCCTTAGCCTTCAGGACACCGAAACCGCCGCGCTCCAGCATGATGCCAATCAGCGTCAGCGCACCGATTTCATCGTCCACGACCAGAATATGCTTCTTCATGCAATCCTCCGAGGCGTTCGAGTTTTCTAATTTCTCGTGAATGAGTAGACAGCCAAATAATTAATTTATTGAAACGAAATCATCTCAACTATATTTTTATTTTAACACCACGTTCAAAGATGGTGCAATAACCTTGCATTGAGCTTTTCACTCAATACCTATTCTTCGATAATTGGTTCGGTATTTCAACCCCAATTAATCCGTCTCAATCAACGTGATCACAAACCGCTAATTTGAGTAGGTAAGTATTTTATCTACTCACTTTGATTCTAACATGCTATCACGTTCCAAACAAGCAATTCCAGCTACAAATACCTCAATTAATGGAAACGCTATAGTACAATGACCATTGCAACTCGCTCACCATGTTTGCGTATATTGAATCTGGGGAAGGATTATAGTTCTTTCTCTAAGGAGGCTCTATGAATTCGAGCGCTGCCATCAGCGTTGTGGAAATTAGTAAAAGCTATGGCACTTTCCGCGCAGTGGATAATTTATCCTTCGAAGTCCATCGGGGGGAGATTTTCGCCATGCTCGGCCCGAATGGTGCGGGTAAATCAACTACCATGCGTATGATCTTGGATATTCTTAAGCCCGACACCGGACAAATCGCGGTTTTAGGTGCACCCCTAACCGAAGCCACTAAAGATCGTATTGGCTACTTGCCCGAAGAACGCGGCTTATATCGTAATGTCAAAGTCGTTGAAATGATGGTTTACCTCGGTACGCTTAAGGGGCTGTCTAGAACCGAAGCTCAAAAGCGCAGCTTAGCCTTACTTGATCGCTTGGGTATGACGGATCAAGCGAAAAAGAAAGTCAGCGAACTGAGCAAGGGAATGCAGCAGAAAATCCAATTTGCGGTTACGGTTTTGCACGAGCCGGACTTAATCATTGTTGATGAACCTTTCTCAGGTCTTGATCCGGTGAATTCGCTTGTACTCAAAGATCTTCTGTTTAGCTTTAAGGAGCGAGGCGGTACGGTTGTAATGAGTACCCATCAGATGTCACAGGTAGAAGAAATGTGTGATCGCCTGTTGATGATTAGCCACGGTCAGCAAAAGCTTTACGGCGCGGTCGAAGACATTCGCCAACAGTATGCGCTTCATGCCATTATTGTCGAAGGGCAGGGTAATTGGGCGGCTTTACCAGGTGTCGAAAGCATCGAACCCATTCAAAATGGTCGCAAGGCCACACTGTTGCATCTTGCCCCACAGACCACAACTGATAGCGTACTTGCTGCTATTGCTGCCTCGCCCGATACTCACATTGAACGCTTCGAGATGGCAGTTCCCAGCCTGAATGACATTTTCATTCGTGTAGTAGAAGGAACTTCGGCATGAATAAGATGTGGCTTGTTGCCCGCCGGGAATACCTCTATAACCTCAAACGTCGGTCTTTTCTGTTTGCGGTATTTGGTGTTCCGATTTTTACCTTCATCGTTTGGGGTGTGGTTTTTCTAGTCATGTCCGACAGTGATAATAAGGTGAGTACAGAAAACAAATATGGTTATGTTGATCTTTCGGGAGTGCTTGCCGACCCTGTTACACCAAAAGACAAACCGGATCAGTTCGTGGCATATCCCGATGAACAATCGGCCCGCGCCGCGCTCGACTCAAAAGCCATCCCTGCTTACTTTGTCTTGCCCAAAAACTACCTTAACACCGGAGAAGTTCAGAGTTACAGCTACGACAGCATTTCATCGACCTTAAAAGATGATTTGGCTTCCTTTCTGTTAGCCAATCTCAGTCGTGGCTTGGAAGATAAACTTCCACTTGAACGTATTGAAGAACCTGTCACCCTCACTATTCGCCCTGTGGATTCGGGTCGCGTTCTTACCGAAGCCAATTTACCGGCTTTGATCTTCATCCCGCTAATTTTTTCCTTCGTATTTCTCATGTCGTCTAATGTAACCAGTGGTTTCTTGATGGGCGGTATTGTCGAAGAACGCGCCAATCGCATCATGGAAATCCTGATCACCAGCATTACCCCCTTCCAGTTGTTAATGGGCAAAATCTTCGGCCTTGGCGCACTTGGGTTGACTCAATTGGTCATTTGGGGCGCAGCAGGGGCGTTAACTGTTCGCTTTGGTCAGAGTTTTCCATTCCTCAATGGCATTAGTTTTCCCGTCGATATGATGGTCGTTTTCGTGATCTTTTTTCTGGTCAGTTATTTCCTTCTCGCCAGTTTGATGGCGGGTATTGGTGCGATTGTCGGTTCAGAACAGGAAAGTCGCCAGTTTGCCTCTTTGTTATCCTTGATACTGGTTATCCCTTTCTTCTTCCTCACCACCTTTATCAATGATCCCAATTCGCCCTTGGCGCTAGCCTTAACCTTCATTCCCTTTACGGCTCCCATGACCATCTTGTTGCGTATGGGCTTCGGTAGTGTACCCATCTGGCAGCTTGCGCTTAGTCTGGCGATATTGCTCTTGACCAGCTTCTTCGTCATATGGGCATCCGCTCGCGTATTCCGCTGGGGACTGTTGCTCTACGGTAAACGTATCGGCTTTCGCGAGGTTCTGCGCGTCATTTGGTCTTCACCAGAGATAGGTGTTTCCTTAAAGAGTGATTCAGGGAGAACCAGCAATGTTTAGGCACATCGCGCATGTGTTTCTCTACGAATTCCGCCGCAATTTCCGTCGCAGAGGTTATCTCTTTACGACATTTGGCATTCCGCTTATCGCGTTTGTTGTCTACTTTGGCTATCAGGCTGTTAATAGCATAAATAGCCGCAATTCGACTGCGAATGCTGTTGCAGATGCTTCACAAGGCCTTGCCTCAACTGCCGAGATATTTAAAGGTATTAAGCGGGCCGGCTATGTTGATTTAACAGGTCAATTTCCTGATCCCGGTGATCTCAAAAGTAAACTGGTACGTTACGATGATGAAACTTCTGCCCAAGCCGATTTGACTGCTGGAAAGATCGACCTCTACTATGTGATTCCGACAGACTATATCAAAACTGGCGATGTCACGTTGGTGATGCCGCGCCTCAATCTCGGTCAAATCAGTTCTGATCCTGTGCGGCGGCTCCTGTTAGGCGAGTTGTCAAAGGGCATTGATCATAATTTGTTCAGCCGTCTGGTTGATCCAGTGACCATTCGTGAGATTAATCTTCAGCGGGATGCGTCCGGCAAAACCCAAACCAACTTCGGGGCGGATTTTGCGGTGGCTTATCTCTTTGCGATTTTGTTGATGTTGGCTGTCTTTACGACCAACGGTTATATGATGCAAACCGTCATTGAGGAAAAAGAAACCCGCTTGATCGAGATTTTGATCTCATCCATGCGTCCAACTCAACTTCTCGCCGGCAAAATCTTAGCACTGGGTTTGCTCGGTTTATTACAGATTGTCGTTTGGTTAGTAGCGATTATTGGGTTTGGGCGTTTGGCTGCTGGCAGTGGTCTTACGGCATTGGCGGCACTGGTTAGCTTGAATTTAAGCCCGATGCAGGTGATGCTTTTCCTCGTGTATTTTGTCTTGGGCTACCTGTTCTTTGCGGCGGCTTACGGCATGGTTGGCGCGATTTCAACCTCAATGCAAGAAGGCCCACAGTTCGCCGTGTTCTTTACACTGCCTGCGGCTATTCCCCTCTATTTCATCAGCCTCTTTACAACCTCACCCGACTCGCCGTTACCTGTTATCCTGAGCTTATTTCCAGTGACAGCGCCACTATCGATGGTCATGCGTATTTCTATTACTACTGTTCCGGCGTGGCAAATTGCTGTCAGCTTGGTACTGCTCATCGTTTTAGACACAGTCATGATCTGGTTAGCGGGGCGTATGTTCCGTGTACAAACGCTGCTTGCAGGTCAAGCACCCAAGCTCCGCGATATTCCCCGTCTTCTCCGTGGATAAAAATACGGGGTGTCACCAACTAGCGTGACACCCCGTATATCAATTTAGCTGAGCATTACTCTTAGCCAGCCCACGTAATCATGCCCGGTAGAAATGATGTGTGCAGATAGGGATGGAAGGGCATGACGCGCACCGAGAGCCCTCGTTCACCGCTGGTGTCATAAGTGACCTTTGCCGTGAACTTACACGTTCCGTTGCCGTCCACCCCGCTGGCTTTCATATCCAAGGCTTCGGCCTGTTCGCCAATTGTACCCAGCGTCGTGAGTTTGCCATAGTAAACTTGTACCCGTACTTCTTCAGGTGTTAATTGACCGAGGTCGATCATCGCTGATACCTCAATATTTGATCCCACCTTGATCTGAGTTTGTGAAATTTTCACATCGCGCACTTTGACGAATTTCCATGCGCCGTTCAGCTTGCTGCGCCAGTTGGTATAAGCCAGACCCTCTTTCATGTTGTCTTCAGTCATCGCCAACACAGTCTTATAGTTCGGGAAATAGAACTTCGTGGCATATTCCTGAACCATTCGCCGCGTGTTGAAGACCGGTGCTAAGGTCTTTATGGATTTCTTGACCCGGCTAATCCACTCCCGCGGCAGCCCATCACGCCCGCGTGTATAGTACAGGGGAATGATGTCCTGTTCTAATAGGTTGTATAGCGCTTCACTTTCGACGTAATTCTGATGTTCCCATTCAGTTTCGGGATATTCTTCGCCGTTACCAATTGCCCAACCAACATCATTGCTGTAGGCTTCCGCCCACCAACCGTCAAGAATGCTGCAATTCAGCCCACCGTTATAAATGACCTTCATGCCGCTTGTGCCGCTGGCTTCTTTCGGACGCTGTGGTGTGTTCAACCACACATCCACACCTTGAACCAAGTGGCGTGCGATATTCATGTCATAATTTTCAAGGAAGACAATGCGGTGGCGGAAGCCTTCTTCACGCGCCAAATTGACAATCTGCCGGATTAGGTCTTTACCGCCTGTGTCATGTGGGTGGGCTTTCCCCGCGAATATAATCTGTACCGGAAAATCGGGATTGTTGAGGATTTTCTTCAAACGCTCCGGGTTACGGAACAGCAGCGTTGCTCGCTTATAGGTGGCGAACCGTCGCGCAAACCCAATCGTCAGCGCGTCAGGGTTAAGTACCTCATCAGATGCCTCAATCTCGCTAAGTGCTGCTCCACGCTTTTCGAGCTGTGCACCTAATCGGGATCGGGTGAAGGCCACCAATCGCTCACGTCGCCGTTCATGTGTGCGCCACAATTCTGCGTCAGGGATAGTATCAATTTTATCCCAGACATCAGCACGTTCTTCATCACTACGCCACGCGGGATCGAGATAACGGTCGAGCAGGGTTGCCATTTCCCGGCTCACCCACGTTTGGACGTGGATGCCGTTCGTCACCGAGTCAACCGGTACTTCATGCTCCGGCACACCCGGATACAGCCACTGCCACATATTGCGCGAGACTTCCCCATGCAACTTGGCAACGCCGTTCGAGCCTGCCGAAAGATTAAGCGCCATCACCGCCATCGAGTACAATTCATAAGTACCCATATTTTCTCGCCCGATGTTCAAGAATTCATCACGCGAAAGGCCGAGGCTGCGATAATAATCGGTGAAGTGTTCGTCAATCAGGTCAAAGCCGAAGCGTTCCAAACCGGCTGGAACAGGTGTGTGCGTCGTAAAAATATGGCTTGCTGCCATAATTTCCTTAGCCTGATAGAAGTTGAGCTTCTTCTCATTCATCAACTGCCGAATGCGTTCCAACGCCAGAAATGCCGAATGACCCTCATTCATATGGCAAATCGAAGGACGCAGATCGAGCGCTTCCAACACGCGAATACCGCCAATACCCATTAGGATTTCCTGCCGGATACGAGTACGTTTGTCGCCCCCATATAAACGGTCAGTCAGAATACGATCTTCCTGCCGTGTATTTTCAGGCACATTCGAGTCAAGCAGGAACAGGGGTATACGCCCGACCTGTACTCTCCAAATTTGGGCGTAAAGTTCGCGTCCCGGCATCGGCACTGAAATCTTGAGCGGTGTACCATCGGCCTTGCGTTGGAGTATTACAGGGAGAACCGAGTAGTCATTAATGGGGTAAAGTTCCTGCTGATAGCCATCGGCGTTCAGATACTGTTGGAAATATCCTTCTTGATACAGTAACCCTACACCGACTAACGGCAAGTCTAAATCGCTTGCGCTTTTTAGATGATCGCCGCTGAGAATCCCTAAGCCCCCGGAATAACTTTGTAGGCATTCGGTAATGCCAAACTCCATCGAAAAATAGGCGATGGTTGGTCTTTTGAGCTTGCTATAGTGCCCTTTGTACCATGTCCCTTTGTCACTCATATAAGCATCGAATGACTCGCAAACCGCGCTCAGGTTTGCCATAAACGCGGGGTCTTCGCTTGCCGCCTGCAATTTTTCTTGGCTAATGAGTCCCAGCATCCATACCGGATTATGCCCTGTCGACTCCCACAGATCGCGGTCTAGCCGTCGGAACAAAGCAATAGTTTCGTGATCCCAAGCCCAGCGCATATTAAACGCTAGTTCCTGAAGCCGTCGTAAAGGTTCTGGTAAATTCGGTATCACGTTAATCCGCGTGACAGGTTTAACCATTAAGAGTGTCTCCTGATTGTGCCGTCGATTGGGTTGTGCTGTTGAGATTATACATGTGTTTCACCTTACGAAGAATAACAGAAACGCTCACATAAGAGCAACTTTTTTGGTAAGAAGTGACGTTCTTCGTAGCGAAAATATTATTCAATTTACACCCTTTACGACGAATTAGCCTATGATACAATCTTCACTGGTGAATAATTTCCCAAATGCGAAGTACGTAGTTTTGTAGTGGAGGAAGAAATGTCTATGCTGAAGAAGCAACCCCTCAAGAGCAAGCCCGTTTGCAAAGTCACATTCACGCTGCCAGAGTCCGTAAAGGCAGAAAGCGCTTACCTCGTTGGCGATTTTAACAACTGGGATGAAAAAGCCACCGAGATGAAAAAGCTCAAGAAGAACGGTCAATTTACTGTGACCCTTGAACTACCCAAAGAGACTGAATACCAGTTCCGCTATTTGGTCAATGATGCCGAGTGGCACAACGACTGGCACGCCGATAAATATGTTCCCAATCCTTACAGTGGTGATAACTCGGTTGTTTCGACCTAGTTTTGCTCCTTGTGAAACCAAAAGGGATACATATCGTATCCCTTTTTTATTTCTTAACGCCAACTTGTTTTACTCACCCTGTGGTTGTGAACGCAGTGAAATATAATCCAGCACATTCCGTCCAATGCAGCGCCCCTGTCGCATTCCATTTTCGATGGAGGTTCTAAATTGAACACCACCGTACATACGCGAACTTGCGGCTTCGGTGGCTGCCGCTTCAAACGAAGTGTATGACCGTTCACCTAGATTTTTCTTCTGACCAAAAGGATCAGTAAAAGCCACTCCCCCGAACATACCTGTCAAGACTTCTGCCGCTGCTTCCGCGACAATCGAATTCGCCGACGGATATTCAGGAAATGCGGGCGCTGTCATAAACGGCTCCCATTGCGGATCAATATACTGCTGAATATAACTCACCGGACGGAGCAGATTAATCTGGTATTTCAGTGACCACGCCGAGATATACGAATCACCCAGCGAGATTCCGACCAGAGCATACATCATCGAAGCCCTTTCCAACTTCAATTGCAGCACATCAACCGTCTGATTTTCAATCAACACCCAATGGCCTGCTGAAGTGCCCGTTTCCCCCGGTGTATCCATCCAATATTGGACAATATGTTTTTGCTCATCAGTCAGATTGTCGCTCATCGTTTTGACCTCAAGTGCCTGCATATAGAAGGCCGAGTCTTTTTTAGGGTCAAACGTCAAATTGGGCTGTACAGCACATGCATCTGCCGAATAGAGTGCGAATGGACGGATTTGCCCCCAGAAAGGTTCGAGGGACTTCATATCTTTATCAGTTGGAATCCACAGTGAAGGCGCACCGGCTGGCGTTTCCCACTTCAGGTTGCGTGTTTCAGTAAAATTATCACTGGCTACCCACTCCAGAATAGTTTTAGCAACCTTATCTCCGTAAGCCAATGATTGTTTGATGATTTTCGGATCAATTTCGCTTTGACGTGTTTTCGCTTCACTGTCCCGCAGACTTTTTACCGCTTTTTGGGTTTCCGTTGCTTTTTTAGGGAACAATCCACTAATCACGCTCGAAAGCGACCCGTTTACTACACTAACCCAATCGTATATTTTACCCTCATCAGGCGGTGGCATGTCCGGTAAAGAAGTGACCTGTCCCGACATTGAAATGCCATCCGGCATACCCGGCAAAATGGATTGATAACCCGTAATGCCCGCATAAGCATAAATGCGCGAGGCTTCTGGCGCAGAGAGTTTCTCAGCCTCAACTCGGTCATAAAGCAGTTGCATCCACTTAACTAAAATCGTAGGTTCAAGATCACCTGTTGGCACGGATGTTTCCTGTGCAAGTGCGCGGTCGGATTGTGGCAAAACCAGCAATCCCAGCACCACCATTAGCATACTAAATAGCGTTGCACGCCATATCGTCTTCATAAGAATCCCCTTACTTGCTGAATCGAATCACTTTGTTAATTGTAGGCGAGGTTTGATAGTCTAATGCTGACTTTTGCACGCCGTTTACCTGACACAAAGACGACGCTTCTATCCGATTCGTTCCGCGCGGCGAATGCTGAATGCCAGTATCCATTCAGTAACCAGCGATTGTCCCAGTGCGAAAACCAACAACGCGATGCCAAAGAATATCGTGTAAGGAATAGTTGCCCATATTTCACTGTAAAATCCAACATGCAGGAATCGCAGTCCCCAGTCGCCAATTGCTGCATATGCACCCGTCAGTAGCCACGCGGGAGCATCGCCTAACGTAATTTGGTTATTGATGAATTGGGTGGTCGCAAACGTCAGTCCGACGATGATCAGCAGTCGAGCCACAATAATGATGAGCTGCGTCATAACGTTATAAATGCGTTGTTGAATATTCACTGCGATGAACAACCCGATTGCGGCTTGCATCCCGACAGCCGTTAAGGGCAGTAACAATGCAGCCGTCATCAGAAACGCCAGTAGCAGCGGTCCCACAATCGGGGAAACTTCCGGCGTGATATTATTAATGAGCAAATCAATGTAGCGCCCTTGAAAGGCTGTCAGGTCATATAAAATACCAAGTACCAACCCGACTCGGATAACCATCACCAAGCCCAAGAGCAGTCGCAGGCGATAATACACACTTGCCCACTTTGCCCGCAGCGCCACACCCGCACCGCCTTCGGTCGCCCGCAGGTTATCCCATGTCAGGCGACGTTTCTGTTCACTTACTGTGTTCACCGTCAGAGTCATTGCCGCGAATTGTAAGATGATTTGCAGCACAAATGTCGGCCAAAAAAGGATTGCCATCGCGCTTTCGGTCAAGCTTTGTCCCGGCACATTTTGCAGGAAATTGGTGCCAATGAAATAACCACCGACGAACAGCAGTACAACCACAAATGAGATGCCAAGTGCTTGCGCATATTTCACACGTCGCGAAACGCGTTGAACCTGCTCAAGTTCATAACGAATATGCGGATGTTTGGGGCGCGCCCAATCTGGAAGTTCCATGCCAAGTCGTTGCAACATGATTAATCTGCCTGTTCTATCAATAAATCACCAATAGTTGCTTCGAGCCTATTGAGAGCCTTTGACCATTCATTCTGTTCAACATGCACGTACTGCCCGTACCGAATATAGTAGATATAAGTGTCCGGCACAATTCCGCCGAGTTGTTCCTGAACTGCCGCTGCGTAAACACCGACTTGCAAATGATAGCGTAGGGCATGGTTGCTCAACAACTTTTCATCAGCGCCGCGTTTATATTCTTTAACATGGCTGGTCTTATAATCCAATACCGCCCAACTGTCGTCATGCCGCTGAAATAAAACATCCAACACACCATGAATGATGCGTTTATCGCTGCGATATACGAAAGGAATTTCACGGTAAATCTGTTTTGCTTCTTGCAGCCAACCAACGATAGGATTGCTTTGCATTTTATTGATTAGCTTATGCGCTTCTTGTATCGCATATTTGCGCTGTCCTTCATCAACCACACCCAATTCCCAAGCGTAGCTGTCTAGCTTGTCATCAAAATCATGATGATTTTCTTGGAACTGCCACCAACCAAGTACCTTATGCACCATCTCACCGATGATGCGCTGCGAGACTTCCTGCGGTTGACGTAAACTGATTTGGTCGATAGTCAGTGGTGCATCATGCAGCACACTTCGCCGGAATCGTCGTTTATAGGCATTGTCATATTGTGCTCCGCCTGCGTCTGCGATTTGGGTAGCTGTGATATGACGGATTACAGAACTTGCCTCAAACTGAATGTCAGCGGTGAGTGGTGCTTGGTTGTCTCCGGGTAGGACAGTGAAGGCCTGAAAGTTTGCATTCGTCCACCCATTATGGCTGTTATCGTCGTTTGAATTAAAAACATCTTCTCCTGGCGGTTGTTCGGGTATGGTGATTCGTAGGTTGCCCCAAGAACATTCCACTACACTGCTGCCCGTATTTAAATTTTCACTGAGTTCGAGTGCGTTGTCCAACCAATTCATCCATGAGTCTTTTGTAGCCCGTAGTCTTGATCCAGTCAGAAGTAAATAATCTTGCGCCCGCGTTGCCGCCACATATAGCAACCGTTTGCGTTCGGCTGTCTCACGCAGATTTTGTAAACGTTCTGCTTGCTTGTGCGCGTATCCTCCGATCATTTTATCTTCGACGGCATCATAAACCTTGCACACCAATCCATAGGTTGGATCGAGCATAACCGCATCACCACCAAAGCCGCCTTTGCTCCAACCAATATCTACCAGCACCACCAGTGGATACTCTAACCCCTTGCTGGCGTGGACAGTCATCAAAGTCACGCTGTCTTTGACATCCACCAGCGCTTCACCTTCCCTTACTTCGCGCGTCGTCAAATCATGCAAATACTGCGAGAATGCTCCTAATGTTACTTGTCGGCTGGCTTGTGCCTTATCCACCAGCTTTTCGACGTTTCCACGCCGTCGTGCGCCATCGGGAAGTCCTGTCAGTGTCGCCAGATAACCTGTTTCGTCCAACGCTGCTTGTAACAGATCAGCAATCGAAATCCGTCCCGCCATAGTCCTTAGTTTGCTTAAACATTGCTGAGCGAAAATGACGCGTTCTTGCTCATCTCGCATAATATCCGCTGGATAATTAAGCGCTTCATATAACGGCAGTCGTTTGCGTTGGTCTAATGGGTCGCGTTGCAACCGTAACGCTAATAACGCATCATCGCTTAATCCGAACAGCGGTGAGCGTAATGCCGATGCCAGCGCTAAATTATCACTGGGATTGTGTAGTGCTGTCAGCAAATTCAGCAGATCCCAAACTTCTTGTCGGCTGTAATATCCGCGTCCCGCAATCGTCACAAAAGGTAGTCGTGCCGCCTTAAATACATCCTCGTACAACTGAATATTGCTTGTGGATTGGTAAAGGATGGCGATGTCCCCATAGTTGATTGGGCGGGTGACTCGTTGCTCTTTGTCATAGATCAGACGTTGTTCGTCCTCAACAATCATCTTCAGCCGTGTTGCCAATTCGTAGGCTTCCCAACGCCGCATCGCTTCCGAATCCATTTTTTCTTCGGGTGGTTTACTGAGGTAAAGCACCTCGATTGGCGCGGCATCCGATGGTGCGCCCAACCGTTTTGCCTCCATGAGTTTGCCCAGTTCAACTTCGTAATCACGGGCTGGACTACCTGCATCGCGTACCAAAATTTGTCCGAAGATGTGATTGAACCCGGCAACCAATGACTGATGTGTGCGGAACGAGTGCGCTAACGGTATGTCGCCGCCACCTGTCTGTGTAATCTGCGCTTTCACTTGCTCAAATACGCTGACATCCGCTCCCCGAAACTGATAAATACTTTGCTTGGGATCGCCCACCACAAATAGGCTGCCACCTTGCTCAATGTCCGCCAGTCCTCGCACAATCTCCCACTGAGTAGCGTTCGTGTCTTGGAATTCATCGACCAGCAGATGTTTGAATTCTGTTCCTTGATAACGTTCGCGCACTGTTGGATTACTGACCAATAAATCGCGCGTTAATCGTTCCAAATCATTGAAGTCCAGTAGCCCATCTTCTTGTTTTCGTGACCGGTAGACCTGTTGCGTTTTTTGAATAAGCGTTATCCACAGTGGCAATAACTCCGCAGCTTTATGATCCACTTCGCCAAGTGGCTCGCCGATAGCTGCTAAACTCTGCCGTATTATTTCACGCAACGCTTTGAGTACCGCTTTAGAGCCATCAAGGGTGTTTTTCCCGCCCCATGTCTCCGCTTTCCCGCCCTGTAAATTAATAGCCCGTTCTAATTTTGCTAATACCTCAAGGCATACCTGTATATCTTCACTTTCGTTCAATGTTGCAATCAAGGGATGACAAGCCAACCACACATCCAATAGTTTATCGGCGCTGCTAGGCCAACCATTTTCAGGTTGCCAATGAGCCGCTGCAAGATAAGGAGGATATGTACGCAGTTCTGTAATGAGAGTCGCAGCATTGTTTTCCCATGTGCGCTGCCAATGTTCCACGATATTTTCAGGGAGGTTTGGAATGTCCTCGGCGATCAAACGAACCAATGTCTGCCGTATGACTTGTGTGTCATATTCTGTGAAGAGTTTTATCGTCGTGCCACCTTCATGAGCTACCGCTTGCAGCACATCGTCGGTGCTGTCATCAAGCACTATCCGTGAATCGACTTCATCCAGCACCTCAAAGCCCGGATCAATCCCCACTTCAGCGGCGTTCGCTCTAAGGATTGAAGCACATAACCCATGAATAGTGTCGATACGGGCACTCTCCATCGCCCCCATACGTTTTGCCCATAATTCTTGCGTATCAGATGTAGCCGTACTTAATCGCTGTTCAAGGGCTTTTCGCACACGGTCGCGCATTTCTTGCGCGGCTTTCTTGGTGAACGTGATCGCAACCACTGCATTCAGCGGCCATTCAGGGTTCTTGTCCAGCAGCGTTAGATAGCGTTCGACCAGCACAAAAGTCTTGCCCGAACCAGCACCCGCCACCACAATCAAGTTGCGTTCGTGATCATAAATGGCGGTGTGTTGATCAGATGTGAGTTGTCGCTGTTCTGTGTTTAATGGTTTCATGCTTGCTTCCGGCGGTTCATGATACTCACTCTACAGAACTGTGTGAACTCACAATAATGCGAACACGCTCCGCCACCTTTGCGGTTTGGCACGCTGGCGAAATTTCCTCTACGTCCTTGTTCTAATTGCTCACTTAATCGTATCTGTGCCTCCTCCAGTGCTTCCACATCTTCCGGTTTGTCCAAATTAACTACCCCGCTGGTATTCCGGTTCAGATGCCAGAATGTACCGCCTGCAATTTGCGTTGGCGTATTGGCATCAACCTCATGGGCTCGTTCTAACAAGGCTTGTCCCGCCAAAAGATACAGCATCATCTGGAAGTTTCGACCCTCGGTCATCTCGCTCTTAGGAATAGTCGTGCTGCCCGTTTTGTAATCCACCACAATCGCGCGGTCACCAATCCGGTCGATGCGGTCTATATAACCCCTCACCTTGACTAAACTCCCGCCCAACTGCAATTCCAATGGCGCGGAATCATCTCCACCCAGCGGCATTTCCTGCATATAGGGAATACGATCACCTTCAAAATGTTTTCCTAACGGCGACTTCTCCGAGAAATCAGCCCGAACCAGCGCCTCGACTTTCCGCATCAGCGTCACTTGTTCTTGTGTCCACAGTACCGATGCTCGGAAGCCAAATTTTTGTGGAGCATCAGGCAACACTCTTGCTGCCACATCGCGTAAGATTTGCATTCCGGTGTCCAGATAATCGGGTGTGATACTCACCCCTTGTTGTCCCAATTCTCGGTAAGTGTCTTCCAATATGGCATGAATAACCGTGCCCCGTTGGGCAGCATCCATCCCTGCCTCTGGCTCATCTATTTCTTCCAGCTTGAGTAGCCGTTTGGAGAAAAAACGAAAGCCGCACATGCCATAATCATTGAATTGGCTGGCGCTCCACACCCGCTTATCACCTAATTCTCCTGCCACCCACTCCAGCAGTCGCCCATCTTGCAACCGCCCACTGTAGTGATCCAGTGTTCGGTTGGTCATACGCTGCTGCTCGATGCTGCGCCCGTGCCAAACATGTTGCCAATGAGACTTGTGTTGGGTTAAGAGCCAGTTGTAAAGCGTAGTTGTATGGGTATCTAGTGTGCTTTGGTTAAATCCATCTGCCACCGCCAAAACAGCCTCACTGCGATGAGCCGCATCTTCTGCCTTGACCACGCCTCCCAACTGGATTTTATGCTGTTCCACAATCTCATCGGCATCCTCGAAGATTGCTTTCACCGCCCGCCACAAATGGCTTTCAGGCCATATTGCCCCATTTTGTATCGTAGGTCTTGAAAGCGTCAGACACTGACGCGGCAGGCTAATCAGTTCATAAAACAACCCTTCGTCCGCTGCTCGTTCGGCCTGCGTTTCCAAAAAGATTCCCGCCTGTGTTAACGCCTGTCGCTCGCTGTCGAGGTAAATCGGGTCTTCTGGTGTCGGGCGCGGGAAGATACCCTCCGACAAACCGGGTATAAACACATGCTCATGCGGCAAACCACGCGCATCAGTCACCGATGTGATTAAAATCTTCCCTGAACGATTGGTATTATTGGTGAGGGTTGCTGTTCCTACCGCACTTTTAAAATCATGCAGAAAATCCCGCCAATTGATTTGTTCATCCTGTTCGAGCTTTAAAACCGCGAATAAATTTTGTGTGGTGAGCATGCCACGCAAGACGCTTTTGATCTTCTGGATTGCCACTAAATCCCGCGCCGCAAACACCTCACTCGCTTGTCGTACTCTTTCCAGCATTTGCAGCGAATAGGCATACATCTCGCTTTCAACATCGTCATCGGGAACAGCCGTTGTATCACTGCCGACTAGTCCCTCAATCCACGCGATATATTGGTTGATACTGCCAGTTTCAGGTGGGCTTATAGCGGCAAAGAATTTTTCGAGGGTTTGTTGTAAATCTACCGCTTCTTGCGTCGTCAAAAAGGCTTGATGTTTTTCGCCATCTTCATCGATTGTTGATATGGACACCGCTCGTATCGCATCGAACCAATCCTGTCGCCCTTTAATAACTTGTTGTTCCCTGCTGATCACATCCAATCGGTTAATTGCTGCTTCATCAATCCCCGGCACAGCGAAATAAGGCGAACGCAGCACATCCAACACATCGCGTCGCCGGAAATCATAACGCGCCAGTTCCATGAGGTTGAGCAGGGCGATAACCGCCGGATTATTGGCTAGCGCGTCACCGTAATGAAGCACTGTTGGGATGCCATAACGTCGCGCTGCACTGTCAAAGTGTGAGCCATAAAGCGCCCAATCTCGCACCGCGATCAGAATTTCTTCTGGAGAAGTGCCATCTAACAGCAGTCGTTTGACCTGTCGCATAACAGCCGATGCTTCAATTTTAGGGTCAGGCGCTTCAATCAGTTTCAAACACGCATCGGCAGGGTGTTTTGGGGCAGAACTGATGAAACTATGCTTTATGAGATGATTTAATCCTTCATGCCGCACTGGGTCAGGCATCTCCGGCATTTCATGAGGGGTCAACGGTTGCCTCGCCTGCTCGAAAGCCGAGGTTAAACGCTGCCTCGCCTCACTGAATCGTCGTCCTAGTGTGTTCTCTCGCCCATGTATATGAGGCAGGGTAATAACCGTTTGCTGTACACGACTTGCCAAGAGCGCTAGCAGTTGCGCTTGGAGTGGATTGAACTGGTCGAAACCATCCACCAGCAGATGGGCAACATTTCGTCCAACCGCATCATTATCCTGCCGTTTCACCTCTTCCAGCGCCAACCAACCTTCACCTTCACGGTCAATCAGCTTATGTTTCCGCAGCATGGCTTGGTAACCGGTATAAATAAGCGCTAAATCACGATCTTTATCGCTGCCATGCTGGGCAACTTGTTCGAATTGCTCTGGGAAGACGACATTTTGCTTGAGTTCGTAAATAAAGCCCGCCACGATTTTTGCGAAGCCCGGTTTGTCGGCAATTTTTTGAAAAACGGTGAGCTGTTTCTCCTGTTGAAATTCAATCAACAATCCGCGAATGAGTCGTAGCCGCGCTGTCTCATCCAGTTCGCGCTGGGGCTGCCCGACCATATCCAGCAACCGTGCATAGAGGGTATAGAAACTAAAAAAGGTGATGTTGAAGTAAATACGCCGTTTTTCCGTACCCTCAACCAGCCTTTGGCGCAGCGCATCCTCCTGTCGCCTCCCCGGTAGAAGTACCCATACGGGCGCAAAGGGCTGTGTTTCAATGACTTTGTGGAGTTGTTTTAGGGCGTATTCGGTTTTACCAGCGCCTACAGGAGCTAGCAGGAGTTCACTCGATATGGTGGTTTGTCCTTAATCAAGGAGCAGTCGGCGTGTTGCCGTGACAATCTCCTGTGGAATGCGGTCTTGTTTCGCGAGAAATTGCCCGCCGAGGTTTTGTAGAATGGTATGTAAGTGGGTGATAGGTACGACTGCATTTTTTTCGGAAATTTGCACTGCGCTCGGCCCTCCCGTAAAGACAATGATGCCGAATACGGGTACGCTGTCGAGTCGATTCTTTGCCAGATAATCGCGCAAATGTTGAATATCGTCTATCGCTTCTTTAGTGGGGTTGGTTGAAAAGGGTAACCACTCGCCTTGTTTATTTTGTTTGAGCCAGTTAGCTGCTTCGTTCGCGTAACTGCCATTGTTGTTCAGAATACGAAAGACCAGCGCTCCCGGCGGTCCTAACAGCACCGCGTCGATATAACCCAGTCCTGAACGGTTAATATTACGGATAAAGGAATAACGCCCGTCAAAATAATTACTTTGATTGAGTACATCCCCAGTCAGCATAGCGAGGTCATTTTCTTTGCGTCGTGTCAGCGCTCGTATTGCGATGATGATTGCCACCATAACCACAATGACACCGATCACTAACAACCCGTTTGCTGCGAGGTCGTATAACCAGAAAAGAGGATGGATGCGTGGAATGAGCAGGATAGTTGTCAGTAATGCCCCGACCACCGTCAGCAGCACACCAATCGCCAGCACAATAAATCCCATTTGCAATAATTGGGTCGAGCGCCGGTTGAGCGCACGGACAGGGGCAATATTTTCCATCGGTCGGTTTGTACCTTACTGACGCTTTTGGGCGGAAATTTTGGCGCGACGAGCCGTTAATACCTCATCCAGTACTTTCTGGAGTTCATTAAAACGTGGCAGTGGCTTATACATAAGACGGTCTGCATCCGTCTTTTTCATAATTTCGTCGTACTCTTCAGTACTCATACGGTAGGCCGTTGCGAATACAATCGCCACCTGACCCAAAATGGGGCTTTTCCGCAATCGGACAGCGACCTCGTCACCGTTGATGTTGCCCGGTAACCGAATGTCCAGCAGTGCCAGTTCAGGCAGTTCGCCTTTAAAACGTCCCTCGTCAACATCGTCAATCCATGAAACTGCTTCCTCACCATCGACGAATGCCACGCCCTCGATACCCCACATCTCAAACATTGCCAATAAAACTTCGTAAATATCGGGCTCGTCCTCAACAACCATCCATGTAGACAAAGTAGGCTCCTTCTCGCCAGCACTGCAACCAACTAACAGTTTTGATTATACCTGTATTTTCAGAACCTGACTTATACAAAGTTGAGATTTCATTAAGCGCAATTTGCGGACAACGGGTATACTGAGAAATATATAGAATAGTGATGTTGCTCCATAAGAGGCTGTCTTGATTTGGCTGATCGCGGAAGACGAAACCGATATACTCACTTTGCTAGCAATGGTGGTTGAAGCATGGGGACATAAACCCTTACCTTTTCCCAGTGGACAAAAGGTTTGGGATTGGTTAGATAATATCGAGTCAGGTGCTTATGTGGGTGATATTCCTGACTTTGCCCTAATGGATATTCGAATGCCCGGTAAAAAAGGCAATGAAGTTGCCAATCGTATGCGTACCATTCCAGCTCTGAAGAATATTCCGTTAGTATTAATGACCGCATTTTCACTAACCGAATCTGAAAAAGAAGAAATTCAGACAGAAGATGGCGTAGATGCGGTGATTAGCAAACCCTTACCATCCTTCGATGTATTACACTCCACTCTTAATCGCATTATTCAAAATAAGAGTCTAGACCAATCCGGGGTCAACCAATCGCTATGAGCAATAGTGATCCACAAGAATTAAGCGGTGTTATTCGGCGTGTAGATCATCTTGGAAGTGCCACTTCCCAACTGTTCAGCCGCCTATATCAAGGCTTGCGACGCAGTTCTGAACCGCAGCCGATTAATGTAGCACCAGCCGAGGAGTCTGAAAGCGGGCTGAAACCGCGTGATGTTGAAATTGAACGGCTGAATGCCATCATTCATGCCTTGGACGAAGGTATCATCGTTCAAGATACCGAAGGTCGCGTTCTCATCGAAAATGCGGCTGCTAAAAAATTAATCGGCAGTCGCAAAGATTTCTGGACAAGTGAACTCGGTACGTTGTTCAATGCTTTCCGAGATGTTGTCCGCCTTGAATCAGAACTCGCGCCGCTGGGTGAACCGGCTCGCATTCAAATCAACAATATGATTATCGGGGCGCAGGTTGCTGCTGTTGCCGATAGCAATGGCAAACGTATTGGCACGATGATGGTCTTGCGTGATGTGACTCGTGATGCGCTGGCGGATCGTCTTAAGGATAGTTTTGTCACCGCCATCTCTCATGAATTGCGTACCCCGATGGCGGTCATCAAAGGCATGAGCGATGTCATCATGGGGCAGCCGCAGGACAAACCCCCAAATCGCAAATTCTTGGAAACACTCAGCCGCAATGTTGATATTTTGGATCGTATGATTGTCGAATTACTCGATATTGGCGAGATGAGTGCGACTGCTTTCTCGGTGCGTCGTGATCCCCTCAACATCGAAGACCTTGTTTGGCAGGTTGAACGGGGTATGAAACCTGAAGTCAAGAAAGCCAAGCTCGATGTCAAAATCATGATCAAGGATATTGATCGTATCCATTTAGTCGGTGACGATCAACGTATTCGTTGGGCGCTCGGTCATTTGCTACAAAACAGCATTCGTTATACCGAAGCCAAAGGGCATGTTATCGTCATCGTAGGTCTAAGTGGCGAAAATCAGGTTGCTATTCAAGTTGTCGATACAGGGGTCGGTATTTCCAAGCGTGATTTGCCTCACGTTTTCGAACGTTTCTATCGGGGTGAACCGCGTACACGCAGCGGTAAACTCCTTGACCCGCGAGGTTTAGGACAGGGCTTATTCGTAGCCCGAACCGTTGCCGAGTCGCACGGTGGCTACCTGTCTGTCCAAAGTGAAGTCGGGCAGGGCAGCGTATTTACCATGATTCTACCGCTTCAACTGCCCAACTGATTCATTCAATAAGACTATTTGGGCATCGCTTCTACTTGCGCTTTGATTTCCTTCACGTCGTCATTTTCAGGGTGTTCCGTTCGCAACTGGGAAATCAAATCGAGCGCCGCTTGGCGGTTTCCCAGACGCATATGACAAATCGCCATATTCATGCCTGTATTCAAATTCGTGCCGTAAAGTTGAATAGCATACGTGTAAAATCCCAATGCATTCTCGAAGTCATGAATCTTTTGGAGAATGGTAGCGATAGCCAATGGTAGATTATACGGCTCATTCATATGGTAATAATTGCGCCATACCTCATGCAGCATAATCTGTAAGTTGCGCGCGTTAATTTCGTTATATTGGTCGGCTATCATGGGCAGCATCTGATTATAAATGGCGACAAACGCGTGTGAGTCATATTGTTTTAGACGAATAAAGGACAATATGTTCTCCAGTGTCATATTTTTCTGGCTAGGAAACTCAAGCAAAACATTGTAGAGGTCATCCGAGCTTATACATTCAATATAATCACGATACACATGACGAGTTTCTGTGAATTCAGACTGTCCCAACAAACAAGCGAGAATATTAATCGACCGATGGCGGTGACGTGTGGTGAGTACGGTTCCGTTCTTCTGCTCAAAATACTTCATAATGGCATGATAATTGAAGGCGATGGAAAAACCGGTATCGTGCAAGGCGATGGGTAGTTCATCGGTGTTTAGTAATTCTTCTATCCGATGATTGCCTTTATCTGCGGTCAGCAGCATCAGCCGGTGATTGGATAATTGTTGCAACCTGCGAATACACTGCAAGGCGATGTGAGGGAAAAGTAACATCGAGTCAGGTATTTGTTGGCGATACAATTCTAGGAGAGGCTGCATCTCAGAATCATGGTAAAAATCAGTGGTGGTGGGAAAGCGGTCATATAACACTTCGATGCGCGTTATGAGTTCGGGATCAGTTAAACTGGGTTCTGGTTGTTCGGTCACAAGAGATGTTTGGACCTCAAATAACTGCCCATTTTCCACGTAAAATAAATCAACAGGCAGTGTATCCCAAATGTAATTTGCAATGACGATTACTGGATTTTTAAGCGTTCCGCCGACCAGTTTTTTATCCGCATGTTCCAATAATAATTCAGTATCATTAGCTAAATCAAAGCGAGCAAAATCGAGTTTTCCCGCTTCTACGTAAGGGGCTAATTGCGGCTGCGTTTTCCAAAAATCAATATTTTTTTCCGCTAAATCAGTCAGGATATATTGGTACGGTACATGCTTAACCGCAGATGTGCTATAAAATTCATCAAGTTGATTGAGAATATTGAACCCCAATCGACCTGAACCAGCACCAATTTCAATAATATAAACTGGTTCACTGATATCAATCTGTGGTAGCCAATCTCGCAGAAACCCATAGATCATACGACTGTAAGCCATTGCAATAAAAGGATTGGTGGTGATACCAAATGGAATACGCATCTGGCTCCATGCTTTTGCGCCATGGTTGATATAGTACTGACGTTGCAACTCCCAGATGAGAGACTTTGAAAAAGGCTTGTTTTCTTCCACTACATATTCAGGCAAAGATGAATGAACTGTTTTGTCCGGCATAAGCAATCCAACTCCTGTTAAAAGGCAGATGAAAGTAAGTGCAAAGCGGTTGGTTTTTATTATAGTCGTAACCTCACCTTTTGCAGTTGTCAAACCAATCCCAACCCATGTAGGGGACGGAATATATTCCGCCCTCCTAATCCATCACATACCGTTTGACCATTAGCATGTCCTTTTGTATCCCCAATTACCGAAAGTCACGGACTAATCAGCCAAAGTTCATTTGCCCATCCTATCCCTTATCGTTACAATTCATGTTGAATAATAAATATTCTTTCGGTTACGGAGATCAAGACGTGCCACCTTTAGGCGCATTCACGTTTGTCCTACACAGTCATCTACCTTATGCGCGTCTTGCAGGGCGTTGGCCGCATGGTGAAGAATGGATACATGAAGCTGCCACTGAAACCTATATTCCCTTATTGCAAACGTTATATGACCTCAAAGAGCAGGGTGTATATTTTCGCTTAACCCTCGGCATCACACCTGTCCTAGCCGAGCAGTTGGTTGATCCCGATGTGCTAGATCATCTTGACCAATTCTTAGATGAGAAAATAGCTGCTGCCGCCCGCGACAAAATCCTTTTTGAATCACCCGATACAATAAATTCAAATTTGCTTCCACTGGCGATTTACTATCAAAAGAATTTTGAAGCCATCAAAGCTGCTTTTCATAACCGTTTCAATCGGGACATCATCGGTGCTTTTCGCCGTTTGCAGGATGAAGGTTTGATAGAAATCATCACCTGTGCGGCAACTCACGCTTATCTGCCGCTGCTCTCGCGTGACAGTTCCATCAATGCTCAAATTAAAGCAGGTATTCAAAGCTACCAACGGCTCTTTGGGCGTAAGCCCGCAGCCATTTGGTTGCCTGAATGTGCCTATCGCCCTGCTTACATTGCCGAGGATGGTCACACCCGTGCGGGACTAGAAACTTTCCTCGAACAAAATGATCTTCGCTTATTTTTTAGTGAAACCAATGCCATAACAGGTGGACAACCCGTAGGTGTTTCCGCAGGTGAAGTCATCGGTCCATACGGCTACATCAAACATCGCTATGTCATTCCTGCCAGCTCGAATCTCCAAATTCCTGATCGTTCTGCGACCACCTATAAACCTTATTATGTCAGTGAAACCATCGCTGGCACGGGTGCAGAACAACATTCGGGCGTGGCGGTTATCGGACGCAATAACCAAACAGGGATGCAAGTTTGGAGTGCCGAGAACGGCTATCCCGGCGATTTTGACTATCGCGAATTCCACAAAAAAGCTGGAACCAGTGGAATGCAGTATTGGCGTGTAACCGGAATAAAGACCGATCTTGGCGATAAAGATTACTACCATCCTGATTGGGCATCTTATAAGATTGACCAACACGCCGAGCATTTCGCCCACATGGTTGGCGACTTACTGCGCGATTATAATCAGCAAACAGGTGATTATGGTTTCATTGCATCCAATTATGACACCGAATTATTCGGGCATTGGTGGTATGAAGGCGTGACATGGTTAGGGCAAGTTCTCCGTCATCTTGCCTCCATTCATGACATTGAACTCACAACCGCCAGCGAATTTATTCAGCGCCATCCACCCAAAGAGTCGTTGAAGATTCCCGAAAGTTCATGGGGCAGCAGCGGAACTCACTTTACATGGGATAATATCGAAACCCATTGGATGTGGCAGCCCATCCACGAAGCGGAACTGCGTATGGAGAATTTAGTCGCGCGTTTTCCCGAACCGGATGATGATCAGCGGTTTCTGCTCAACCAAATTGCCCGCGAACTGCTATTATTGCAAAGTTCCGATTGGCCGTTCTTAGTAACCACTGGTCAAGCACGCGAGTATGCTATTCAACGCTTCAACCAGCATCTTGAACGGTTTAATAAGCTAATTGATAGCTTGGATAGTGGTACGCCGGATCGCACATTGGCAGAAAGTTACTATGAGTTAGATAAGCTCTTCCCGGACATTGACTACCGCTGGTTTGCGGCGCTCGAATAATGGGAAGTCTGGGTGTAGTTGTGACGACAGTTGTCTGAACACATCACCCTTAAACTGGAGAAACTCTTTTGAACATGAATGTCCTTTTTGTGAGTGCCGAAGCAGCTCCTTTTGCCAAAGTCGGCGGGATGGCAGATGTCGTGGGTTCTCTCCCTGCTGCCTTACGCAAACTTGATGTGGATGCGCGTGTTATCATTCCGCATTATGGCTTTATCAACGATGACAAATTCCAGATCGTACCCGCTTTCGACTTCGAGTTTCCGCGTAACACAGGCGTAACTGATGTTCATGTTTTCAAATCGGTTCAGGATGGCGTGACATTTTATCTGGTGCAGGGCTGGCCGTTTTTTGGGCCGGATGCCACTGTCTATACCGAGTGGGTTTGGGATGTGCCACGTTTTACCTTCTTTAATCAGGTCGCAATGGCTGTTGCATGGGAACTCCGCAAACGTGAAGATTGGTTCCCCGATGTTTTCCACGTCAATGATTGGCACACCGGCCTCATTCCGTTCTTTCTCACCCTGAGTCAGTCCGATCCGAATTGGGGGCAGGTTGCGAGTGTCCTCAGTATCCACAACATGGCTTATCAAGGTGACAACATTGGTGGCTGGATGTGGCAGTTGGGTATCCCCGGTCGTAATCATCCTGATCTCTTGTGGCGTGGCTTGACCGACAACATGCTGGCGATTGCTATTGCCTATTCCGATAAAGTCTCCACCGTGAGTCCGCGTTATGCTACTGAAATTCAATACCCCTACATGGGCTATGGCTTGGATGACCTCGTTCGCAGCCGTGGAAATGATATGCTCGGCATCCTCAACGGCTTGGATATAGACTTGTGGAATCCTGACACAGATAAGCAGATCGTCTCCAATTACAACGCCGATAACTTTATCGAGAAGCGCCCGCCCAACAAACGCCAACTGCAAATTGATTCGGGGCTTGAAGCGCGTGATGAGGTGATGGTTATCGGTGTGGTGAGCCGCCTCGTCTCCCAAAAAGGTTTTGATCTAGCACTGCCTGCACTGCGCCAAATGTTGGGTGATACTGATGTGCAGTTTATTCTGCTCGGAGCAGGTGATCCCGATCTGGATTACCAGTTCTGGCGCTTGGGTAAAGATTTCTCGTCGAAGGCCAAAGTTTTTCAGGGTTATAATGCCGCTGTCGCCCAGCGCATTTATGCAGGTTGTGATGTATTCCTGATGCCCAGCCACTTTGAACCCTGTGGCATCGGTCAAATGATTGCCATGCGCTACGGAGCATTGCCCCTCGTTCGTGAAACCGGTGGCCTTGCCGATACCGTGCAAAACTATGACAATGGCAATGCAGATCGCGGTGTCGGGTTTGTCTTTAGCTGGGAAACGCCGGAAGCGGTCTTAGGAACATTGCATTGGGCCAACCGTACCTATCATAATAACCACGATGCATGGCAGCGGATGCAGCGTCGCGCCATGCAAACCGATGTGAGTTGGGAAAATAGCGCTCATCAGTACGTAGATTTATATCGTAACGCTATCATTAATCGTAGGAGGATGTTGCCACTGTGAAAATCAAAGCTGTAATCCTTGCTGGTGGGGAAGGCACACGTTTGTACACCTTGACCGCCAAACGGGCCAAGCCTGCCGTCCCGTTCGCGGGAAAATATCGAATTATTGACTTTACTTTAAGCAACTGCGTCAACTCGAATATTTTTGATGTCCTTGTCCTCACGCAGTATCGCCCCCATAGTCTCAATGACCATATTGGTCGTGGTCGTCCTTGGGACTTGGATCGCTCGTTCACGGGCGGTGTGCAAATTCTACAACCCTATAAAGGTCGTAATGATACCGATTGGTACGCCGGTACAGCCGACGCGGTAGCCCAGAACATTAGCTTTGTGCGCCGTGGTCGTCCTGACTATGTCATCATCCTCTCTGGTGATCATATCTACGAGATGGATTATGATGTGCTGTTGCAATTCCACCGTGAGAAAAAAGCCGATGCCACCATTTGCACCATCCGTGTGCCAATGGATGAAGCCAGTCGCTACGGTATCCTCGATGTAGATGACGACTATCGTGTCCGTGAATTTGTGGAAAAACCCGCTAATCCGCCTTCCAACCTTGCCAGCATGGGCGTATATATTTTCAGCTACGCCGTGCTTGAACAAATGCTGGCGGATGATCAGAAGCGTAAAGGTTCTAATCATGACTTTGGCAAAGACATCATTCCGCGTATGGTCATCGAAAACATGCGTGTCTACGCCTATCCCTACGGCGGTTACTGGATTGATGTTGGTACGATAGATGCCTATTGGGAAGCCCACATGGATCTCATCGGCTCGCCACCGTCGCTCAATCTCAATGACCGTACTTGGGTTATTCATACATTGAGTGAGGAGCGTCCACCTGTCCACATTCAAACCGGTGCGACCGTCAAGAACAGCCTTATCACAGATGGTTCGGTCATCTCGGAAGGCGCAATCGTCGAAAACTCGATTCTCTCACCCGGCGTATATGTTGGTCCGAATGCGGTTGTCCGCGAGTCAATCGTGCTAACCGACACCTATATTGAGGCTGGGGCAGTGGTAGAGCGCTGTATTCTCGACAAGATTGTGGTCGTTGGTCATAACGCCCGCGTCGGCAAGATTCAGGATATGGGCGAACTCGGCATCACTTGCGTTGGCAAGAATACTCATATTCCCGCAGGTTATAGTGTGGGTCATAGCTGCATTCTCGGCACAGACTTGCGTCTAGAGGATTTTTCCTCCTATGCCAATAAATCGGTTCCGAGTAACACGCAAATTGGTTACAAGAAAAAATAATGTCTTGAATTAAACTAGGATGCCATTGTAAACATTAGGGTGGTATCAGGTTTAATTTTTACATTTGATGGTAGGGGCGCACAACCGTGCGCCCATTTTGAACCTAAAATTTGATTTCACATCAGATGTATTTTATAAAAACAATAGAAGATGGGCAGTGTCACCTACAGTCAATATGTTGTCTTATTGTATGCTGTTCATCAGATGATTTATTAGGAGTCTTATTGTGTCCAAAATTGAACGTACCGCGCTGGTGGTGTATAGCCATTTCAGCCAACCGCCGCGTGGAAACCCCCTAACCTATGAAATCGGTGAAGAAGCGGATGCTGCGCCCTACAAAAATTGGAATGAGCGCATCAATGCCACCTCCTATGCCGCCAATGCGGATATAGGCAACTTTAACCACATCAGTTTCAGTGTCAGCGAAGGCTTGATGAAGTGGTTAGAGCAAAATGCTCCCGACACTTACAAGAAAATCATTGAAGGCGATCAGCAATCAGTTGCTGCCCATTCGCCTGCTGGTAATGCCTTGGCGACTGCCTATAATCATGTTATTCTGCCCCTCTCACGGAAGCGTGATAAACGAACCCAGATTGTGTGGGGTATTGCGGCTTTTGAGCGCCATTTTGGCCGTAAACCCTTTGGCTTCTGGTTACCTGAAATGGCAGTTGATACCGAGTCGCTGGAGTTTCTCGCTGATGCCGGTGTTGGCTATACCTTGTTAACCAGCAAACAGCTTATCGGCTTGCCTCACGGTGGCGGCGCAGGTCCGTATCGAGTTGAACTCCCCGGTGGCAAGAGCATTGTAGTTTTCGCCCGTCACGATCCACTTTCCGCTGAACTTTCCTTTAAAGTGCATAGTCTCGGTGGCGCAGGCCATTGGGTCCACAACGCCTTAGCACCTGCCCGGAAAAGTGTTGATTCGGTGCTTTTGTTGGCGACTGCTGGCGAAACATTTGGTCATCATTATGCCGGTGAGGAACAATTCCTCTATTGGCTGGTACAGCATGAAGCCGACAAAGCAGGATACGAACTAACCAGTCTGGATCAGGTCTTCTTGAACACCAAACCGCTTCAGACGGTGCAAATCGTTGAACGCAGCAGTTGGGGCGATCAACCTGCGCTGAGCCAATGGTTTATGGGTGCAATTGAAGGTGGCAAAGATACGACATGGAAGGGTGCGTTGCGTCGCGCCTTGGATAATGCCGCCAGTGATCTTGACCGCATTTACGAGGACCTCATCACACCCTTTGGTGTAGATCCTTATCTCTTGCGCGATCAATATCTGCCTGCCATCTTCGCAGGTCAAACACCCGAAGACTTCATCGCTGAAAAGCTGCCTAAGATGAAAGATAAACAGGCGGCGCAGTTAAAGGTGCTTTTCCAGGCTCAACGGCTCACTCAGCGTATGTATAACAGCTATACCTTTACTGATACCAAATTGGATGGTCGCCAACCTCGTTATGCTATTGCTTGTGCTGCCACTGCACTTTCCTTAGCACAGGCCGCAACGGGTCATGATATGAATGATCGTTTCCCGGCTGATTTGGCAGTCGTGACTTCGCCCAATACATCCGTTACTGGCACAGTTATGCTTCAGGATGCCATCCGCGAGTTTGACCTATCCTTGATGAAGGTCTAACCCTCAATCTATTTTGCTTTTCTCCCTCCTTCGTGTTGGCGGAGGAGTGTAGGGTTTACTGATTATGCTCAAACCAGCCAAACTCAATTCCGGTGATAAGGTCGCGGCGATTACCCTCTCATGGGGTGGGGCAGGTTTATTTCCACATCGCTACCAAGCAGGCAAGCACCAGCTACAGGATGAGTTTGGTCTGATAGTTGTCGAAACACCACACGCCCTTCGTGACCCCGAATGGATCAGCCGCAACCCACAAGCCCGTGCCGATGATTTGATGCAAGCCTTTGCCGATCCGACGATTAAAGCCATCATTTCAATGATTGGCGGTGATGACTCGCTTCGTATCCTGCCTTATCTTGATCTCGATGTCATACGTACCCACCCTAAAATTTTCATGGGTTATTCGGATACCACTGTTACTCATTTTGCCTGCTGGAAAGCTGGACTATCCTCATTCTATGGACCATCATTTTTGGCGGGTTTTGCTGAAAATATGGGCATGTTTCCCTATATGGTGGATTCGATTCGTCAGACCCTTTTTTCCGCAGAACCCCTCGGTCAACTTCATCCAAACACTCAGGGTTGGACGGTTGAGATGCTGGATTGGGCTGATCCCGCCAATCAACACCGCAAACGGCAGTTGAATTCAACAACTGGCTGGCGTTGGTTGCAAGGGCAGGGTATTAAACAAGGTCATCTCATCGGCGGTTGTTTGGAAGTCATGGATTGGCTGCGTGGTACCAATTATTTTCTACCGCCCTCCGATTGGCAGGATGCAATTCTGTTTATCGAAACGTCAGAGGAGTCACCGTCACCGGATCAAGTCATGAGGATGTTACGTTCTTTGGCAGCCATGAGTGTTTTTAAGAATCTGTCGGGTATTTTGGTCGGTCGCCCCGGTGGAAATATCTCACCCGAACGCTTTGATGAGTATGACAAGGCATTGCTCAAAATTGTGGTCGAAGAAGAAGGACTTGTGGACTTACCCATCATCACCAATATGGATTTTGGGCATACTGATCCAATGTTTGTCATCCCCTATGGCATCCAGACCGAAATCAACTGTGATACCCAACAAATTACTATACTCGAAAGCGCCGTGACCGCCTCTTAATGCCATCAGTCGCGAATTAAGTCCTTTCCTTTGTAGAGAGTTTTCTTGGAGAGCTTTTTCAACATCTTCTCAGCCCATTCCGATTTCCCTATTCAAAAACACCTTGTGCCTTGCATCAACCCCTCTATAGTTTGTCTATTCTAACGCTCAAATACGAAAATTTGTGCTATGATGACCCTGTCAAATATAAACGGTATCAATATGTTTCCGTAACTACTTCCCGCATTATCTTTTCTTTGTGGTAAAAATGAATTTGCGTTTGCATTTTCGGCGGGTTGCTCTCGTATAACCACTGCTGCACTGCCAATATATGCACGCGGCGGACACACGCGAGCCAACTGCTGCGCTCAGCGGCATCAGCCGGGTCAGCCGCCAGACAATTGTGCTAATTCAGCGCCTTGCTCTCTCAAACCCGCCTGTCATTTCAGCGGATATATTGCATAAATTGCAATAAATTGTTTGGAATTGGACTATAAAAGGCAATCGTTAACTTTACAACGCTTGCGTCGAGATGATGTACTTTGCGGTCGCCGCGTTCGTTGCCAGTGGAACATTATGCACGTTACAAATACGCAGTAATCCCTGAATATCAGGGTCATGAGGATTAGCTGTCAGAGGATCAACAAAAAAGAATACTGCTTCGATCTTTCCTTCAGCCACCTGTCCCGCGATTTGTGCGTCGCCACCCAACGGCCCGGAAAGCATCTGCCGCACTTCTAACCCACATTTTTCGATGAGCAGTTGTCCGGTTGTCTTGGTCGCCACTAATTCATATTTTTGCAAGACTTCTTTGTTCGATAACACAAATTCCACCATGTCAGCTTTCTTGCCATCATGGGCGATTAGTGCCAGTGTTTTTGCGATTTCACTCATTTAATATGCTCTGTATTGATGTAGGCGGTTAAGTTGTGTTTTATATTTTGATCGGTAGCACAAAGCGGCTTGCCTGCTGCACACGATTTGCCCGTTGGCTCATGCGTAAGGCTTCGGCATAATAGCCCTCAAGCTGTGCCATAATCGCGCTCCACGGATGCGCCTCTGCATAACACCGCGCCTCATAAGCCATCTGCATTCGTGTGTCAGCATTATCGCGCAATCGCCGGACTGCCCCCGCGAATGATGCTGCGTCCGCTTCACAAATGTACCCTGTTTCTCCATCTTGCACCAGATCAACCACGCCGCCTTGATTAATCACCACCGCTGGAAGTCCAGAAGCCAGCGCTTCCTGCACCACTTGACCGAACGTTTCCGATGGGCTGGGGAACATAAATGCGTCAGCGCTGGCATAAGCCTGTGCCAACTCATCACCGAACAGGTATCCCATAAAATAGGTTCCAGTTCCCGCGAATTGAGCTTCGAGTTCATTTCGTAGTGCGCCATCACCAATAATCGTCAACGCGATCCCCGGCGTTCGCGCCACTTCCAACAACAAATCAATCCGCTTCTCGTTCGCCAACCTGCCCACATAAATCACCACTAAATCCGACGGATCACGCCCATTAAGCAGTCGCGCGCGCCATTCATGGCTGCGATGCTGCGGACTAAAATGGGTGGTATTAACCCCCCGCCCCCAACGTCGCAGCCGTTTGTATCCCCATTCGTGCAGTTGGTTTGCTGTGTAATTGGAAGGCACGAGCGTCAAATGACATCCGTTATGAATAAACCGCAGCCAGTTCCGGCTGGGACGCGAAAACAATGAAAGGCCATAATGGTCTGCGTAGGCCGGAATATCGGTTTGGTAATTGGCGATCACTGGAATGTGTCTCCGTCTCCCCGCCAGCATCCCACTAACCGAAAGTAGCGCCGGACTAAACAGGTGGATTAAGTCCGGTTGAAACGTGTCCAAATGTTGGTTAATCATCAGGTTGGGCAGGGCAATGCGCGTTTCAGGTGCGACCCGTACACCAAAGCTCGGCATGGGTACGACCTTTGAGGGGCCGATTTGCGTTGGGGCAATATCGGGCGCGAAGACCAGCACCTCGCGCCCCGTTTCCTGCAAATACCGGGTGGTCAAATAGGCAGTCTTTGAAACCCCATCGACTTTCGGTAAGAAAGACTCAGCAAAAATCGCCACCCGTTTGATCGGGCTGCCGCTGCCTAAGCGGTTGGGTAAGTCGAAAGCGAATTCGGAACCATAGATTTGTTCCGCTTGATCGGGATTGATTTGATTGAGAGCTTTAAGTAATCGGTTAGTTGCCATCGTATGCCTTCTGCTGCGGTCTGGTGTTGTGCCAATGCGCTGCGGAAGTCGGTTGCCTTGCATCCCTTGAAGCGCGTCAGTCCACGCCCAATCGCGTTCAAAGTGTGTGCATCGCTGTTCCCAACCACCGGAATATCGAGTCCGCGCATCATCCACCGCGCCAGCACATTGTTACCGGGTGTCATTGCGCCTGCGTTGAAAACTTCAACAGCATCGAGATTCATTTCTAGTAACACTGTTGGATTGCGGAGGTATCGCAGCACTTGCCCGCCGTTCATCAACAACTCACCCGGATGTGCCAGAATCGCCACACCACCTTGCTCATGGATAGCCGCCACTGTTTCGATAATCGAAAGCCACTTCGGAATAGCCTTCGTCACCCATAATCCCAATACATGTCCGCCCCGCGCGGTCACTTCCACACCGGGAATAATATCGAACGCATATTTGGAACGCTGTTCGTATGCCCATAGGCTGGCTTCTAATACGTCGTGGTCGGTGATAGCAATAACATCCAGATGCTTGTGCTTCGCCACAATATCCAGCACTTGTTTTGCGGTGGGCAGCCCATCACTCGCATTAGTATGGATATGAATATCGGCTCGTCCGCTTAACTCATGGGGTTGCGTCATAGCTTTGTTTTTCATTCCCGTTGTACTTTTTACTGCATGTGTTTGTTTTTTAATCATTACCCTACTATCGCATAACCACATTCAGTCTTTGCTAAGAACAGGCTAACAACCTGTAAAGTCTTGCTCGGCTTCATTAAGAACTTGAAAGCCGCGCGTCCCGTCGACTTGCTGTACAATCCACCATATGCGCCCTGATACGCCCTTCAACCGTGCTGCTCGTTGGCTCATCCTCACTGCTGCTGTAGGAGTGATATTGATTTTGGGATTTGCTGCCATTCGGTTGGGCAGTCAAGAAGATATAGGACAAACAATTGCAATCTCTCCTTTCCCGACAATCTCCACGTTGGATTGGACACCGATTGCACCCTTCGCGCAGGTTGATCCGTCGATTATGGCTTATCTTCAATACAGTGAGCCGATGCCCTTACAGATTTTGGGTGATGGAATCCCGCCCATAGGGGCTTATCTACCAAAATCGGGTAACACACAGTTTGTCGTCATCACATCGACTCCCACGCCAACGGTGACTTTTACGCCTACTCCAACGATCACTCCGGTTGAGGTTTTTCAATCCACACAAACACCGTTTCCGACTTCTACGATCACTCCAGTTGAGGTTATTCCGCCAACTGCTTTGCCGACTGTGACTGCCACAATCATTGTTCCGACGAGTACTCCGGTTCAAACCGTCGCACCCGGAACAGAATGTGCGCCATCAGGTCTGCCCGTAGCCGGTTTGCTCACTCAGCGTTTTTATATCGGTCATATTGGTATTGATTTGGCTGTTCCTCCCGGTACACCTGTTGTAGCTACCCATAGTGGTTATGTCGATTGGGCAGCGTGGAATATTTATGGTTATGGTAACCTCGTCATCATTCATAGTGATCACTTCATCACCTATTACGGTCACAACTCCGCCGTCAACGTCAAAAAAGGTGATTTCGTGAATAAAGGTTCGGTCATCGCCTTTAGTGGTAATACCGGTCACAGCAGTGGCCCGCATGTTCATTACGAAACCCGTATCAACGATGTCACCGTCGATCCCTTAACCTTCGAATCTCGCGGCTATCGTTCCTGTTAGTTGGGGTTTGGCGACCGAGGCTGACTTATTTCCAATTTCGAAAAAGATGAACTGGCCTATAATGAGGTTTGTAAAACTTAACCGGCATCTTCAGGAGTTTTTATGACGGTTGGCTCAGTTCAGCCTCGTTATATCTCGCTGCGTTGGCGGCTTATGCTGCCTTTATTTATTGCATTGCTAATCACAGCGATGGCAGGCGCTTATGCGCTTGGGCAAAGCCTGACGCAAGCTGCCGCTGCCCCTCAAACCAATCTGCTGGTTCAAACAGCCGATGGACTTCGCAGCCGCGCCAATGATCTTTATGAGCGGATGCGCCTTGAAGCGCAGCGTGTCGCCTTTACGCGTGGTGTTGCGGATGCGGTTCGTTCGCGTACTGCTACCGATTTACAACCAATCTTGGCGAGTTCCGCTCGACTTGCCAATTTAGACAGTATTATCGTCACCGACTTTCAAGGTATTGAGGTTGCAGGCGTATTACGTGTCGCGCAGCAGTCCAATGTTTCCTACACCGTCAGCAGCGATACCGATCTTCATATTCAGTCGGTTGTCCGTGCTGTGTTGGATGAAAACATCATTGGTGCGACAGGTTTACTTCGCACACCATCAGGCTTAATGCTTTATACGGCTGTTCCCTTGCTAGATGCTAATCAAACCATCGGCATTGTCCTTGTCGGTCGTACTCTAGATAACGTTCTGAGTGACTTGAAAGCCGACGGCATGGTCGATCTTGCGCTCTATGGTTCAGATGCTGCTTTACTACAAACCACCACTCGCCCTGTTGATACCACCGCTTCCGAACTGGCACTATCGCCAGATGTTTTTCAGTCAATAGTAGCTGTTCCCAATCAACTTACGCTGCGTCCAACTCAACTGAATAGTCAAGCGTATCAAGCAGCCTATGCACCATTTCAGTTTGGCCCACAACCCTTAGGGGTAATCGCCCTATTTTTACCGGATACTGTCCCTGCTATCACCCAAACAGGTCAGCAGCTTGGAGGTCTAAGCTTGGCGGCTGTGGCAGGTGCAGCCATTATCGCCTTGTTTATCGCTACCTATTTCTACATCATCCGTCCGGCATCGCAGGTGACTACCGTGGCTCAGTCGCTCACAGCAGGTAATTCTTTTGTTCGCACCGGAATGCAGCCCACAAATGAAATCGCCACCGCCGGTCATGCGCTTGATCAATATGCCGATTACGTTCAAGAACGGCAGGATGTCTTACGATCCTCACTGCGTCGCCAGCGTCGCGAAACCGAATACCTCTTATCCGTTTTAGAGTCCATGCCCGATGGTATAGTCGTCCACGATCAACAAGGACAAATTGTTGTCATGAACCAACAGGCACGGGTTTTGCTCGGCACACAACCCGAAGATAAACTGGGTCTGCATAATTTTCTTTCTCAATCCAAGTCATCTGCACATAGCCTTACTCCCGGTTTATATACGCTGGGTGATCCGCGCCGTATCGAGTTTGATGGGCATATGGTCAGTGCTCAGGCCGCTGCTTTGGTCAATCTCTCTGATGAGCGTGTTGGCACACTCGTGGTTCTGCGTGACATCACCAAAGATGTGCGCCGTGAACAAATCCAAGAGGCGATGCTCAAGCGCTTGTCAGATGAAGTGCAAGAGTCCTCTCAAGTCGTGCATCGCAGCGAATTACCGACTTCCCTCATGAACAATGTCGCCCACGATTTGGCTCGTCATTCCGCCGCACTCCAAAAGTTGATTTTCGAGATGCGCGAAATTACGATGCCCGATGCGCCCAATATCCGTGAAACACAGCGACCCTTGTATCTCGACACACTTATTTGGGTCATTGCCAATGAATGGCGGCAGATCGCAACCGCAGCCAATCTATCACTGGAAGTGTTGATCGAAAAACGCGGGCTATTTGTTCTTGGTGATGAACGTCGCCTCCGTTGGGCAGTCGGCAACCTTGTGGATAATGCCATCAAGTACACACTTCCCGGTGGCAAACTGACTCTCGAAATCAATGGCGAAACCGATGGTCGCGCGCTCATGCGGGTGCGTGATAACGGCGTAGGTATCACCCGCGAAGAAATCCCGCATCTGACAACGCGCTTCTATCGCGGTACACCCCGCACCACCGATGGTGCTATACTCCCCGTTCCCGGAACAGGGCAGGGATTATACGTAGCCAAGCAAGTGATCGAAGCACACGCTGGTCTGCTTCAAATCAAGAGCAAGCCGGGTATCGGTACGGCGGTCTACTTTGCCTTACCTGTTACCGCTTCAGTCAGTTACGAGTTGCCTGCACTGCCGCATGAGTTCGATCTTGAAGGCGAAACGGTGCGGATTAAGCGCGACAAACGGTAACTGTCGTCAAACATGGAGACTGCTCGAATGGGATCGTGGTCGAAATCTCGCATCTTTATATTGCTATGGCTGCTCACTGTCTTCTATATCGCCATATTGCCAACGCGTCATTACACACCGGATGCGGTCAATAACCTCACCTATCTTGAAGCCCATAACAGCTTTGAAAGTTGGCATAGTCAGCACCTTTTAGGGCTTAAACCTGCTGAATGGGTCTATAACTTGACCAGCCTCCGCGCTTGGCAAGCCATGCGTATCGCTCAAGCACTCTTGGGTGGACTAACCGTTGTGCTGCTCTATGTGGGTTTAGATGAACTGACAAAACGGCGCTGGCTTTCGGTCATCTGTGCGCTTGTATTGTTGTTTAGCTATGGCTTCTGGCATTACAGCAGCGATCCTGATATTTACAGTTTAGGTTATGTGACGGTCGCACTTTTGATGTGGAGCTATGTGCGATTTTTACGCTTGCCCTCAATCAATCGCGTAATTATTCTAGGTATTAGCGCAGCACTCGCCTTGCTTTCCCATCAAATCAACGTCGAATTAGCGGGTCTAATCGGCCTCTCACTGATTATCGCTGCATTTCGTAAATCGTCTGCCATTCCCATCAACTGGAAACACGTTGTCTTATACGCCGTTTTCAGCCTAGTACCCACATTGTTGTTATATGTATTCGCGTGGGTCATGGTCAACGGAAGTTTGGCTCAGCAAGGTTTACCAACGCCTACCTTTGTCGAGTGGTTTCTGCGATATTTCCGCAGCGCCGAAGCAGGCCAAGCCACATGGGGCGTTTCCTTTGGGCTGAGTACCTTGCCAACTGTCGTCTATACCTTGCTGTCCAGTTGGATACTCGTCCCGCTACTCGGTTCGACCGCTATTTGGCAGCTTATTCCGATTGGCATATTTGGCTTGCTGCTCGTCGCCGTTTTCGTCCGTGCCGCTTATAAAGTCGCCCGTGCCGATTCGGTTGCCCAATATATTCTGTGGATTAGCTTAATAACGCTTGTTGCCAACGGTATTAGTGGCTGGTGGTGGCAAACGGGTAACATCAAGTTCTATCTGTTCATGCAAATCAATATCATCTATATCGTTGCTTTGTATGGATCCAAAATCCTTGACCGAGAATCCTTAATCCGACCACGCGAATTGCTCTTACCGCTTGCTACCTTTATTATGCTCATCGGCTTCCATCTCACACTAACATTGCCTTACGAAACGTCTGGCGGCGTATTTGCCGTAGCCGACCTTCTCAAAGATCAACAAACGGTTGTCGCTTTCCAAGATTCTTACCAGCGGCGAATCCTGCCCTATATCTCGTCTAATCGGGCCGAAGATTTGCCCGCTGATTTCTGTCACGCACCAATATTCGATATAGATCGTTCCGTGTGGTGGGTTGTTCGGCAGGATGCAGTTGCTAGCTGCCCACTTTTGGCCTCTGCCACCGAACTCAGCCGCTTTCAGGTAGATCGTACTCGCTTAACTTGGGTGCTGTTCAATGTGACCTCTGCGGTAGAAACAAAATAGCACAGGCCACTTGCACCTGTGCTATTCGTCAATTTAGATAAACTTTGGAAGGGCGTGAAGCTCTGCCTCGGCTGAACGTTTAGCCCTTGAGCGTGTACAGATAGGCGATGATGTCGTTGATCTGTTCTTCAGTCCATATATCTTTGTAGACCTTGGGCATCAATCCATCAGGGAAACCCGGAACCACAAACGCGCCGGGGTTCACAATCGATGTATGAATATAATCATAAGCTGACTCTCCCGGTACACGGCTGGCTGCCCGTACACTGATGTTGAGCAAACCGGGGCCAATCAATTGCGCCTCCGTGTCAAAGTGATGGCATGTCGCGCAGGCGAAATTAACCTCTGAGCGAACGGTGTTGAAGTACTCTTTACCCTTCTCAGGATCACCAGTACCTTCGCCCGATGTAGCTTGTTGGGGAATGGCTGTCGGTGGCTCAACTGTTGCCGTTGGCACGTCAGTCGGCGCTTCTGTCGCAGTCGCGGGAACAGATGTTGCCGTTGGCAAACCTGTCGGTATGTCAGTTGGGATGAGCGTAGCGGTTGCGGTCGGTGCGATCTCGGTCAAATGGTCGGCAGTCGCTACCAAGGCAGATTGTGTGCCTTGTGCCTGCTCTGACCAAACTGGCGTTGCGACAGTGCCACATGCACCCAGCAGTAATCCAAATAAAGGGAGGGCAAAACGGTATATTGATTTCATTACCAAAACCCCTGCGGATGGTTATTGTGAGGAATTGAACAAGTTAATAATTTGAGTATAGCACAGCCCAAAACGGCCTGCAATTGGCTTAATCTTTATTGTTTTATCGTTTTTGTGGGAATGAAAAGGCGCACAATCATTATACGCCTTCAAACTTGCACCCATGACTTCAATTATTGAACTAAAATCCGGTTGTCTCCGGTCTTCGGTAATGGACGAGCCGTTGCAGCGCTTTCAACTCATAAGGCCATTGATAGTATTCCATTTTGTAGCGCCATCCACTTAATGCACGGAGCGCCGTTCGCCATTCCCCTTGGAGTCGCATATCGGTCACGGTGGGGTAATAAGCATTGATGACCGACTCGAAATCCCGAACGCGACGACGCGTACTGTCTTTAAACCACGGCGTACTTGGGTCACGTCGCATCGAGAATTTCGCCCACTCCGGGCTGGCCCATTCATCCAGTGAAGTCGGGAAGCGGAAGCCCAGTTTAGTTGCCTCATCAAGCAAAATACTGCCTTCTTGCGGTACAGGCGTGTAGATATACAACACCAATTCGGTCGCGGGGTTGATCTGCTTAATCTTGCGGATGAAACTAATTGTCGATTCAATATCCGCGCGCGGATCAGGTGGGTTGCCCATCACGAATGACAGTTCTGGCACAATCCCGTAATGCTTCATACGTTCCACCAGCGCCAGTGTCATCGCCGTACCGGATTTACCACCTTTGTTCATGCGCTTCAGCGTTTCGTCATCACCGCTTTCCGCACCCATGAAGATCATCTTAGCACCGCTACGTTTCATCTTCTCCCACGTATCATCGCTGTAACTCATCAGCGTATCGACACGGCCTAAACCCCACCAATTGATGTTCTTGCCCGTAATACGCTCCGCAAATTCGGCTGTGCGGTCTTCGCGCACAAAGAAATCCATATCATGGAATTCGAGTCCATTGATGTGCCAGTTATCTTGCAAATGGGTCACGATGTCGGCAATACGCTTGGCACTTTCCGGCAGCCAGCGACGGTTTGCCAGCGCGACGACCGCACAGAAATTACAGGCAAAGGGGCATCCGAAACTGGTGTTGTGGTTGAGTACCCGTGTTCCGAGGTAACTGTTACCCACATAACTTCCAACATCGAGGTTGTCATAGGGAAACCACGGCAGGTTATCCATCGGCACGTTGGGCGCACGGTCGTTTACACAGACCTCACCACTTTTGAGGTAGGCCACCGATGGCACATCTTCAATCGAGCCGCCTGTGTGCAGCTTATCCACCAATTCGCGAAACGGCGCTTCACCTTGTCCGCCAATCGTGTAATCGACGTAGCCACTTTTGAGAACCACTTCGTAATGTTGGGTCGGGAAATATCCGCCCCATACAATCGTCAAGTTGGGCAGGGCAGCTTTTACCTGCTTACATACAGGAACAGCTTGTCGTAGCTGCGGCCCCGGCATACAAGTTACGGCTAACAATTGGGCTTTAGTCGCCTTCGCCCGTTCGATAATCATCGTCGCGGGATCATCGACCAAATTACCGTCAATGAATTCCACATCGTAATCATTAGCGATTACAGCAGAAACAGCTAATAAGGATAAAGGTAATCGTTGTTTTCCTTTTGATGTGCTGATCGGATTATAGAATAAGACCGTGTGCCGCATCATTACACCTCATCTGTCTGCTATATAGTCATAGGCTATTGTGACCGATGTATACTGACTACGCAAATAGCGCTGTAGTCAGATTGACCTCATTGAACTTTCTGTTGATGAGCCGAAGGTTAAAATGAATCGACTGATCGTCTACTTGTTCTGATTGTCGAACTTCCGCCAGCTCATTCCTTATTTGATTCTCCGTTTCTGATCTCACGGCCTGTATAATCCTTTTTATACAACCGAGGATGATTTATGAAACTTGCCGAAGCACTCATCTTACGCGCGGATACGATGAAACGTATCCAACAATTGCGTGAACGTCTCACCCGCAGCGCCCAAACACCCGAAGGCGAACGTCCACCGGAAGACCCGCAAGAATTGCTAGCTGAAGTGGATCGCATGTTGGCACAATATACCGATATTGTCAGTCGCATCAACCGCACCAATTCGCTCACACCGTTTCAAAACGGCAAAACCGTGACCGATGCTTTGGCTGAGCGTGATACTTTATCTTTGGAACGAGGGTTGCTGGAATCCTTGATGACCGCCGCGACCAACCAGAGTTATCGCTATCAACGCACGGAAATTAAATATGTCAGCACGGTTTCTGTAGCCAGCGTGCAAAAACGCATGGATGATCTGGCTCGTCGTTACCGTGAACTTGACTCGGCTATCCAAGCGCTCAACTGGCAAATTGATCTGATCTAAAAACAGCGGTTAAGCAGGTAGCTATTGAATAGATCGAAGCGAGCGCAACCCGTGCCAACCGGGAAAGTTGGTTTCGGCTAAAACCCGACTAAATGTCGCGTGCGGAGCCATGCGGTAAACCATTGTTATGCTCAGCAAGGTTATCGTGTACAAACGCAATGAGTAATGTTATCACCACGCGCAGATTGGTTTATTCAATGGTGAGGGTGGGTAAGGGGCAACTTACCGCTGTTTATGAGAATAAGTGAGGTAAATATCATGAAATCAATCTCCCTCGAATCGGATTGGCGCTATTTCCCCACCGAAGAGATGGATGCGGCTTATGGTGCATCCGAACTTGATGAATCCTCATGGGGTATCCTGCCACAGCTTGCCGATTATCCCCGTGATCTCATCGCTGTTTCCGGCACACTCAACTTACGCCACACCTTTGACCTCGAACCCATTGGGGATGTCTGCCTTCGTTTTCATCTTCATCTGGATTGTGCGCCCATCGGTACACAGGTTTATGTCAACGGTTGGCATCTCGGTACGCTGCAATCAGCCGAACCCCTGCATGCCGATGTGACCGATTATGTCTCGCTAGAAGATAACTTCGTTTTACTTAAACTCACGCATTCCGGTGAACTACACGGGGTTTCCATTCAACCTGTCCCATGTGCAACTTAAATGCCAATTCACTTGCATTGAAACCTTATCGCTTGCGTCTTGAAACTTTCTACCCTCATTGACGCATCTTAACCCTTCCGTTACAATACCAAAATGTTCAAAATCATATTACTCGGTACAGCCTAATGAAGTATTACCTCGAAAGTATGGGGTGTCAGATGAACACGGCGGACAGCCAACATCTGGCCTCTGAATTCGAAAAAATGGGGCATCGCGCCACAGACAACTCACACGAAGCCGATATTATGGTGGTTAACACCTGCGTTGTGCGCCAATCAGCCGAAGATAAAGCATTTAGTCGCCTCGGTGAATTTAACGTACTCAAGCAGGAAAACCCTGACCGCATCATCGCTGTGATGGGCTGTCTGGTTGGTGTACAAGATGCATTGCGCTTACGTAAGCGTCTGCCTTATGTCGATGTCTTTATGTCACCCAGCGATCCGCAACCGATGGTCGATTTTCTGCACAGCCGCATGACCGAAACTGAAGTGCTTCAACTCGAACGTCATGAACGTGAGCAGCGTGATGCCCTGCAAGATGGCGAAATTTTGTTACCTGTTCACGAGCAGAACAGCCTTATTAGCGCTCATGTGCCGATTGTGTATGGCTGTTCTCATGCTTGCTCATTCTGCATCATTCCACGCCGGCGTGGGGTTGAACGCAGTCGCAGTGTCGGTGAAATCGTCGCCCATGTTCGTAGTCTCGCCGTTCAGGGTGTTCGTGAGATTACCTTGCTCGGTCAAATTGTGGATCGTTACGGCAAAGACGTTCCCGATGGCCCCGATTTGGCAGACTTGCTGCGTATGGTGCATCGTGTCACCGAAGACACAGGACTTGAACGGATTCGTTTCCTAACCAGCCATCCCAATTGGATGACGGACAAAATTTTAGATACGGTTGCCGAACTGCCACACCTTATGCCGGTCATCGAAGTGCCTGTGCAAGCAGGCGATGATGTCGTGCTGCAAAACATGAAGCGCGGTTATACGGTCGATCAATACCGCAAGCTTATTGCCAATATCCGTTCGCGTATCCCTGATGTGGCTATTCATACCGATGTGATCGTGGGTTTTGCTGGTGAGACTGTGGAACAATTCCATCACACCTATGACTTGTTAGCCGAACTCAAGCTGGATAAAGTCCATCTGGCTCGCTACTCTCCGCGTCCGCATACACTCAGCGCCCGTTCCATGCCGGATGATGTATCCGAAGAAGAGAAGAAACGCCGTCACGAAACGACTGATGAGATGCAAGCAGGCATTTTGGCTGAAATTAATGCCCGTACTTTGGGGAAAACCGTACCCGTCTTGGTCGAGGAATATCTCAAAGGCCGTTGGCGAGGTCGCACACCTCAGAATAAACTGGTATTCTTTGAGGATGCTGCTGATTGGAAGGGCAAAATTGCCGACGTGGAAATCACTTGGACAGGGCCTTGGAGTATGCAGGGACGCTTGCTGACATCGAATTCCAACCAGCTTGATCACTTTCCGATACCGATTTTCGCAAACGACAATGCACAGAACCAGCAGATTGCGTTAAAATCGTAACTGGAATGTATTGCGATTTACTTCACCGATATCCGTGTTGTGAACTTGCCAACACAAATATTTGCGTCATAATGATGCGCGACCTTTCTCAATCCGACTGAAGGAGCAAGCCGAATGCCACCTGTAAAAAGTGGTTATTACTATCCCAATAAATTCGCTCGTATCTACCTTGATGCGATGGAAGAGGTCATGGGCAAGAATGGTCTCAACGCCGTTCTCCATTTGGCTGACTTAGACAATTTGATTGGCAATTATCCGCCGGATAACTTGGATAAAGTTTTTGATTTTGCCGACTTCACCGCTTTATGTGTGGCGCTGGAAGAAATGTACGGCCCGCGCGGTGGACGTGGTTTAGCGCTGCGTGTCGGACGTACTCTGTTCGCGGATGCCTTGCGCGGCTTCGGTGCGCTGGCAGGTGTCGGTGACTTGGCCTTTAAGGTGCTGCCACTCAGTGCTAAGTTGAAGGTTGGTGTGCCAGCGATGGCAAACATCTTCAGCCAATTTAGCGACCAGATCAGCAATGTACGTGAAGAAGGCGATGACCGCATTATCTACACGCTGGAACGCTGCCCGATGTGTTGGGGACGCAAAGCCGATAAAGCGGTTTGTTATGTAGGGCAGGGATTGTTGCAAGAAGGTTTGCGTTGGGTGTCCGGAGGTCGAGAGTTCAAAATTGATCTCTCAACCTGCATCGCTAAAGGCGACGACATCGGACGCTACATCGTCTACAAAGAACCGATTGAATAACCGTCAATCGCAAATAATCGAAATATTGTAGGGTTTGCCATCGGTAAACCCTTTTTTGTTTTGCTTGTTCTTATTCCCTCCATCGCCGTGCGAAGCCTCCTGTGGATGCGGGGGAGGGTTGAGCTAATTTAACTCTGACCCACCATCCAGATTATATGTTTGTCCAGTGATGTAATCGCCTGCCTCAGAACACAAAAACAGACTCATCGCCGCAACTTCTTCCACAGTTCCTGCGCGTTTCAACGGTATGCGTTCCACACGCTTTTTGTACCATTCACCGCGCGGCATCCCATGTGCTTCCGATTGCGTACGGTCGAGTTCGTCCCACATCGCAGTTGGAATAACACTCGGACAAATAGCGTTCACATTGATGTTGTACGGAGCAAGCGCCATTGCCGCCCCTTGCGTGATGGTAATCACCGCCGCTTTTGACACCGAATAATGAATCGCATCTGCACGTCCGTGTCTGCCAGCGATAGACGACAAATTGATAATCTTGCCGTAACTGTGGTCAGCTTTTCCCGCATCTTTTACAGCCTGCGGCACTTGCTCAACCATTTGTCGTGCCACTGCTTGTAAGCAAAAGAATAACCCGCGCTGGTTGACCCGTTGCAGCCAATCCCAACGTTCGGGTGTCATCTCGAAGAAGGCCGCCTTCTCCGAAACACCCGCGTTATTCACCAGAATATCAATCCGCCCAAATCGTTTCACCACCGCTTGAACCATTGGCTCAATCTGGTCTGTATCGCCTACATCCATCGGATAGGCCAGCGCTTCGGCACCGATGTTGCTAAAATGTTCCGCCGCCTCATGTGCCTTATCACGTTGGATTTCCGCGACCACCACATGCGCCCCTTCACGGGCAAAACGCTCCCCAATAGCAAAACCAATCCCTTGCCCCGCGCCCGTAACAATCGCGACTTTATCTTTTAGCGTATCCAACTTGAACCTAACATCGTTTCTTCTTGGTATCTGCTCTTAAATAACTCGCCATATACTGCATTGCTCCCTCCATCGCTGTGCGAAGCCTCCTGTGGATGCGGGGGAGGGTTGGGGTGGGGGTTCTGGATACGCTATTTTCATTTTTGGTTTGATGTCATTTCATGATGAATCGGCGGTTCATATTCCCTAGAAATACCGCTGCCCACGCCGCGCACTGATGATCTCGGTATTCATGCCGACCCAATGCAGCGACCCGCTGTAACGCCCGTGTTCAATCTTGATGCACTTGTCCATGATAACATTCAATCCGGCGGCAGCAGCAATCTCTGCGGCTTCCGTATTCACCACGCGCAGTTGCAACCACAAGGTTTTCGCGCCAATTTGTACAGCTTGCTTGGCAACCTCGACACAATCCTCTGGCTTACGAAACACATCAACCATATCGACTGGCTCAGGAATGCTCAACAAATCGGGATAACACTTCTCGCCCAAAATTTCCTTTGCCATCGGGTTCACTGGAATAATCCGGTAACCTTCCGATTTCAAATATGAACCGACGAAGTAGCTAGGCCGTTCGCTCTTGGGCGATAATCCCACAATCGCAATTGTCTTGCTCGTGCTCAATATGGTGCGAATAACACCTGAATCTTGATATTTAATTCGCTGTTCTTCATTGAGAACAGTGTTCATGCTTACGTCAACTGCAAGGCTTGATCCAGATCCCATAATAAGTCCTCTGTAGTCTCTAATCCGATGGATAAACGAATCATGCCAGCGGTCACGCCGCCTGCTTCCAGTTCCGCGTCAGATAATTGCTGATGTGTGGTCGAAGCTGGATGAATAACCAAGCTGCGAACATCACCCACATTCGCTAGATGTGAAAAAACGTGCAGCGCCTCAATGAATGTCTTGCCTGCTAACCGGGGATTTTCTGCCTTGATGCTAAACGTGAATATGGCTCCCGGTCCTTTAGGTGTGTATTTCTGCGCGAGATCGTAATAGGGATTATTAGGTAATCCCGCGTAAGCTACCCAATCCACCTTTGGATGGTTGCTCAAGAATTCCGCAATCGCCTGCGCATTTTTGATGTGTCGTTCCATGCGTACCGAAAGTGTTTCCAAACCTTGAATGAGCATAAACGAGTTAAATGGCGAGAGCGCCGCACCGGTATCACGCACCGTGACCGCCCGTGCCTTCATCAAAAACCCGTAGTGTCCAAATGTCTCGTAAAACCGCAGGTCATGATACGCAGGATCAGGATCAGCAATCGTCGGGAACGTGCTGAAATCAAACTTGCCTGAGTCGATAATTACCCCAGCAATGGAATTGCCATGCCCACCCAAAAACTTGGTTGCCGAGTGGATCACAATATCCGCGTCCCAATCTAATGGGCGACACAGATAGGGTGTGGCGAATGTGCTATCCACAATCAAGGGAATCTTATGGGAATGCGCCAGATCAGCCAGTGCTTCAATATCCAGAATGCTTCCGCGCGGGTTACCAATCGTTTCGCCATACAACGCTTTGGTTTTGGGTGTGATCGCCTGCGCCCAATTTTCGATGTTGGTTGGATCAACAAAATGGGTTTTGATGCCCAATTTCTTGAAGGTATGCGTGAACTGTGTCATCGTCCCGCCGTACAGATGCGACGATGCGACAATCTCATCCCCCGGTTCCAACAGCGTCATCATGGTAGTGAATTGCGCTGCCATACCGCTAGCAGTTGCCACGCCGCCCGTCCCATTTTCTAGAGAGGCAATACGTTCTTCAAACACCGCTGTTGTCGGGTTATTGATGCGCGTATAAATGTTGCCGTACTGCTTCAGTTCGAATAACTGCGCTGCTTTATCCACATCCTCAAACACATAGGATGTCGTTTGGTAAATCGGCACGGCACGCGCCCCTGTCACAGGGTCAGGAATATGCCCCGCGTGCAGCATCCGCGTCTCAAATCCAAATTTTCGTTTATGTTCAGCCATCTATTTCTTCTCTTTTTGTTCCCTCCCTCGTTTACATGGGAGGGTTAGGGTAGGGGTTGTTTTTCTCTGTTTTTCGCTGCTTTGCTCTGTGTCTCGGTGGTTAATTCTTGCGGTTTATTTCTTCGGCATTGGCGGCACAATGCACAAAAATGTGAAGGGCTCGTCCGTCAGGTTCTCAAATTGATGTTGCTCCCAACCCGGAATGAATATCACATCACCCACGCCGACTTCCTCATATCGCTCACCCAGTTGTACCCGCGCCCGACCGTTCATCACCATCACCCCATGTTCGCGTTCGTGTTTGTCCAAGCTCGAAAATTCGCGCGGCGGAACCGTAAAGTAGCGCATGGCGAAGTTTGGCGCGCCGTCTTTCTCGCCAATCAACACCTGTTTAGTTGCATTATTCGTGTTATAACCCTCAACATTCACATTTTCCCAACGCCAATCTGTACCATCTTGTACACGCTTATGTATAACACCCATCTTTGATCCTCCTACGCCTTATTCTGCTGCCTCGAGTATAACCTAACTCAGATACACTTCACATACGTGACGCATATGCACATCTGCCTAATATCGCTATAATATCGTCATGTTCAATAGGAATACTTGAGCGACAAATTTCTTACGATCACGAGTGATAAACTGACGACTATTAACTGTAAACTGAGTAGTTTCTCCAAAGTTCTGAGTTTGTAAACTCGCGTATTGGTATGGTTCCCTCCATCGCTGTGCGAAGCCTCCTGTGGATGCGGGGGAGGGTTAGGGAGGGGTTGGCTTGTATCTTTCGATAACCTACTTGGCAACTAAAGAAGGACTTTTATGACCTCAACAACGATGAAAGCAGCCATCTACGCTGGCCCCGGCGACATCCGCATCGAAGATTATCCCATGCCCGATCAGCCCGCAGTCGGTGAATTACTGGTTCGCATCCGTGCCTGTGGTGTTTGTGGCAGTGATGTGACCGATTGGTACATGACTCCTCGTGCGCCGACCGTCTTAGGACATGAACCTGCAGGTGATGTCGTCGCTGTGGGTGAAGGCGTAACCAGTTTCACGGTCGGTGATCGTGTGGCGATCCATCATCATGTGCCTTGCATGGTTTGCGACTTCTGCATGCACGGACATTTCACGCTTTGCCCAACCTTCAAAAAGACTCGTCTCTATCCAGCGGGTATGGCAGAATATGTGCGTATTCCCGCCGAAATTGTCGAGCGTGACATTCTCAAAATCCCCGAAGGTATGCCTTACGAAATCGCCGCGTTAGTCGAACCGATTGCCTGCTGTGTCCGCGCACTCGACCGTGCGGATATTCGTCAGGGTGATAACGTCTTGATCGTTGGCGCAGGCTTTAACGGTGTTACGATGGCGATGCTCGCGCCACATTGGGGTGCTAACAAAATAGCCATATTAGATCGTCTTCCGATTCGTATGGCTCGCGCGCAATCCCTCGGCATAACCACCATGAATGTCGATGATGCTGATCTCGCGGATCAGGTGAAAACGTGGGCAGATGGCGCTGGCCCTCATGCCGTGATGGTCACTGCCTCCAACGAAAAAGCCCTCAACATGGCCTTTGACCTCTGCGCTCCCGGCGGCACATTGCTGCTTTACGCGCCCACCATGCCCGACTACAAATGGCCTCTCAACACCAACCGCATTCTC
>JBBQLX010000009.1:0-70933 GCA_038328375.1 Aggregatilineales bacterium | reverse complement strand
GTTGGTGAGATTAATGACGCGGCGGTCAAATTAGTCAAACTGCAAGGTGAGTTTGTCTGGCATCATCATGATACCGAAGACGAGATGTTCTTTGTTGTCAAAGGTCGCCTGCTGATGAAGTTGCGCGACCAAGATTTATGGTTGGATGAAGGCGAGTTCGTTATCATTCCGCGTGGCGTTGAGCATATGCCGGTCGCGCCCGAAGAAGTACATATCATGTTGTTCGAGCCGAAGACAACGCTCAACACAGGCAATGTGCAAAACGAACGGACAGTCGCTAATCTAGATCAGATTTGATACGCTATAGGCTTATTGTGAATGGTTTACGGGCTGGTAGTTATCCGGCCTGTTTTTATGAGGAGAATAAAGAGTGAAGGCAACGATGGCGGTTTTATCAGGGGATGGCATTGGCCCGGAAGTGATGTCACAGGGTATCAATGTTTTGCAGAAAATTGCTTCTAAATATGGACATGAATTTACTTTTAATGAAGCCCCAATGGGTGGTATTGCTATTGACCAATTTGGCGATTCTTGCCCAGATTCGACTATCAAAACCTGTGAACAGTCAGATGCGATTTTGCTGGGAGCAGTCGGTGGACCCAAATGGTCAGACCCTGCCGCTGCCGTTCGCCCCGAACAGGGTTTGCTCAAAGTACGCAAACATTTTGAATTGTTTGCCAATTTACGCCCCGTAAAAACCTATCCAGTTCTCGCCCAACACGTGCCGCTGCGCCCTGAATTCCTTGAAGGCGTGGACATGGTATTTGTACGTGAACTCACAGGCGGTTTGTACTTTGGCCCACGCCAAGACCAAGGCGATGGTGACTCAGCTTATGATACCGAACTCTACACCACTCCCGAAGTGGATCGCGTGGCACATGTGGCTTTCCGCGCAGCACAAACCCGCCGCAAGAAAGTAACGTCTGTTGATAAAGCTAATGTCATGGCGAGTTCGCGGCTGTGGCGACGCTCAGTGACCAAAATTCACGAAGACTATTCGGATGTTGAACTCGAACATGTCTTGGCTGATGCTTGCTCGATGTATCTCATCACACGTCCTGCCAGCTTTGATGTCATTCTTGCCAGCAATATGTTTGGCGATATTCTAAGTGACGAGGCTTCAGTATTGGCGGGTTCACTTGGCATGTCACCGTCAGCTTCCCTCGGTTCAAGTAAGTTTGGTTTGTACGAACCTATTCATGGTTCTGCTCCCGATATTGCAGGGCAGGGGAAAGCCAACCCAACGGGTACGATCTTGAGTACGGCTATGCTGCTGCGTTATACCTTGGGCTTGGAAACTGAAGCGCAGGCTATTGAAGCGGCTGTCGAGGCGACGCTGGCTTCTGGTGCGCGTACCGCCGACATTGCCACACGAGGCAGCGCCTACATCAGCACCACCGAGTTCGCGCAAACAATCTTGTCGAACCTCTAAGTTTAGAGTTCATTCGGATCGCGTGTCGGGATTCGAGGTAAGACATCAGTTAAATCGGGCGATGGCGTTTCGAGAGCCATATTCAGATATTTGCGGTTCATTTCAAGGATCGCCATCGCCGATACCAGATACAGTAATCGCCGACTGCCCAGTGACATGGTTTTCCATGTGATCGCCCGTAGCGCACATAAGGCCAGTGCGATGTAATACTCGTACCAATTTCCCTCATTGGTTAAACATTCCCGCACAATGTTGCGAAGCGCGGTAATTGACTCCAGCATCATCGAAATTTGTTCATTGGCAACAGATGGCTCGTGTCCGTTTTCCATTGTCACCAGCGCTTTGATAATGCCCCGAATCGTGTTCCAGTCGGATTCAAAGCCATTCATGAGTGCATCACCCAATAGGCTGACCTCTAGCGTTGCCCAATCGAACAGCGTATGCCCGTCGCGTGTGTGACCAAAATCAATCAACCAAATGCTGTTATTTGGTCCAACTAATATATTCCCAAGATGTAAATCACCGTGAATCTTGCTCATCGAGCCGTTGATGTGCCGGTCGAGTAAATTCTCGTAGGCCAGCAGCGGATTGGGCAGTTGAATTTCTTCCAAACTAATCCACCGATCATCCGGCTCAAAGTCTGGTTCGAGGTCACGCACGGCATCCAGCATCATATCGTAGCGCGTCTTCCACACCGTACCCACCAAATGTTCGACCACCTCTCCCCTGTAGAAGGTTTTTGAGAAGTTGTTCACGCCTCGCATTTCGACCTTATAAGCGCGTTTGTCCGCTTCACTGCCGAAGCCCACCGCCAACTTAAGCACGTTGTTCTGGCGATCAACTTTTTGGACGGTAAAGTTTTCCAGCACCACATCATCGCCAAATTGTAATGCCGTCAGCTTGGTTTTTAACTTCGCGCGGTTGATCGGTATTTTGACGATGAGCGGCATTTCAGGCTCGTCATTTTCGGGAATGAAGTCGAGTGTCAGCAGGGGCGGGAGCAGCCAGTCGTATTCTTTCCACGCTTGGAAACGAAAAGGCCGTTTCTGCTGCCACCATGTCACCTTGAATTGGGAGAACAGTTCCTTTTGTAAGAGTCGCGCGAGGTCAGCAGTACCACTGATCTGCACACGGTGGCGCAAATCCATTGGGACACTACCAGAGTGCGCGACCAGCGTATACTTGATGCCTGCCAAATCCGAGTTTTCGGGCTTAACCGGACTGTCTTCCAATCGTGCTGTTTGCAAAGGTAATGAACTTTTAACATGCGCTTCGAAGCGATGTACTTCGTCAAGGATGCTATCCGCATCTTGAATCTTGACGACCATTGGCGCATCCTCGTGGTCATCAGCATTGATGGGTGTGACCACCAACACCAGCGCACCGCTAAACCCTGTAAGCCGTTGTTCAATGCGGATTGTTTTGTGCCCGACGAACATTCGACGCAGTACAAAAAGCTGCTCACGTTCAATCGGTTGTGTTGCATCGTAGCTTTCCGCGAACAAGACATTCATATCGGGCGTTTGAGGTTCGCGTTTAGGGTCATAACCGATTGCAGCCAAAGTCGCTGCATGCAGGTTCATGCCGAAGGTTTGCAGTACGCGGATAGGCAAACTGTCATGTTCAGTAAGGATCGCGATCAGCAGTTCGCGTTCGGTAGCTTCGGGCAGATTACTGTCCATTGCTAGATCGTTAGTAACATCCAAAACCACTTCTGTGCGTGGTGTATATTGGAAACCGGCCCATAGGCGCTGATTGCTGCCTTTGTCAGTTTTGCGCCGAATAGCATCAATCACGTACTCAGCGGTAAAGCCATAATCTTCAATAATGCTGGCAGTAATTCCGGCTTGAATCTGCAACATAGCAATGAAAAGATGCTCGACACCCAAATAATGATGTCGCATCTGCACTGATTCTTGGCGTGCATTAATTAGAATGTCTTTGAGACTAATAACATGCATGGCTTACTCGTCTGTTTCTTCTATTCTCATCCATGTATGTCCAACACGGAACAATTGGCTTACTTCTATCGGGATTGTACCGCTGACACGCGCATCACTATCGGTATCCTCGATAAATGTGCCATTGGTACTACCACAATCTTCGAGCCACCATTGGTTATTGTCCCAGCAGATATAAGCGTGCTGCCGTGATATAAATGAGTCGTAACGCAGGCAAACATCGCTGTCGTCTTTGCGACCAATGCTCACTTTCCATGTGGCTTGGTCTTCACTCAGTTGACCATCACCATTTTCGATGTTGTAACTGAGTCGCAGACCATCTTCCACGCCACTCATGATCATTAAATCTAGTCGCATATGCCTCTCCATCACCTGTTATTATACTATGATTTGGATTCACTCATGCGCTTGCTCTTTTCGTCAGCCTATGCTATTCTCTTCCACATAACAATTGCATATCACACACTCTTATGAAGAACGGTTGAGGGAACGGCCCTGAGACACCGTGGCAACCCCCAAATGATGGGAAGGTGCCAAATCCGTCAGTAAACAGTATGAACTGACAGATGAGAGTGATTACCTGATTGTTCATCAGCACAGGAATCCACTCAAAGACTTTTAACGAAGTCTTTTTTATCGGTAAAGCAAACCCGGTTCTTCTATTCGAAGCCGGGTTTTTTATTTCTAGTGCTGGGAGGCTGTAACGTGTCTCTGAAAGATTTGGACAAAGGTCTGGAAGATATTGATAAAGCAGTGAATGACAATCCGCAGGGTAGAAGTACGCGGGCAGTTCATGGCGGTACCAAGCGGCGCAAAGCTTTTAACTCGCTGAATACACCAATTGTTCAAACGGCTACCTATACGTTTGGCGATACCCAAGAACTCATCGACTTCATGGAAAGTAAAACATGGGGCGATGGAGATGATCGCGAAGAATATGGACGCTACGGCAATCCGACAGTTAATGCCGTCGAACGTAAACTTGCCGCGATGGACTCCGGTGAAGATGCCGTTTTATATGCCTCCGGCATGGCGGCGATTACCTCACTTTTGCTGTCGGTGCTGCCGTCCGGCGCACATATTGTCATGACGGATGATTGTTACCGCCGAACCCGACAGTTCTGTCAAACCTTTCTCAAGCGCTTTGGTATCGAAACGACTGTTGTAGCGATGGGTGATTACGAGGCAATGGAAGCCGCCATCATCCCCAAGAAAACGCGGGTGATTATCTCTGAAAGCCCGACTAATCCTTACCTGCGGATTGCAGACTTAGATCGTATCGGCAAGATTGGCAAGAAGCATCGTATCTTGACTATGATCGACAGCACCTTTGCCACACCCGTTAATCAGCGTCCCTTGGAGTGGGGGATTGATTTTGTGGTTCACAGCGCCACCAAATATCTTTCCGGTCACAATGATTTGTTGGCGGGTGTTGTGATAGGTCGTGCTGACCGTATCAAAGCATTGCGTGATGCGCGTGGTGTGTTGGGTGGCATCGTTGACCCGCAAAATGCCTTCTTGCTGGATCGCGGTATCAAGACATTAGGTGTACGCGTGGCGCAGCAAAATCAAACGGCACTCGCGGTCGCCCGCATCCTAGATGATCATCCACGTATCGAACGAGTATGGTATCCCGGCTTAGAGTCGCATCCTGATTACAAAATTGCCGCAGCGCAGATGACGGGTTACGGTGGTGTTGTCAGCTTCGAAGTGAAGGGTGACTTACAAACCACCAGCCGCTTTATTGATCGCCTTAAAATCCCCTACATTGCGCCCAGCCTCGGCGGTGTGGAAAGCCTCATTGAGCAGCCCGCGCTGATGAGCTACTATGAAAAAACCAGTGAAGAACGCCTTGCCTTGGGCATCAAGGATAATCTCGTGCGTTTTGCCATTGGCATCGAAGATACCGACGATGTGTTGTTCGATATTCAGCAGGCACTTGCAGGCATCTAACAATAAAAGAAGGATACCGCACTGGCATCCTTCTTTTATTTATATCCTAATTGATGATCGAAAATTGTTTATGCAGGCGTAGGTTCTTGCACATTGAGTATCGCGCTCAACGCCTCGATGGTCGCTTCAGATTGGTGAAGCTTGTTGGCATATTGAGGATGTATTCCCTCTAATTGATCACTGTGGTAGCTAATCACCGCGTCTGCATCTTTCAGCACATGCCCCGTGAGAATGCCCACAACTGATTCGCTCGACTTGATGATCCCCTTACGCACCAGCTTTTGTAAGCCAGCCAGAGTGCAAGCCGATGCCGGTTCACAGCCGATCCCTTGACGGTCAATCAGCGCCTTTGCATCCATAATCTCTTGGTCACTGACTTCTTCAACAACACCGTTTGTCCATCGGATTGAACGTACAGCCTTCTTATAATTCACCGGATTGCCAATCTTGATGGCGGTCGCCACCGTTTCAGCGTGCATCGGTTCGAACTCGCGGAAGTCATTTTGATAACTGCGATACAGAGGATTTGCGCCTTCCGCTTGAATAATCGCCATACGCGGTAAGCGATCAATCAACCCGATCTCATACAGTTCATGTAACCCTTTGCCAAATGCTGAACTATTGCCCAGATTACCACCCGGCAGCACAATCCAATCCGGAACTTGCCACCGAAGCTGCTGAATCGCTTCAATCACGATACTTTTCTGGCCTTCCAGACGGAATGGATTGACCGAGTTTAGTACATAAATACCCAATCGTTCCGCAACCTGCCGCACCAATTCCAGATTACGGTCGAAGTCTGCGTCAACCTGAATACCGGTTGCGCCGTATGCAATTGCTTGCGCCAATTTGCCGAGTGCGATTTGTTTATTTTGGAAGAAGACGATGCCTTCCAAACCTGCCCATGCTGCATAGGCTGCTAACGAGGCCGATGTGTTGCCGGTTGAAGCACAGGCCACACGCTCAATCCCTAGCACTCGTGCCTGTGTTACGCCGCCAGTCATGCCGCGATCTTTGAAGGAACCTGTTGGGTTTTCTCCTTCGTGTTTGAGGTACAATGTCTCCACGCCAGCCCATGCTGCGAGTTTAGCGTTGCGATACAGGTTGGTATTACCTTCGGGGCGGCTAACAACGATGTCATTCGGAACATCGGGATAAATCATTTCTTTGTAACGCCACACGCCACTATTGTAAGGGGCTTCAAAAGTGCCGAGCCGTTGGTCGAAAAGCGTCTTGTTAATTGTTTTGTGTAAGTAATCAGTATCGTGCTGAACATCCAATAGGCCGCCGCATTTTTCGCAGGCGTAAATAATCGTATCAACTGGGTATTGCTGCCCACAATCCATACATTGTAGTATGCTCAACATGCTTTTTTCACCATTTTGTGTGACTGATGCCAAACCGCAAGGATAACAATTTCTCATGATGAATACCAGTGCAGAGGCTTTTGCTCCAGCCACAATGGCGAATCTTGGAGTGGGTTTTGATATTTTAGGGCTGGCGCTGCATGAACCCGGCGACATTGTCCGTGCTGAACTGTGTGACGAACCGGGTGTACGTATTACGGATATAGAAGGGGATGGCGGTCAGCTTACCCGTGATCCCCAAAAGAACACCGCTGGTATTGCTGCCATAAGCACCTTGCAATTACTTGGGGTGTCACAGGGTGTACGTCTCATCATTCGCAAAAATTTGCCTCTTGCCAGCGGTTTGGGGAGCAGCAGTGCCAGTGCTGTAGCCGCTGCGGTGGCGGTCAATGCGCTTTTCGGCTCTCCACTGTCGGTTAAGCAGCTCTTATCTCCATCCTTAGACGGTGAAGCAGCGGTCAGCGGTCGCCATGCCGATAATGTCGCGCCTTGCCTGTTTGGTGGCATTACACTGGTCACAGGAATTGATGCCGATCAAATACGACTTTTACCTATTCCACCTTCACTCTATCTGGCGCTGGTGACACCCGATGTTGCTGTGCCTACCGTTATGGCGCGGGCTGTACTGCCTGCTACCGTGCCACTCAAAACGATGGTTTTGCAAACGGCTTATGTTGCCCAACTCGTGGATGCCATTTATCGGGGCGATTTAGCTGCAATGGCACAGGCCATGGAAGGCGATCAGGTCATTGAACCTGCTCGCGCTCATCTAATGCCTTTGCTGCTTGAGATGCGCCAGATTGCACACAACAACGGAGCGCTAGGGTTAGTCATCAGTGGGGCAGGGCCGACTCTTTGTGCCATTTGTAATGAAGAAAATATTGCAGAAAAAGTTGCTCTTGCTATGCGCCTGCGGTATGATGCGGCGGACATTCCAAGTGTGACGCGCTGCACAGGAATTTCAGCGACCGGAGCACGAGTTTTGCAGGTAAATTAAGCATAAATGTGAAACGGTTCCGCTTCGTTGACACTGTTTGGCGTTCAGTGTATACTAAATTTAGTTAGTTCTGAAAGTTACAAACGATCCCTTTCTGGCGATAAAGGTGGGCTATCTATGACAACACAACAGGCTATGCAAGCGGTTGAAAACATCATGTTTGAGGTAATAAATAGTGATGTTAAAACGTTGCGTGATGCCAGTCGTCATATCCTTGATGCTGGTGGCAAGCGAGTGCGCCCTCGCCTTGTAATGTTGACTTATTCAGCTCTCGGTGGCACCGATTATATCCATGCGGCTCCTCCCGCTGCTGCGATTGAACTCGTCCACACAGCAAGTGTGGTTCATGATGATATTAATGATCATGGCGTTGTGCGGCGCGGTCGCCCATCAGTGAATGCCATCTGGGGACGCACTTTTGCGCTCCTCACAGGCGATTTTCTCTTCACCAAAGTTTATGAACTGATGGCTCCCTACAAGGACTTGAATATTGATCTGGCGGAAGCCACGGTTGCGCTGGTTGAAGGTGAGACTCTACAAGCGGCTGCCGTAAAAGATAACAACTTCACCCGCGAGGTTTACTTCGAAATTATCGCCCGTAAAACGGCTGCGCTATTTAAAGCGGCTGCCTCGATTGGTGCGAAACTTGCCCACGCGGACCAAACAACAATTGACGCATTAGGTCAATATGGCTACAGCGTTGGCCTTGCCTTCCAGATTATCGACGACATACTGGATTTGACGGCTGACAGCGCTCAACTGGGCAAGACTTCAGGCATCGACTTAGCACAGGGGCGTGGTTATGTTGCGGCTTATTCTAATAATGGTCATTCGACTAATGCGGTAGCCGAAGCTGTTGCTGAAGAAGCCGATCCAATGGTTTCCATCAAGCAGAAATTGCTTCAAGGCGATGCCATCAACGAAGCCCGTATACAAGCGCGTGGCCTTGCCCAAACCGCTATTGCCTACCTTGATGTCTTGCCGGAATCACAATCTAAACGCGAGCTTATTGAACTCGCCAATATGGTCGTTGACCGCGATCATTGATCCGCATATATCCCTATGAATATTTTTCAAAAGTCCAGCCTCCAAGCTGGACTTTTGTTTTCTCTGAGAAGGGTATAATCATGTCACGTATGGACTATGGGAGAGTAAACGATGGCGATAAAAGTCATATCGGTTGAAGATACCCGCAAGATCGAAGCCGCTGCGGATGCGGCTGGTCTTTCTTACGATACCATGATGCAAAACGCGGGTCGAGCTGTTGCCTCCCGCGTGATAGAACGCCTTAATCACAGAATAGATACGCGTGTCACGGTGTTGATAGGCGCAGGGAATAATGGTGGTGATGGCCTCGTTGCAGGTCGCATCATCGCTGAAGAAACCTCAGCTTTAGTCCGTTTTTATTTGCTCAAGCCCCGTCCCGGTGACGACAAAAACTTTGCTGCGATTCAGGCTGCCAATCTCTCGGTTGCCTTTTCACAAGATGACCGTGATGGTCGCGTATTACGAAATATGGTCGCCAGCGCTGATGTAGTGGTAGACGCACTCTTTGGCATCGGTATAAAACTCCCATTGCGCTCTGACGCTGCCAAAGTTTTACGTGGAGTCAACCAAGCACTGAATGATGCACAGTTGCCTGAACAACCTCAAGGAATTGTGATTAACCCTTCCAATCCTAAGTCTCGTATCCGTATTTCAAAACCCTATGTTGTCGCGGTTGATTCTCCAAGCGGCCTCGATTGTGACACCGGTGCGCTTGATCCTAACACTATTCATGCCGATGAAACGGTGACCTTTATCGCTGTGAAGCAAGGGTTGCTGGAATTTCCCGGCGCGTCTGCTGTGGGTGATCTCATAGTCGCGACCATTGGCTTATCGGATGATATGCCTGAACTAAAAGATGCGAAACATGTACTTGCTGATGCTGAACTCGCTTTTGATCTGCTTCCAGCCCGTCCCTTGAACGCCAACAAAGGTACATTTGGCAAAGCCTTAGTGATTGGTGGTTCTTTAAACTATGTTGGTGCGGCGGGACTAACATCCATGTCTGCTTATCGCTCTGGCATTGGCTTGGTGACAGTCGCTGCACCGCGTTCAATTGTGAAAAGCCTCAGTGGAAATTTTCTTGAACCGACGTGGATACCTTTACTAGAGGAAGACGGCCTCGTTTCAAAAACGGCGATTTCAGAACTTCCGTCAGAACTCGATTCTTATAATGTCGTTCTCATCGGCCCCGGTTGGGGCAACTCCAAGAACACCCATGAATTCCTGCTAAAACTGCTGGATAAGAAATTGCCGCATGTAGTCATTGATGCCGATGGCCTAAACTTGCTCAGTGAGATCGACAAATGGTGGAAGTACTTGCCTACTGATACTATCATAACGCCTCACCCCGGTGAAATGGGGCGGCTTGCCAAAATCTCCACCGAAGAAGTGCAAGCCAATCGGTGGCAACTTGCCGCTGAAAAAGCTGCTGAGTGGAATCTTATTCTGGTTCTGAAAGGCGCTCATACTTTGATAGCCGCGCCCGATGGTCGTGTGACAGCGCTGCCATTCAAATCAGATGCCTTATCAACGGCTGGAACAGGTGATGTGTTGGCGGGTCTTATAACAGGATTTGTGGGGCAGGGTGTACTGCCTTATGAGGCTGCTGTGTTAGCAGGTTATGTGCATGGTCTCGCGGGTAATTTGGCGGCTGAAGCGCAGGGCAATACCCGCAGTGTCATTGCACAGGATGTACTGAACGCCTTGGCCTCTGCAATAACGAAAATCAGCAGTTAATCTTTAAAACCGAGTTCGAGTCGGCGCGCTCGTGCGGCTGCTTTGCCTTCTGCCATGCTCTCCGCCAAGGGATCTGCCACGATCACCGACTCGATTTTTCCGCGTATAGAGTCGCCGCTTTCAACCAACTGCTGTCGGACATCGTTGCCGCTGCGCGGTGTGCGGAAAAGCGCCACTATTCCACCCACCATTAACCCAATGACGAAGCCGCCCAAAAGCAGCCCGCTGTCTAAACTGGTTTCTTGGCTATTGCTCATGGTTTTGACCCATTCTTACTGCGCCGGATAGCACGGCGGATGCCACCCATATCACGCATAACCACGCCTACACCGGACATAAACGCGCTGGCGCGGATAATGGGTCGTACCGTGTTATCGCCCACAAACTCCACCGTACCCTTTGCAGTATTAACCGTTTCTTGGGCTGTCGTTAGCACCGGTTGAACATCGCGCTTCAGCATATTGAAGAGTCGCGTAATCTGCACAATCAGCACCGCTATTGAGCCAATAATCAACATACCTTCTAACCCGATGACAATCATGAAAAGGTTGCGAATATATTGAATTCGCAGGGCTGTGATTTCAAGTTGACCCGAAAATGCCAGCAGCAGCCCGATGACAAAGATAATGGCGATAACGCCACCCAATACCCCCGAACTCAGGAACACAATGCGCTGTATTGTCCACTTTGATATGGGCTTTTCAGTAGGAGATGTTTGAGCGGTGGGTTGAACATTTTGTGACATAAAACCTCCTTATTGTGTTGAACGGCTTCTGTTTTTATCGCTGGTGAGCAAGTGAGAAGCGACCAATGCCATAATCGCACCGAGTGCAGCTGTCGCAATATGCAATGTCCCTACATTAAACAGGTTAATTGAAAACATTACACCGACCAGTTGGCCTAAACCGAAGCCGACCCATCCAGCCAACAAGAAAAGTGCCAACCGTCGTGCATCGCCGCCGACCAGTAAATGAAAGCCGGCTCCAAAAAGTGTTGCAAGTATAAACCCGAAAACGGTCGTTGGTCCGAACACTCTGGCTGCCTATCTCTCGAATGATTACCTTTTAACGGACTTATGGTACAATTCCGAATGTGTGATCAGTGTAACATAAAGTCGAACGTCAAACACACGATTCGTATAATACATTAATATTTCTGATGACTATCTTAGACCACCGCATTTTAATTCCGAAGTCACCCGAAAAGATATGGGAATTTCTGAGCGATCTTTCTCAGAATTCAGCATGGCAAGTCGATTGCAAGTCAGTTTCGGTTTTGACCCCCAACCATACTGGCGCAGGAATGCGTTGGCGCTATACCACCAATTCTGGTCGCTCCTATGTCGCCGAGATTACCGCTTGGTATGATGGACTCGGCTACGAATATACCATCGTAGATGGCGCTTCCTTTAGCGAGAACAAAGGGCGTATCCGCCTTCAGGAAATTGCGGAAGGCACTGTTGTACAGTGGACTTTTACCTACGAAACCAGTGGTATGCTGGCTGGAGTACGCAATGCAGTCAGCCTAAAACGCCAATTTGAAGGCACGATGGTTGATAGCCTCAAAAACCTATGGAAAGTGCTTCAAAAGGTTATGCCGGACGACAAACCGCGCGAGGTGAAATCCTTGATGCGTGATGCGCCCGATTATGAATCACGCACACAATACCGCCCGCGACATGCCACCACTAAACCGGAGGCAGACTCGCAACCATCTGCCGAATCATTTGTCTCACAAATTGTTGAACCGCCTATCTCAGCCGACGATACCCGTCCTCGTGCGCCTATACGCATGGATACAGTTCCCGTTGCAGATGAGCCTGTAGCGCAAACTGCATCTGCGTTTTCGCAGCCTGTGGATGATCCCGATACAGGGATGATTGAACCGGTCGTTTATCCACTTCCGGTTGAGAAACAGCCTGATGCGCGTGATTTCGTGCCACGAACGGCTGATAGACGAGTGGAATCCGACTTCGCTCCTTCACCTGCTCGTCGTGCTACTCAGGAAATGAAAACGATTGCGCCGGAGCCGCTGCCATCTGCTGAATCAGACTCAATCAAGTCAGACGATCCAGTTGAAGTTGTACCGCCTGCTTTGCCGAAACCTGATCCTGTTACGGCAACAGGTGGTTTTGACACCGTTAAAATGGCAACGGGCGAAATGAGCGTGTTTGAACTGTTCGGCTTACCGCGCCCCAGCCAAACACAGGAAATCAACCGTGTCGTCATCCCTGAACCCGTTCCAGAACCGGTTGAGCCAGTTAATGACTCGGTAAAACCAGCCCGTATCGGCCTTCGTTTGGTTCTGCGGCGCAAACACATTTCGATCCGCCGCCCAGTCTAAAGCTATCTTCAAAAACCGGGTTGGATTAGCAACTGAAATCTGCCCGGTTGCTTGTTTTTGTTTGGAACACCCCACCGATTTAAGGAGAATTTAAGGTATTTCAAAACTCGATTTAACGTACATGATTGCCCTTATCCTATAATGACTTTGTTCAAGGGAGAAGGGTATAACTCATGTCTAAACTAAGGTCTTCATCAAAACCGCGTTTTGCGTTCGCCATTCGAAAGTTTCTACTATCTTTCTTCGTGGTATTCACCTTTATTGCTTACGCAATCCGTAATCAGTTGGATACCGTTGACGCGAATAATGTTCCCACTTCGCTCCCACTTTTAGCACAGCAATCCGACTCACTTGCAATGAGTCGTTCAACGACTGTTCCAACCAATCGTCCAAAATCGACTGCTTCCAGCATACTAAGCCCTTTACCGCTTAAATCGACAGTCACGCCGAGTATTCCTACAGAACTGCCATCATTAGTTCCCACCGACATTCCAACGGATCTTCCGACTGACGTACCAACAGAAGTGCCGCTTCCAACCGCGACTCCTGATGGCCTTTACAAAGATGGAACCTATGACGGGCCTGTTGTTGATGCCTACTATGGCAATGTTCAGGTAGAAGCTATCGTTCAAGGTGGCAAAATTGCGGATGTGAAATTCTTGGATTATCCCCAAGATCGGCGTACATCACGCTTTATCAATTCGCAGGCCATGCCTTGGCTGACTCAAGAAGCCGTACAGGTGCAAAATGCGAATGTGGACTTGATTTCCGGTGCGACTTTTACCAGTCAAGCCTTTGTCCAATCACTTCAATCAGCCTTGGATCAAGCACACGTTTAATCATGAAGCAAACACGCATCTTGATGGGAATGCCCGTAACCGTGGAAGTGGTCGATGCTTGGGCGACCACTTCCACCTTGGACTCGGTTTACGACTATTTCCAGTATATCGACGACAAATTTAGCACCTATAAAGCCAACAGTGAGATTTCTCAAATCAATCAGGGACTCCTGTCGGTGAAGCGCTCCAGTGCCGATATGCAAACCGTCTTCGCGCTTTCTGAGCAAACCCGCCGTGAAACTGACGGCTATTTCAACATCGAGCATGATGGCTATTATGATCCATCAGGGCTGGTGAAAGGCTGGGCGATTTTCAATGCTGCTGAGATTCTACGTAAACAAGGGTTTGAAAACTATTATGTTGACGCAGGTGGCGATGTTCAATTGGCGGGCAATAATGAACACGAGCAAGCATGGCGTATAGGTATTCGCAATCCCTTCAATATCGCTCAAATCGTCAAGGTACTTTCGCTCACGAACCTCGGAATTGCGACCTCTGGCAGTTACATCCGGGGCGATCACATTTATAACCCGCTCGGCAATCATGAGACGGTGTCAGAAATTGTTAGTTTAACCGTGATTGGCTCCAATGTTTACGAAGCAGATCGCTTTGCCACCGCTGCCTTTGCAATGGGGCGAGAAGGTATCCAGTTCATTAGCCAATTGGATGGCTTCGAAGGATACATGATTGATGAATTTGGGCTAGCAACCTTTACCACCGGTTTCGATAGGTACATAATCCATGATAAAGTTCGTTGATAAGCTACTAGATCGCGTCACCATGTACAGGTTAATTCTGTACTATCTCCTTGTCTTATTGGGGGCAGCGAGTGTCCTCAGTGCATTGGGTTTACTGCCTTTCAGCCCCATATCTTTGCTCTTTACGTCAGCCTTCTTGTTTGCGACTTGCTGGGTGACCAATACCATCTTCGCCATAACTTTTGCCGCGCCCACCAATACTGAGTCTGTTTATATTTCCGCACTCATTTTGGCACTGATTATTACACCAGTCGCACCGTTGAAATCCATGCCGGATATGTATTTTCTGCTATGGGTTTCTGTGTTGGCAATGGCTTCGAAGTTCATTATCGCCATCAACCGCAAGCATTTGTTTAATCCAGTCGCCATTGCTGTTGCAATTACAGCATTGACCATCGATCAAGCTGCTACATGGTGGGTTGGTACATTGCCCATGCTGCCTTTTGTATTAATCGGTGGCTTGCTGCTCGTCCGCAAAATTCGGCGCTTTGGTCTCTTTTTCGCGTTTATCACAGCATCATTGGTCACGATTTTGGCCTTCTCTATCATTCAGCACGATAATTTGCTGATGACTGTCCAGCTAAGCTTCTTAAGCTCGCCGCTGCTGTTTTTCGGTTTTGTTATTTTGACGGAACCCCTCACCACACCGCCCACTCGCAGATTACAAATCCTATATGGAGCAATTGTGGGTGTGTTCTTTGCGCCTCAATTGCACATTAGTTCCTTCTACTTCACGCCTGAACTAGCCATCCTCATCGGCAACATATTCTCCTATATCGTCAGCCCGAAGGCTAAACTTATCCTTAAACTGAAGCAAAAAGTGCAGATTGCACCCGATATATTCGACTTCATCTTTGAACCGGTTAAGAAGTTCGCTTTTGCGCCGGGACAATATATGGAATGGACTTTAGGCCACCAATATCCTGACAGCCGGGGCAACCGCCGCTATTTTACATTAGCTTCTTCTCCTAACGAAAGCAATTTGCGGCTGGGTGTGAAGTTTTACGATCAATCCAGCAGCTACAAACGATCCATGTTAGCAATGGAAAAAGATAGCGAAATTGTTGCGGGTCAACTGGCGGGTGATTTTGTCTTGCCCCGTGGCATTAATCAGAAGTGTGTATTCATTGCGGGAGGCATTGGTGTCACACCCTTTAGAAGTATGATCCAACATCTACTGGATATCAATCAACTTCGCGACATTGTTCTTTTCTATGTCAATCGAAACGAGAATGAAATCGTGTACACCGATGTTTTTGAGAAAGCCAGACAAAAACTGGGTATAAAGACCGTGTATACATTGACCAATACCACACAACTCCCGCCAAATTGGAAGGGCAAAGTCGGGTATGTAGATAAGCAGATGCTGCGCGAAAGTATCCCGGATTATAAGAAATGTATTTTCTATGTATCTGGCCCTAACGCGATGGTGACTTCAGCGCAGGAAATGCTGAGTGACTTGGGTATCAGTCGTGATCATATCAAGACTGATTTCTTCCCCGGTTTGGTATAACTGCAAAATACCTAAAACAAAACAGGATTACCAACTTGGTAACCCTGTTTTGTTTCGCTCAAAAACACTTATATTCTGGTGGGTGACATATGGGGCTCGAACCCATGACATCGAGGACCACAACCCCGCGCTCTGCCAACTGAGCTAATGTCACCATGTGGAAACGAGTATAGCATACGCCTATGCTTGATACTAGACCTTTTTCCGTGCCAAAATGACTTGTGCGACGCTTCTTGGGCATCGCTCTTCTTTCAAAATCGCTTCAAATCCATAAGGCTCAAAAAACAGGTTGATTGGCGGGCTTTGACCTCCACGTTGGCCTGTCACACGGTACAACCATTCGAGGCCTGCTTCCGTCATTCCGCCACCTGTCAGCACCCCATTCGGCACAATAATCAGTTGCCCATCATCGCACAAAATGCGGTTTATTTCTTGCAGTGTTTCCGGCGCAAAAATAAAATCCGTGGGAAACGTGCTAATCACCGCTTTGAATGTATTGGCGGGGAAGGGCAGTTGTTGTGCCTTGCCCTGAACCAATCGCGCACTGATTCCCTGTCGCTGAAGTTTTGTGCGGGCGATTTGTCCCATATAGGGTGACAAGTCGTAACCGATAGCTTGATAACCGGCGGCTGCCAAATCCAGTTGCAGATTTCCCGTGCCATGCGCCAGTTCAAGTATCATGTCGCCGCTGGTTGTATCCAGATAACGAAGCGCTGCTCGCTGCCAGCATCGCCATGCCCCTAATGACACAACACTGCTCACCGTGTCATAAGTAAATGCCATCTCATTGTAAAGCAGACGAAAGCCGAAGCGAATCAGCGCCCACCAGCCGTTAGCGACTTTGTCCACGTACAGCCTCAATAATCACATCCGGTGCATCCGTAATGATGGCATCTACGCCCAATTTGTAGAGTTCGACGGCCTTCTCTGGATCATTAACCGTCCACGTATTGACGCGGAAATTACCCGCCTTAGCCCATTCCATATAGGCTGCATCAATTAATTCGTAATGTGGATGTTTAGCCTCATGTGCGAAGTCTGCCATCCCCTCACTAAAGTCATAATCCCGCGAATAGAGGTAGCCGATAGGCACATCGGGCATAATCGCCCGAAATCGTCGCAGTGCCAAAGGGTTGAAGGACGAAATAATCGTGCTGCCTTCTAAACCATGTTTTGCAATACAATCCGCGACCGCTTGCTCAACACCATCCGTATCTTGTGATTCGGATTTTATCTCGACGTTGATGAACAACTTTTTGCCAACCGCCTCAAAAACTTCGTCGAGGGTAGGGATGCGTGTGCCTGCGTATTCAGCATTGAAACTGCTACCTGCATCCAGCTCTTTTAACTCAGCCAACGTGAAATCTTTTGCTAGCCCCTTGCCATTGGTGGTCGCGTCCACACTAAAATCGTGCAGCACAATCAACTGCCCATCTTTGGAAAAATGAGTATCAAGTTCGATACCATCTGCGCCCTGATTAAGCGCCAGTTCAAATGAAGGTATCGTGTTCATCGGCGCATACGCCCGCGCCCCGCGGTGTCCTAAAACCAACATGCGTCCCTGATAAATATTTTCTAACGGTAACATGATTACTTCCTAACCCGATTCATACCGGAGAGTCACCCTAAATAAGAAAATTTGTGCTATTATGGTTATCTCAGAAATCATTTCTGTTGTAAGGTCGAGATTTATCTCGACCGCCTGCTTCAGCCGTCAATCGAGAACAATACTAATCTATCATACCAACACGATAGGGAGGTTAACAAAATACATGAATCTTTTAACCAACCTTTTACTGCATTGCGCCGCGCCACTCTCCTCTGTATCCGCTGGTGCAATGCACAAATTGCACGGCGGTGGTATCACGGGAGCATTCCGCTGCACTTGCGTCATTTCAGCGATATTAGCCGAGCCACCCGCACGACAATTGTGCTGATTCAGCGGTTTCTCGGCTGCTTCCCGCCCGTCATTTCAGCGGAAGTAATGCGAAATCTGCACAAGTTTTGCATTTTGTGCAATTAAATATTAGCGCGGTTTGACTTGAATATTCTCGCCTTGAATTTGCACTTCGTAGCTTTTAACATCCACCATTGCTGGTGCGCTGAGTACCTTCCCCGTGCGAATATCAAAGGTCGCCCCGTGTCGGGGGCAGGCAATAATGCACCCCTTCAATTCACCTTCAGCCAATGGCCCATCGTCGTGCGTACACACATCTTCAATCGCGTAATATGTACCTTCGACATTGAAAATGGCTACCCAATGTCGCCCAAGTTCAACCACCATCCGTTCGCCCGGTTTCAGTTCATCAACCGTGGCTACGCTCACGAAATCTACCATAGGGCTTTTGCCCATCTTATTCGTCCTTGTCTTCTAAAGTTTGCCAGTTTGCTACCCCCTGCGTCGCGATAATCAACGTTTTGAGGGAGAGCAAAGCACATTTTACCCGATTAATGGTCAGTGGAATGCCGACCATCTCAAAAATATCGTCTTTGGTAATGTGAGTAATCTCATCAAGTGTTTTGCCCACAATTTCGTCCGCCAACATCGAAGCCGTCGCTTGGCTGATCGCACAGCCTTCACCATCCCACGCGATGTCCGTTACGACGCGATTTTCGTCCACTTTCAGGGTAAGGTGCAGTCGATCACCACACAACGGATTGTGTTCCTCGTGGTCAAAATCGGCTGGGTTCAATATCCCCGGATGATGTGGCGTTCGGGCATGGTCTAAAATAATCTCGCGATACATATCCATTTGATACCTCCTAAAGCCGGAAGGTTTTACGTGCGTTGTGCAAAGCTGTGATGAGCGCGTCAACCTCAGCGGTTGTGTTGTAAAGATAGAAACTTGCCCGTGCTGTTGCGTTCACATGCAGGTGTTCGTGTAAAGGCATGGCGCAGTGGTGTCCTGCCCGTACTGCGATACCTTCCGAGTCCAACAGTTGGGCAATATCATGTGCGTGAATACCTTCGACTGTGAACGCCGCTACTGCGCCCTTTTGTTCAGCAGTCGGCCCATAAACAGTTAACCCCGGAACTTCTTGAAGTCGGTCGAGTGCATACCTGATTATATCGCGTTCATGGTTATGAATGTTATCCATTCCAGTCTTCGTCAGGTAGTCGATAGCGTAACCCAACCCGATTGCCTGTGCGATTGCCGGTGTTCCTGCTTCAAATTTATAGGGCAGCTCATTCCATGTGCTGCCGGTTAGCTTGACGCTCGAAATCATATCCCCGCCACCCATCCAGGGAGGCATTGCTTCGAGTAGCGTCCGTTTTCCATAGAGAACCCCGCTTCCGGTCGGCCCTAGCATCTTATGTCCGCTAAAAGCAAAGAAATCCGCATCCATCGTTTGCACATCAACCGTCATATGTGGGATGCTTTGTGCGCCATCTACTAGTACCAATGCGCCCGTCGCGTGAGCCTTCGAAATCACTTCCTCAACCGGATTGACCGTACCTAATACATTTGAAACCTGCATCAACGTGACCAATTTTACAGGTTCTTGGCTCAGTAGGGCATACAAATAGTCCAAATCCAGCGTTCCGTCTGCTAGTACAGGCACATACCGGATAGTGAACCCTTTTTCAGCCGCCAAAATTTGCCAGGGAACAATATTCGAATGATGCTCCATCACGGTTGAAACCACCACATCACCCGCTTTGAGATTTGCCCGTCCCCATGTCTGTGCTACCAGATTGATACTCTCGGTCGTCCCGCGAGTGAAGATGATTTCGCGCTTGCTTGCTGCGTTGATGAATTTGCGGACTTTTAGCCGAGCCGACTCATACTCAGTCGTGGCTTGCTCACTGAGTTTGTGGATGCCTCGATGAACATTAGCATTGTATTCGCGATAATAGGTGTCAATCGCTTCAATAACACTGTTCGGTTTTTGGCTGGTTGCTGCGTTATCTAAATATACCAATGGCACATTATTGCTGTGCATTTGTTGGAGAATCGGGAAGTCGGATCGAATGAGTTCTAGATTATAAGCGGTCTGAGTATTCACGGTCGTCATATTGGTATTCTTTCTCATAACCGGTCTCAAGTATAACAAAAAAGCGCATATATGTTGAGATATGCGCCTTTTGCTTGAAGTTGCTGTTGCAGAGTTTTCCTAGCCGAGGATTTTTGATTCCATTGCGGCTTGTAGGCGCTCACGTACTCGCTCAAATGGGATGCGTGCGAGTAACTCATCAAAGAAGCCATCAATCACCATCAGTTGGGCAGTTGATTCCTCAATGCCGCGACTCATCAGGTAGAAAATGGGTTCTTTTTCTAATGTTCCAAATGTTGCCGCATGTGAACATTTCACATCGTCTGCTTCGATTTCCAGACCGGGAATACCATCCATTCGCGCATCTTCGCTCAGAATCAGATTACGACTGGCCTGATACCCATCAATCTTCTGCATCTTAGGCAGTGATTTAATCATACCCTGCCAAACGGAACGCGCTGTATCCTTAGCTGCACCCTTAAAAAGCAAATCTGAAACGGTCATCGGAGCATTATGGTTCTGCTGGGTGTCATGGTCAAAAAACTGTTCACCGTCGGCAAAGAAAAAGCCGGACATGCGTCCGTTAGCGCCCTTACCATCCAACTCAATTTCGAGATAGGCTTTGACTAAATGCCCACCCATTGTTCCGATAATCCAATCAAGATTGCCATCACGACCAACACGCGCGCGTTGATGACTAAATTCGTAGGTCTCGCGGTTCCAGTCTTGGAGCGCTACATATTGTAAGTTTGCCGCGTCACCTACCAGCAATTCGGTTGCGCCGATATAAGATGACTGAGATGTACCTTCTGCCGATGAATAATCGACCAGTACTGTTGCCTGTGCATTTTCTTCGACAACCACCAGTATATGACCTAGACTTGCGCCTTGGTGAGTGTTATACATCACGACATGGAGAGGAAGTTCGGCTACTTTTCCTTTAGGGACATAGACAAATACGCCATGTGTCCAAAGGGCAGCGTGTAATGCTGCGAACTTACCTTCGCCGGGATGTACAGCTTTGGTCATCAAATTGGCACGAACAAGTTCTTCGTGTTCCTTTGAAGCCGTCAGCAAATCGGTGAAGATGATCCCTTGGCTGCTAAGTTCCTCAGCCAGTTCGTGGTGAACAACCTTGCCATCTACAAAAGCCAATAACCCGCCTTGCTGGTCGCCAATCAGTGGATCGCGATTAGCCGCAGGCACTGTTTCTAAAGTTGCTCCATTAGCCGTAATAATCTTATCGGCTTCGTCCCAATGAATAGAGCTATAATCCGTGCGTCGCCAATCCTCATTTTTAAGGTTGGGCATCGGCATGGTTTCGTATAATTCCCAAGCGGCCAAACGGCTTTCTAATAGCCAGCTTGGTTCTTGGTTTTTGGCGCTAAGAGCTTCTACATCACGTAGTGTATAGCTCGGCGCAGCAGGCGCGTCTGAACGCCGCCGTCCCTTAACAGCTATCACAGTCTATACTCCTCATTCCGCAATTGATGATTAGGCACACTCACATGAATGTGCCTGTTACAAGTTGAAGTGGGGCAGGGGTTGGGCTATTTAGCCGATGCTGCCTTCGAGCTGAATCTGGATCAATCGATTGAGTTCCAGAGCATATTCCATTGGTAATTCTTTGACCAAGGGTTCGATGAAGCCGTTGACGACCATCGCATTCGCTTCGTCTGCGCTCATGCCACGGCTCATCAGGTAGAAGAGTTGATCTTCACCAACTTTACTGACCGAAGCCTCGTGACCCATTGTGACGTTCTTCGCATCAATTTCAATGGAAGGGTAAGTGTCTGAACGGCTGTGGTCATCGAGCAATAACGCATCGCAAACCACATTGCTCTTGATGTTATCTGCGCCCTCGACCACCTTCAGTAAACCACGATAGCTGGCACGTCCACCATCTTTGCTGATCGATTTGCTTATAATCTGGCTGCTGGTATTCGGAGCGAGATGTGTGATCTTTGCGCCTGCGTCTTGGTGCTGACCTTTACCTGCAAAAGCAATCGACAGGACTTCGCCGTGTGCGCCTTCACCAGCCAGCAAAACTGCCGGGTACTTCATGGTCAGCTTGCTGCCGAGGTTGCCATCAACCCATTCCATTGTCGCATTCTTATAAGCGATGGCGCGCTTGGTCACCAAGTTGAAAACGTTGTTCGACCAGTTTTGGATGGTGGTATAGCGGCAGCGGCCACCTTCTCTGACGATGATTTCAACCACAGCGCTGTGTAAGCTGTTGGTGCTGTAGGTCGGGGCGGTGCAGCCTTCGACATAATGGACATAAGCACCTTCATCAACGATGATCAGGGTACGTTCGAATTGACCCATATTCTTGGTGTTGATGCGGAAGTATGCCTGAAGTGGCATCTCGATATGGACACCCTTCGGTACATAGATAAACGAACCACCCGACCAAACCGCAGTGTTAAGCGCAGCGAACTTGTTGTCGGCGGCAGGGATAATCGTACCGAAGTATTCTTTTACAATCTCAGGATATTCGCGAAGTGCCGAGTCCATATCAAGGAAAAGAACACCCTTGTTTTCGAGGTCTTTACGCAGGTTATGGTAAACAGACTCCGAGTCATATTGGGCGCTCACACCTTGGAGGTACTTCTGTTCAGCTTCGGGAATACCGAGTTTGTCGAATGTATCCTTGATTTCCGGCGGAACCTCGTCCCAATTGCGTCCTTGCTGGTCAGTCGCACGGACGTAATAGTAAATATCGTCGTAATCAATTTCGTTCAGGTTACCGCCCCACATAGGGGTAGGCTTGCTCAGGAAGATGTCATACGCCTTGATCCGGTAATCAGTCATCCATTGCGGCTCGTTTTTCATCTTGCTGATCTGGTAAACGATCTCGCGGTTTAGACCTTTTTCACTCTTAAAAGCGTATTTGACATCATCATCATGGAAGCCATAGGTTTTTTCATACGAGTCACCAACATCTTTTAGCGCGGTTTCGGCGTTGCTAAGTTGTTTATCGCTGCGAATCAGATCAATATCAACCATTCTGCTCTCCTAAATCTATCTTGAGTTGCAGTTATGCTGTTTGCGGTTCAGCGTACTTCTCGCGTACCCAGTCGTATCCTGATTCTTCTAGGCGGATCGCCAAATCCGAGCCACCGCTTTCCACAATACGTCCTTCAAACATGATATGGACGAACTGAGGCTTAATATAGTTCAAGATACGTTGGTAATGTGTAATGACGAGTATGCCTAAGTCTGGTCCCTTGAGCTTGTCTATTCCCTCAGCCACAATTCTTAGAGCATCGATGTCTAGACCAGAGTCAGTCTCATCCAAGATTGTTATACGAGGATTGAGGGTAGCCATCTGGAGGATTTCAGCCCGTTTCTTTTCGCCACCACTGAAACCTTCGTTCAGGTAACGGCCTGCAAAGCTGTGATCCATTTGAAGGTAATCCATTTTGGCCTTTAAAAGGCGGCGGAATTCGGGAATTGAAATACCCTTACTATCAGGATTTTCAGCTTTCAAGCGCGAGTTAATAGCCTGTCTTAGGAAGTTGGCAAGCGTCACACCCGGTATCGATACCGGATATTGGAACGCAAGGAACAAACCGGCGCGGCTGCGTTCGTCGGCTGCAAGTTCAAGGATATTTTGACCGTCAAAGAAGATATCCCCTTCAGTGACATGATATGCTGGATGACCGAGTAGAACATTTGCTAATGTGCTTTTGCCAGAACCGTTCGGCCCCATCAAAGCATGAACTTCGCCTTGTTTTACGGTTAGGTTGACCCCACGAAGGATCGGTTTGTCTTCAACGTTCGCGTGTAAGTTACGGATTTCGAGTGCTGCAACCATGCCAGCCACTTCCTCCCAATTTCATGACGGTTAAATTTTCTCTGTACCCAGAGGTGTAAACTGCCTGTCAGTATAGCAGTCTGACCCCGTGATTGTCAATAATGATGATTGAGACTATAAATATTCATGCAAGTTTGATTTTATCTGAGAAAAGACCGTACAAGGAATCAGGTTCGAGGGTAAAAAATCTATTACTTAAGATGTCTATGAGGTAATGCATATTCATAATCTGCATTAAATTGACACTAATTATGCCCTATGTTAGTATGCGTCAACAGATGTTAAATAAAGGAAACGAGCAATTATGACTGACCAAGTTCAGGTTACTGAGGAAGGTCTACGTGAGGCGCTACGTGAGGTCGTTGACCCTGAAATCGGGATGAATATTATCGAACTGGGTCTGATTCGAAACAGCGAAATACATGAAGATCGCGCACATGTCACCATGATTATGACTACGCCATTTTGCCCCTATGCGCCTCAACTCTTAGAGCAGACGCGGCGCACCTCACAAAATTACCTACGTCGTCCAGTGACCATTGAAATGGGATTGGAAATGTGGGATCCGAGCATGATGGAAGAAGGCGCAGCGGACGATTGGGGATTATTCTAACCCGTTTATGCTGCTTGACTTTTAAAGAGGACGATGGTTCATTTACCATCGTCCTCTTTTTATTTACCTCATGGCCTATTTTGGTCTATTCTTCAGAATAAAGTCGCGTGGATCGACGTAGTTCGCGAGGAGTAGATCAAGGTTTTTTGCGGGCCAATGTTCAGGATTGGTTTCCAGAATTTTGGTCGGACTAACATCAAAGTGCAGATGATAGGCATACGCACCGAACGCGTTTCCGACCTGAGATATCTGTTGACCGCGTGTTACACGATCCCCCGGTTTGACGCGCAAGTTTTCGCTGTGACCGTAGCGGGTGTAATAAACACGTCCGTTGGTTATGAGTGGGTCATGCTTGATGATGATGACGTTTCCCCAGATGGGAAGCCGACTGGCGAATGTGACTATGCCACTTGCGGCTGCGTAGACAGGCGTATGAGCATCACCATCTTGAGGGAGGTTGAGGTCTGCTCCGGTGTGGTAAGCTTCTGAAGGTGTGCCGACAAAATATAAGCGGGCGAAGGGACTGGCATCAATCCACTTTCCCGGCCAGACTGTAGCCCCACTACGTTCCGCAGCCGTTCCAATCGGTACATTAAATCCATCTGCTGAGTTTCCTGTTCCGGCGGGGGGCGTTGGTGTCGTTAGTAATTGGCGATAGCGCAATGCGTCAAATACAATCTCACGATTTGTTTCGCCAGTTAGGTCGTTGAGGAAAACTGTGCCTGCGCCGACCACACTTTTATCGAGATCGTATATGCCTAGTGTGACCCATTCGTTGCTGTAACGAGATTGGTCAAGGTTGACAATAATTTCACCGGTAGCGCCCTTAACATTATTAATTTTGAATCGGGCGTTCTGAGCGTTCGAATGTCGCCCCGGAATGAAAGTCGCAATTTCATATTTGCCTGAGGCGGCAATTTGAGGTGTCCAACGCACCCATACTTTAGAGGTTTGTGCTTCGGTGGTTTTATAAAGCGATGTCCAACCCCATGTATTCTGGAAGTTGGAAAAATTAACTTGATCGCTATAACGCCCACTGGCAAAGCCTGCTTCATTCGGCTTGATTGTTAGCTCTTGTCCCACGTTATCAACGGGTGGCGGTGGGTTAGGGTTGGGTGTACCCGTAACAGGTGTATTGATCACTCTCCATCCTGCGGGAGTAATTGTTCCTAAGCGCCACCAACTCAAGCCTCTAGCGCGGTGGCGTTGGGTTGAGAGCGTAATAGCAGTAGCCATCTCATCTGGATCAGCATCGCTATCCAGAACCGGAATAATAGGTTTACCGTAACTGCCCCAAACTTCAAAGGTTTCTAGGAGCACATCTTCAGGTGTGCGGCGGAAAGTTCCCCAATAATCTTGGGGGTGGATACTGTTAACAAACGGGAACCACTCTACTGGAAACACACCATCATAGTGCTGTTTGCGTGGGTCAACTGACATGCCAATGTGAAATGAACCGGGAATCGCCCGCCGGATGCGCGTCATATAAGGACGTATGCCCTCACGCCCACCTGCCCAGAAGCCATCGTAAGGTTCTACGTCTAGAATGAGTGACTTTACGCCGGGACGGGTACAGGCTTGAATAATGATGTTTGTTTCAGCTTCTAGATGTGTGCCTTTTGGGACGCACCAAGCGTGGAATTCCATGCCGTATTTGGCTAAGGCTGCAACCCAGCGGTCTATACTTTGCGGCCCATCAATCGCGAGGCTGCGTTTGGTATCCCAATAGCCCTGCCACTGTGCACCATCACGGAGTGTAGCATCGCAGATTTTGACCCAGATTTGTGAGACATTAGGCGCAACTGTCTTGATGTTCTTGGCTACATCTTCAATTGTATTTTCAGGGATCGAGTCACCTTTCCAATGCCAAATCCCTATTTTTCCATCATAAGGCGTGGCTTGTTGGGGTGGCACGGGAACGGGAGCAGCGATATTTTCAAATGTAATAACGGTGTTGGATACCCAGCCACTTACGGTACTTTGTTCGACCCATACCCAGCCGGTACTCGTGAGCGAGGCTGCATAGTAAACAATAACAGTATTGTTACGAATGTCTCCAACATCACGATAATTTGTACTCGGTCCATTTCTTAGATTTATGTAGGTCGAAGCTGTGCTGGCAATGGCGAGTTGCCCGGTTCCAGCATTCGAAGGCTTCGCTACAGGCGAAGGAAATGTGGTCATCGTCGAACCTCCAGACATTTTTGAGTGACACACTCGAGTCTAACCGAAAGTATAATGCTAATACAGTTTGTTATTTCAGGCAAAGCGTGGAGGTGGAATGTTTATGAAGGTGTAACAGGGGGGTAATGGGTTATACAAAAATGTAATTTGTGAAGATTTACCGCTGAAATGGCGGGCGGGAAGCACGGGAGAAGCCGCTGAATCGGCACTATTGGCAGGCGGTTGGCTCGGTTGATACCGCTGAGCGCCGTGACTTGCTCACGTGTGTCTGCCGCGTCGTCGGTAGTAGGCTGTCGCAGCGGATATAGGGGAGAAAAGCGCCGAATTGTCACAATTTGTGCAGCAAAAGTGTTTGTTGTGGATAAGCCTACCAATTTTAGTGCCATAGAGCATAATAAATAAAATGAATAGGCTGAGAAAGCATTGTTTGTAATCCAAAGCGTGTTATTTATCCCTTTAATCAGGATAGCACATAAGCGAGAGGTTCGGGTTACATTTTGGTAACTCTTTTGGGTCGGAGTTGCTAACCTAATTGAGAGAGCGAACCACAACTTATTGTTAGTACATGGTTAGAAAATGGTATGTCGTGTTTTGTGAGACCAATCGCGTTAAGTATTTTGGGGTTGCGGCACAAGAGGAGGTTCAGTTATACTTGCGAAGATTACGGGGCGTGGCGCAGTCTGGTAGCGCGCTTGCATGGGGTGTAAGAGGTCGTGGGTTCGAATCCCGCCGCCCCGACAATGATGATGAGCCTTCTCTCTTTGGGAAAATCAGTACCAAAAGAGAAGGCTCTTTTCTTTGCTGATTATTACACCATATGTTAAACTATTAGGTGTTGGGGATCTTGAGGCAAGTTTGAACCTTTTAAACGGACATTGAGTAACATATTCAATACAAGTTTGTAAAACCACGGTTTTACAAAAGGTTCGGTTGCCTTTAATGGTCAACTGTCGTTTCTTATTAGATGTAAGGAGACATTGTATGAAACATTTTGGACGTTTGTTGATGGCCGGAACAACTGCCTTATTGGCGCTGTCACTGGTTGTCCCAGCCGCAGCGCAGGATACGCCTGCACCGGGTGAGGGCGGTATTATTATTGAAGGTAATGCTGGTGGTGATCCGGCGACAATGAATCCAGTTTTAGCGAGCGATACTACTTCTGCTCGCGTCGTTAGTTTCTTGTTCCCTAATCTGATTAGCATTGACCCTGCTACATCACTTTTCCGCAAGAACTCTCCTGATGCCCTGATCACCGATTGGGAAATCACTGAAGAGGGTAAGGTTTACACTTTCAAGTTGCGTGATGACTGGAAGTGGACTGATGGTACTCCGGTTACCGCGAAAGATGTTCTGTACCACTGGGACGCGATCAAGAGCGGTGCTACCGACACTCAAGAAGTCTATTTGTTGGACATTATTGACAGTGTAGAAGCCCCCGATGATACGACCCTCAAAGTGACATTTAAGAATGTCGATTGCACTGCTTTGGCAAGTGCTGGTGTGCTGCTTCCGATGCCCGCGCATGTTTTACCGACGGACTTCAAGGAACTGAACACTGCTGATTTCAACCTGAACCCAACCGTTACGGGTGGTGTTTTCAGCTTTGGCGAATTCCGTGCCGGTGAACAGGTCAGCTTGTTGGCAAACCAGAGCTATGGTGGCGCGACAGACGGCAAGATAATCCCCACTGGTTTCATTTACAAAGTTGTACCGGATCAGAATGTTTTGCTCGAGCAGTTTCTTGCTGGCGAAACCAATGTGATTGATACCCCAGCCGTTGGTCGTCGTGATGACGTACTGAAGGCTCAGACTGACGGTAAGGTTACAGCATTCCAATTCCCCGGTAATGCATGGGACTACTTGATGCTGAACTATGCTGATCCCAAGAATCCAAAGAGTGCTGTGGATGACAAGGGCGCTGCGCTTGACCAAGGTCATCACCCACTGTTTGGTGATCCGCTAGTACGCCAAGCTGTTTCTAAGGCCATTGATGTTGATTCCATTGTGAAGGGCGCAGTCTTTGGCTACGGCACCCGTATGGCCTCGACCATGAACCCGGCTTCGTGGGCATACGATAACAGCCTGACACCCATTACCCAAGACGTTGAAGCTGCCAAGAAACTTCTTGACGAAGCTGGTTTCGTTGATGATGATAACGATGCTACTACACCTCGCGTTGCCAAGGGCGCAAAGTATGCGGCTGATGGCACCCTGTTGAAGTTCACCCTGTACACCAACGAGGGCAACAGCCGCCGTGGTACAGTTGGTACATTGGTTCAGGATCAATTGAAGCAGATTGGTTTCGAGGTTGATTACCAAGCAATTGACTTCAACACTCTGCTGGATATTATGGATGGACAGACATTTGATGCAGTCATTCTGGGTTGGCGTAATGGTTACCCGGATGATCCTGACCAGACCCAGATTTTCACTACAAAGAGTGATGTGGTTCCGGGCGGCAGCAACAACATGTCCTACAGCAATCCTGAGGTCGATCAACTGATGGAGCAAGCTCGTGTTCTCCCCGGTTGCGATCCGACGGCACGCGCTGAGATGTATGCTAAGATCCAGAAGTTGATGCAGGATGATTTGCCATACATTCCTCTGTATTCAATCGAAGGTATGTATGCGGCTAGCTCCGATATTGCTGGCTTCGCACCTTATCCGAGCCAATTGTATTGGAACGTCGATACATGGGCATTGAGAACCCCGTAATTTGTAAGATTTGATCGGTGGTGGGGAGCTTCTATGAGGCTCCCCGCTTCATACTTGATTATTTCTGAAAACGTCGCTTGAAAATTGAAAAATATATTTATTAATTATGACGGTTTCTGCTCAGTCCTCTATGATTTTTAGGTAACAGCATGGTTAAATACACGCTTCGACGGCTTATCCAAGCGATTCCCACGCTGATCGGCATAACGATGTTATCGTTTTTGTTGATGGGATTGGTTCCGGGAGGCCCAACAGCAGCGCTTTCTGGTGATCCGAAGTTAACGCCACAACAGAAAGAGCGTATTGCCAACCAATTGGGTGTTAATGATCCGCTTCCCGTACAATACCTGCGTTGGCTGATTGGCGACCAATGGCGCTTGATTGATACGGATGACGATGGCATCCCTGATACACCCGGAACACGTTTAGGGATTCTGCGAGGCGACTTTGGGATGTCATTTTCACTGCGCCGTCCAGTACTCGATGTCATTACTGAGCGAATACCTGCAACGCTTGAACTTGGATTGGCGGCGTTGTTCTTTGGTATTGTAATTGGCGTTCCGATTGGGATTTTAGCCGCTGTCAGACGAGGTGGTTGGTTTGACAGTGTTACGCGTGTTCTAGCCGTGTTGTTTAATGCTATACCGGTTTTTTGGTTAGGATTAGTACTCATCCTCATTTTTGGATCGCTTCTGCCACAATGGCTTCATGGCATAAATCCGAGCACGTTTCCAAGTGTAAGTCCAATATTGCCAATGGGGGGGCGCGGACCAACAGTTTTGACCGGTGGGATACCACCCATTTACCAGCGGTTGCAATTTTTGCTCTTGCCGACGTTCGTTCTGGCAACTGGAGGCATAGCAGGATATTCGCGCTATATGCGTGCCTCAATGCTCGATGTCATAGGTCAAGACTATATTCGGACGGCAAAGGCTAAAGGTCTTTCCATGCGGCAGGTTTGGTTCAAGCACGGCGCACGCAATGCTTTGATGCCATTGGCGACCTTTTTAGGACCAGCAATTACGGGGTTATTAGCGGGTGCTGCGATCACTGAGCGCATCTTCTCATGGCCGGGTTTAGGTAGGCTTGCTCTAGACGCACTTACCGCACTTGATTACCCCGTTGTGATGGCGGTAGTTATCTTGAGCGCTATAGCGACTATTTTTGGATTTGTCCTTTCGGACATTTTGTATGCGTTGATTGACCCTCGTATTCGGTTCGGCTAAGGCGGAAAGACACTATGGCTTCACAAACGCAATCGCCCAATTCTGCGATTATCGGTATTAAAGACGAAAGTATAAAGAAAACTGGTGATTCGCTTACCGTTCTGGCGATTCGACGTCTACGGCGAGATAAGCTGACTTTAGTCGCAATGGGCGTGATTGTTCTGTTGGCTCTTCTTTCGTTTTCTGCTCCTTTGATCGAAAAATATGTTCTTGATGTTAGTTATACATCGACTAATATTGACAAGGCGTTTTTGCCACCCGGAGCTGCTGGTCATATCTTGGGAACAGATGATGTTGGACGTGATCATTTGGCTCGTTTGTTGTATGCAGGGCAAATATCACTGGCTATTGCCTTTATTTCAGCATTAATTTCGCTGGCAATTGGGGTGACGCTTGGGGTGATTACAGGTTACTACGGCGGGGTTGTTGATGACATCATCAATTGGGTAATTACAACCCTTGATTCGATACCGACGCTCTTTTTGCTCATTATAGTGTCAGGTATTGTGCTGAGGAATAGCAACCTTACAGGAACCATATTTGGCGGACCGTTTGCATTGGTCTTCATTCTGGGATTCTTAGGTTGGTCTGGTATTACCCGATTAGTTCGAGGCGAAACGCTTTCCATCCGTGAGCGTGAATACATCATCAGTGCCAGAGCAATAGGTTCGTCGCCGCTTCATATCATGTTCACCCACATCATCCCGAATATACTGTCTGTTGTGTTTATTACACTTGCGCTGGATATTGGCAATCTCATTCTGGTGGAATCCGCCCTTAGCTTTTTAGGATTCGGTGTAAAGCCACCGTCGGCTAGCTGGGGAAATATGTTGACAAACGCCAATACATTTTTCACAAAGGGCGCTTATCTGGTTATAGCCCCCGGTTTGTTGATCGTGATAACTGTACTGTGTCTATATGTCATCGGTGATGGTTTACGGGATGCATTTGATCCGACAAGTATAGACTGATAGAAAATACCGTTCAATAGCGCTACCTCACCCGCAAATTTATCCTAACTGGCGGGTGTAGATGTCATATTATTCTCCAATTGATACTGATGCTTCATTCGCGTAATCAATTCATCTTGAATTGATACTACTTGGCTTAGACCCTTTCGAGGCTCTGCAAGCGCTGAATTAAGATCACCTGAGAGAGTATGATTGAAATAAGCTTGTATGGCTTCGACCCCACCCGCCATTGCTTTGACAAGTACGGCCTGTATTTCCGCTCCACAGTCAGGCGCATGAGTATTCGCTACCGTATCTCGTAAGCCTGCTAAATAGAGGGTGTCATCACGCACATCCTCAGCATTTTTAGCGGCAGCCTCGTCTAAGCGACTCTGGAATTCCTCACGCGTTGGCACAGTCACTTGAAGCCACGCTTCTAACTCGCCTGTGATATTGCAATTTCCTTCTACCACTAAGGCGGCTGGCGCATTCAAGGTGATGGGTGGCGCATTCAGCTTCGTGCCGGAATCGTTTATGGCACAGGCTGCAAGTGTGATAGGTAATAAAAGTAGAACCAACAACTGTTTTATTCTGATAGAAGTACCGGGTGTCATTTAATCACCTGTTTCAGTGGGTTCGAGAACTTGATAGGTACACGAGCTGTAGTTACTGCCGAGAATGAGTTCATAGTCAGCAGTACGGTTAGGATCGGGTTCAACACGGATATTTTCCGGTTTGATCTTGAGTATTTTCACAATATCTTGAACTTTGCTGCCTTTGGTTTGCCCACTATGGTCGATCAAAATGGTATCGGTGTATTGGGTATTGTCGGCATTACCAGCAGCAATCGCATTGAATCCACTCCATGCTAAGCGATCTGCGGCGACACGATCCCAGTCGGCGTTGGGTGTGCCATTACGCACTTCGATCTTAGCGCCTTCGACCGCAACTTGGCTTTCGCTGGGTGGTGTGTAGAAATCTTCCATGAGCTGCTGGACAGTATCGGGTACAGGCAGTTGCACATTTGCGCCATCGGGCGGTGTCCAAGGTGTGGTATGGTAAAGACGATTAAAGACAAAGTGTTCGATGCGATCAGGGTCAACACTCAAGGCGTAAGGTAGCAAACCAACCATATCCTCAAATGTGAGGTCAGTTTTAACGACCTGCGTTAGCTGCGACCATAGCTCTGGCAGTTTGGTAATTTGACCATTGCTACGGGCTGCACGTAAGATCGCTCTTAGAAGCTGCTGCTGACGGCGACCGCGATCAAAATCACTGCTGCTATGGCGTGATCGTGCATACCAGAGTGCGCCATCGCCATTGAGGGTATATGCGCCAATTGGAAGGACATAATAGCCTTTATCATCAGGGCCGTTAGCTTGGGTTGGTGGCTCCGCGCCAATGAGTTCGCGATCTTGAATGGCACAATCTACTGTGAGATTTACGCCGCCAAGTGTATTGACGATTTCTTTGAATCCACTGAGTTTCACTTCAACGTAGTAGTGAATATTGATGCCAAAGTTGTAGAAAATGGTTTGGCGCAGAAGGCCAAATCCGCCACCCGTCCAACCCACTTGTTCACCATGCGTGTATGCCAGATTGAGACGCTGCATTGTCCAACCCGGTATGTATACATATAAGTCGCGCGGAAAGCTCAACATAGATACGGTGTTGGTGCTGCGGTTGATCGAGACAACAATCATCGTATCGGTTCGATCAATATTATCGCCTGTCAGTTCGCTATCGACACCTAGTAGCATGATGTTAACAAGGTCGTTGCCATTGCGGTCGATTAATGGGACCTTCGTTGGGATAGCAGTTACTGATACCTGATTTGGGTCGGCACTATCCGGCAAAAGCGGTGTGGGTAAAGCGTTCGGTGTGCCAGCAGGCAATTGGACTGTGGCTAATGGCTCTGAAGGTGTGGTTGCTTCAGCACTGATTATTGTCATTGTAGGTGTTGCGGTTTCGGTTGGGTTAGCTGGCTCAGTGGACGCGACTGATGTGTTAATTGCCGGGATGGTCACCGCAAGTGGGCGAGGGGTATTGGTTTCAAACGCTTGGGCGATCAGCGTTGGTATGGATGTGGATGTAAAGGAAGGTGTAGCCGTCGGGACTTGGGTTGATGTAAGCGAGGGAATTAGCGTTGGTGTATTCGTGTCTGTAGGTACAGGCGTTGGTGTTAAGGTAAAGGTGCTTGATGCTGTGACTGTAGCTGTCGGTGCTGCCGTATTTGTTATCAAGGTTGGCAGCACAGCGGCGGCAGTTTCACCGTAGGCTGGCACTCTTTGGTTAGCCTCGGATTGTTCATTTGTGTAGCGGGATACAGATTGCACTGCGCCGTTACTAAATCCGCCAATGGCGATAATGAGTGCGATTGCGAGTACCCAGAACAGAGCAAAACGTAAAACGCGAAGTACACGGGAAGGTTTCTTTTCAGTCATTGCTTTTCTCATAGTAATCAACAAACCATTTTGAGTTTATCACCTAAATGTTTCAAACGCGACGGTATAAAGCTCCGCCTATTTTGCGATTTGCCTACGCTTATATAGAATCTGATTGAGCTGTGGGCAGTTCACCCGCGAACAAAATTTTAGCGGACTGCTTTTCATGCTTGTTACTGATACCATTTTCATAAAATCATTTTATTGGGAAAATTCTAATGACTGAAACGATTGATATTTTAGTAGGTGGACATTTATGCCTCGATTTGATACCGGGTATGAAGCATGTTACAGCGGAGGATATGATTACGCCGGGGCGCTTGTATACGATTGATCCGATTGCGGTTTCGACAGGTGGAGCGGTTTCAAATACGGGATTAGCGCTGCATCGTTTGGGTGTTAATGTGCAACTGTTGGCAACGGTTGGTGATGATTTGATCGGGCAAATGATCCTCATGTATTTACGCCTGCGTGATCCCAAATTGGCAGCACTTATTCAAATCAAAAGTGGACAGTCAAGTTCCAGTACAATCGCCTTGTCTCCGGCGAATGCTGACCGTACTTTCCTGCATTGTACGGGTACAAATGACAAATTTGGGGTAAATGATATTGATTTTGAGTTGGTACGTCGAGCGAAGATTTTTCATTTAGGTTATCCCACTTTGCTTCCTCATCTCGTCGAAGATGATGGCGAAGATTTACAGGCCATATATGCCAAAGCCAAGGCTACAGGCGTTGTAACCTCACTTGATATGGCACAGCCTGACCCCAACGGTGCGATTGCGCGTTTAAATTGGCAGCGTATTTTCGAACGTACACTACCGAATGTTGACATTTTCCTACCAAGTATCGAGGAGATACTGTTAACTTTGCGGCGTGATGACTACGAGCGCTGGATGCCGCATATTCATCGTCACCTGACACGCACCTATCTGTGTGAACTGGCAGAGGAGATGCTGGCAATGGGTGTCGTGATTGCTGGTTTCAAGCTCGGTGAGATGGGAATGTATTTGAGGACGGGAAAGGCAGAATTGTTTCACCGATTAGAGCGCCTCAATCTCGATAGTGGGGAATGGGCTAATCGTGACATATGGATTCCGGCTTTTGAGGTCAAGGTTGTAGGAACTACAGGAGCAGGTGACTCGGCTTATGCCGGTTTTATGGCAGCGCTCTTACGAAATAGTTCGCCACTTGAAGCATTGCGCTGGGCATGTGCGGTTGGCGCATGTAATGTAGAAGCAGCCGATGCGACGAGTAGTATCCGAACATGGGCCGAGACTGAAGCGCGACTTGCCACCGATTGGCCGACGCGACCAGAGAGATTAGCTGATTAAATAGCTTCTTCTGTGACTGCTGATCAATATATTGGTAAAAGCGATGTAGAATAGCCAGCAGCATGTTCGGCTGCCATATGAGCTATAAGGGGTTGAGCCTCCTCATAGACTGATTTGGCGATTTATAATGATTACAAACTGTTTGGAGTGAGGAAAAGGTATTGTCGCAGGCTTATAAGATTTGTCCTATTTGTGATACGCCTAACCACCGGAACGCGGCTTTGTGCAGCACCTGCGGCACGACACTCGTCAATGTACCGGTTGTCAATCGTGATGCAACCGCCGAAAGCTCTGGTTCTGATTATGCCGAGTTACATGGTGAAACCGATTTACTTGAAGGTAATTTGCGGTGGCGGGGTGGTACCTATGTCATCGGTGGGTTAGTTACGATAGTGCTTGTGGCTTGTATTGCGACACTGATTTTTGCCGGGTCACGCTTATTTAGTGCAGTATTGCCAGCGACTGCCGTTCAACCGACTGTCTCAGCCGGAACTTTGACAGCGACATCGGATGCATTGGGCGGCGTTATGGTCACGAATACCCAGCGTCCCACATTGCAACTTGCGACGATTACCCTTGGCCCTCCCACACCAACTTATACTGAAACACCTACCATAACGCCCACACAGGGGCCTTGTATTCAGCAAGTACTGCCCAATGACAGTTTGATTGCCATAATTGCGCGCTGCGGGCATCGTGATTACAAAGACCTGATGCAAACGGTACTTGATTTGAATAATCTGACGGATGCCAATCAGATACAAGAAGGTAAATCCATTGAAGTTCCTTGGCCGACGGCGACGGTTGATCCTAATGCTTTACCAACGGCGACAGCAACGGGCGCAGAAAGCTCAAGTCTTCAAGATGGTACACTGATAGCCTCTGGCGATATAACGCGTGATGCAGCGGGGATACGTGTTCGGGCGACGGTAACATTACAAGCGGGTGTCACATGGCACACTGTTAGCGGCGAGGAAAATATTATTACCATCGCGGTAGAATATGGCGCGACGCTGCGTATTCTTTCTGAATTAAACCCTGAAATCGCATTTTCACAGTGCGATTTTGGTATTGGATCAGGCGGGCCGGGTTGTACGGTACTTTTGTATCCGGGGCAAGAAGTGCGGGTTCCAGAACCGACTGTAACGCCAACCATCCAACCGACTGCATCTGGAAGTGAAACGCCTACTCCGACTGCAACGCCGACATACAATATACCAACTGCTTTGAGCCCCAGTGATAATGCGTTCTTCAACAAAGATGATTTGGTCACTTTGCGCTGGCTTGGAACAGGCGCATTGAACACGGATGAGGCTTATTTGGTGACGGTGGAAGATTTAACCACGCACCAAGCCTATACCGCTATGACTCAAGCGTTGTTGTTTATTTTGCCAGCCGATTGGCAAAGCCAGAAAAATGACCGGCATGATTACACTTGGACAATCGGTGTGGTCAAGCAAAGTCAGCCTGATAAGCCGAGTTTTGTCACTGCACCACACCAATTTACGTGGCAGGGACGGGGAAATGGAACATAATGCGTAATTTGCGCCCGGTAGGTTTAATCTGTGTCTGTGTATTGATGGTGGGTTGCAGCAGTGCGCCGCAAGGGGGTGTCACACCTACTGTAGAGGCGATTATTGCTACCTCTACGGAAATACCAACGATTACGCTGACTGCCAGCCCAAGCCTTGTTCAAGAACCTGTTCAACAAGTTGCGGTGGGCAGTTCGACACCTACCGAAACTGCTGCTCCTCCGACTGAAACATTGACACCAAGCCCGACACCGGGGCCATATGAGTACACCATTCAGGCTAATGATACCTTAGGCTTTATCATACAGCAGTTTGGTTATACGGATTTTAGTAGAGACCCCGGTCACATTATGGACCAAGTCGTACGTTTGAACGATACCGTTCAAAGCATGGATGTAATGCCGGGGCAGGGAACGGTGATCCTCATTCCTCGACAGACTGCTACATCACTGCCAGAAAACACCGAGACTGCGGAGGCTATCGAAGCGACTGCTGCCAGTGCCCCTAATATTCCGACAGCTTCTTCCGTCATGCAATATATTGTGCAACCGGGCGATACGATTGTTGGAATTGCTCAAAATTTCAATATAACGATTGCCCAGATTGTTGTTCTTAATCCACAGTTGGAGGGTGTTGAATCGTGCAACTTTGAAATTCCCAGCGGTGGGGAGGGTTGTAATATTCAAATCAATGTTGGCGATTCACTTAATCTGCCTGCTCCCACACCGACACCCACACTTTCACCAACACCATCGGGTAATGAAACCGCCACACCTACAGCAACGTTTGTTGCGCCTGTGGTTATTTTCCCGCCGGATGGTGCAGCAGCCGGTGCAGGGGTATTCAGTTTGCAGTGGGTTGGGGTAGGGGTGCTAGAATCTGACGAAGCCTATTTGATCGAGATAACCGACGTGACTGCGAACGCCATTGTTTTACGAGCGGTGACACGGAATACATCTTATCCTCTGCCAGATTCCTTAATTCCAACAGATGGTCAAACACACAGCATGAGTTGGATGGTATGGGTCGCAAAACCGAATGCTGATAAGGTTTATGGTCGTGTGGGTGGTGCGCCACCAGAGCATCTATTTACATGGGCAAGCAAGTGATGCTTATAGCTCTTGCTGCTTATGAGTTCTGAGTTTCAAAGCGCTCAAATGTTTGAAAACTCGAACGGATTCCGCTTTACTTATTTGAACTTATGTTCTATAATTAGGTGTCGAAATTATATGATTCTCACGGAATAGAAGCTAACGCTCATCGTCCAATCACCGCTGAAAAATGCCACAATACAGCAGCGATATGCACAAATTGCACAGCGGTGGCATTAGCCGAGAATTCCGCCGAATCAGTGTCATTTCAGTGGCATTACGGGAGCTTCCCGCCGGACAAAAATGTCAATTACGCGAATACAGCCGAGCTTGCCGCCGTGCAATTCAGCGGAAGTATTGCAAATTGTGCTGTAATTGCAGTAACAACTGCAACATCTGCAATATTTTAAACCATTGTTAGCGCAAATCATTATCCGTAACGAAGGTTAAAAGAGCAGATTTATTAACCGAGGCGACCAAATTCACGGGCGAGTTGTTCGCTGGTCATATGCAACATGGTGGGGCGACCGTGTGGGCAGGTATGAGGTGAACGGCAGCGTTCAAGTTGGCGAACAATGGATTGCATTTCGTCGATACTCAATATTTGTCCCGCTTTTATCGCGCCATGTTTACAGACACGCGTGACAATCTTATCCTCAATAGTTGCTTGTCCCGGACTCGTCCCCGCTTCTAAGTCAGCAATAATGCCTCCTAGAACTTCTGTAGGCGATTGATCCGCAAGTAACGCCGGAACACTACGGATGATGAAAGTATTCGGGCCAAAGGGTTCTAAATCGAAGCCCACTTCGCGCAAAGTATCCATATTCTCTTCTATCAATCGGGCTTCTGAGGGCGGTAAGTTTAGGGTTTGTGCTTCTAGCGATAGCTGTGCAACTTGTTCGTGGCGGGCATGTTCGTCCATAAACTGTTCATAAAGAATACGCTCGTGGGCGGCATGTTGGTCAACCAGATACAGACCCGATGGCCCTTCAGCCACAATATAGGTCGCGCCTATTTGCCCGATTACACGCAGAATCGGAAGGGTGCGCGGTTTCTGAGGTGCGCCGGGGCCTTCTGGAATAGCATCCGGTGCGTCTTGTGCTTGTTGATGTGGTGCAAGTGCTTGCCTTGTGTAAGCTCCCGCTGAATACAAATCGAGATTCATACCCAGTTGGCGCTGCCCATCCGGCGTGTTTTCCCATGCCGACAGATTATCGTGATTCAAGCCAATACCGCCGAACCGACCACCTCGCATCGCTGGCGTTTGGGCAAGGTCTACAACTGCCCGGCGTACTGCCCTCTGAACAGCACTGAAGATACCTTCAGGATCGCGAAAGCGGACTTCAGCCTTGGTTGGATGGACATTGACATCAACCTCAGCAGGTGGGATTTTGACTAAGATTACCGCTACCGGATAACGTCCAGTCATTAAGAAGGTGTGGTATGCCTGCGTAATGGCATATGACAAGCGAGTGTCTTGTATCCAGCGTCCGTTGACGAAAAGCGTAATGTGATTGCGGTCGGCACGATGCAAACTCGGTACAGAACTAAAGCCCGTGACCATAATTTCTTGGCGTGGTTGGTTGTCGCTTTCACGAGTTGCGACTTCGACCATGTTTTTAAAACTATCCAAGCCCAACGCCGAGACGATTACATCTGCTAATTGCCCACTCCCACTCGACCGAAACACTTCACGCCCATCTTGCTCCAATGTAAAACGCACATGTGGATAAGCCATCGCGTAACGGGTAATGTAAAGCGCAATTTGACGCTTTTCGGTATTTTCCTTCTTGAGAAATTTGAGACGGGCAGGGGTGTTGTAAAAGAGGTTCTCGACTGTGATGACTGTACCAACGGGAGCGCCAATTGATTGACGGCGTATAATCTCGCTGCCTGCAAGTTGTAGTAACAAGCCAGATGAACTAGACGCATGGCGGGTGATGATAGTTAATTGACTAACTGACGCGATGCTGGCGAGTGCTTCACCACGGAAGCCAAGGGTTTCGATAGAAGACAAATCCTCGGCAGTTGTCAGTTTGCTGGTTGCATGGCGTTGGAAGGCCAGTTCCACTTCCTCCGGCAGAATACCTGTTCCGTCATCACTGATTCGTATGCGTTGACGACCACCACCGCTAATTTCGATACGGATATGCTGCGCCCCTGCGTCTAGGGCATTTTCCATCAGTTCTTTAACAACTGAGGCAGGGCGTTCAACGACCTCGCCGGCTGCAATTTGAGCAACGACAAGTTCAGGAAGAATTTGAATTGGCATCAGGAAATATCCTACATGCTCACAGCCAAAATGGATGTGAGCTTACGCTATATTGGCAAGCCTCTCATTCAGCAAAGGAAAGGAGATTCGCACCTTCAAGAGGAATACTAATATAGAAAGTACTGCCTTGATCTTCCACGCTTTTTACCCAAGCATCGCCACCGTGCCGTTTGGCTACACTTCGGACGATGAACAAGCCTAAACCTGTTCCTTTGATCTTCTTAAATTCTTGACGATAAATGCGTGCATGGCGATTGAAAAGCTGTGCCTGATTTTCAGGGCTTATACCAAGACCCGTATCCTCAACAGCAACTAAGATCATGTTTTCAGAACAAGTTACTAAAACGCGAATTTCCCCACCATCAGGCGTGTACTTGATAGCATTATCCACTAGGTTGTTGATTGCTCTTTGGAGCATGGTTTCATCAGCATTGATAACGGGAAGGTCATCTGCTATCGAAAGACTCAGAGACAAGGTTTTTTCCGCAGGGACGAGATGATTATCCACGATTTTGCGAACGATCATACCGATGTCTGTGGGGACGCGCATCAGTTGATAGGAACCGGTGTCAGGATCATAGCGCCCTGCATCCTGAACATTCTCAACCAAGACCGTCATTTGGGTTACGCCGGAGAGAATTTTGTTGATAAAGTGTTCTTGTTTTTCATTTAGCTCACCAACTGAACTCATCATACTGGCGAAACCTTGTATGGCAGTCAGAGGCGAGCGTAAATCATGTAGGAGATAGCGCATTGACTCACTCTGATTATGATTGAGTCGTTTGTAATGGCTCACATCATTCAGAAGAATCGTCCAACCGTGCGCCGCGGACTGGACGACGGGCATATAGACACGTTCCCCAATAGCCCATTCATGTAATGTGTTGCTTCCGTCAAATACTTGATCAAGTTCCTCGCCATGCAGGATGTCCGTCAACACCTTTCCATCAATTGTTGCCGAAGTTAAATTGAGAATGTGTTTTGCTTGCTGATTTAAGTCGATTATGTGGTAGGTATGATCTAGCAAAATGATTGGCGACTTTAAAGTGTCTAATACTGCCATTAAATTTTTGGTGTCAATTGAATCTGCTTGAGTGAGTGTTGTCACTGGTGTAATCTCGGTCACCAGAAGATGGTGCTAATTGGATTGAGGTCAATTACTATCATCACCATTATATGAGTGTTATGCACTCAGAGCAAGTTTAATAGGTGCGGAGATTTGCGTATTTGGGGTTAGATTTGATTATCTTTTTCAAGATCGGTCAGCATGGTTCGTATGCGATCCGCAACCATGTCGATAGCCACAAGATTGTGACCGCCTTCGGGGATGATGACATCGGCATAGCGTCGGCTGGGTTCGACAAATTGAAGGTGCATGGGGCGCACTGTTGTGAGATATTGGTTGATCACTGATTCGATGGTACGGCCTCGTTCGACAATATCCCTTTGCAAGCGGCGAATGAAGCGAATATCCGCATCAATATCTACAAAAATTTTGATGTCGAATAAGTCACGCAAAGCAGGTTCGGCGAAGAGCAAGATACCTTCAATTAGTAAAATAGGCTGTGGCTGTACAAGTTGTGTTTTTTGTGTACGTAGATAATGTGTAAAATCATAGACAGGAATATGCGTGGGCTGCCATTTCTGTAATTGGGTAATATGTTCAATCATGAGCGTGGTATCTAATGCATCAGGGTGGTCAAAATTCCGAACATCGGGTTGGATGAAGGGAATAGCGGATAGGTCTTTGTAATACGCGTCATGCGGGATATAAGCGATGCGATGACTGCCAACTCGTTCTAAGATGGCATTTGAGATTGTAGTCTTGCCTGCACCTGTACCCCCGACAACTGCTATCGTTACCGGACGCTGTGTGTCATGCATGATGCTCTCCGTGTGGGGATAATACAAATGCCCGCATCATTTGGGGCGACGCGGGCATTAAAGAAGCCACCTGTGGGACTTGAACCCGCAACCTACCGCTTACGAAGCGGTTGCTCTACCATTGAGCTAAGGTGGCATCGACCCTCATTATAGCAGAGCCGATTCTTTACTCGCAAGGCTTGGTTAGATCAGCACTTAAGCGTGATCAATGTTTAAAGTGACGTGTGCCTGTGAAGAGCATCGCCATATTTGCCATATTTGCTGCTTCAATAACGACTTTGTCACGGATAGAACCACCGGGTTGGATCACGGCTGTGATACCTGCTGCTGCTGCTTTTTCGATGTTATCAGCAAATGGGAAGAAGGCATCCGAAGCCATCACGCTTCCTTTAGCACGATCTCCTGCTTTGGCAACAGCCAATTCTACCGAATCCACCCGGCTTGAAAGCCCGCCACCGATACCAACGGTTAGGTTGGCATAAGCCAGTACAATCGCATTTGATTTGACGTGCTGAACAACTTTCCAAGCAAATTGTAGAGCAGTGCGTTCTTCAGATGTCGGCTGACGCTCGGTGACGATTTGGAGTACTGTACCTGTAGGGTCGCCTGTATCAGCGCTTTGCACGAGCCAACCACCTTGTACGCTCCGTACTTCAAGTTCACTGCCCGTATAGGCTAACGGAACTTGTAGCAAACGGCAGTTCTTACGGTTATCGGTCAATAATGCTTGTGCGGCTGGCGAAAAGGCTGGTGCCGCAATTGCCTCCACAAAGAGCGAACCAAGTGCCGCAACAAAGGTTTCATCTACGATACGATTGACCGCTATTACACCCCCAAAAGCCGAAACAGGGTCAGAGGCTAATGCGCCGGGGTATGCTTCAGTTATTGAATTGCCTGTTGCAATACCGCAAGGGTTGAGATGCTTCACAATCACAACGGCGGGTTCGTTAAAGCTGCTGACCGAGCGCCATGCGGAATCAAGATCAAGAATGTTATTATATGAAAGTTGTTTGCCGCCGAGTACCGTGCCACCTAACGGTCCTGTATTGGCTGAACGGCTATAGTATGCGGCAGCTTGATGGGGGTTTTCACCATAACGAAGATTTTCTACACGCTGCATACCGATTGAAAGGTGTTGAGGTAAGTCTGTATTTAGCAGACTCGGAACAATGTCCTGTGATAGGAAGGCGTGGATTGCGGTATCGTAGTCACGAGTATGAGCGAAGGCTTTCACTGCAAGTTTGCGACGTGTCGCCAAATCTACAGTACCGGATGCTTTCAATTCGGCACTAATCTTCGTGTAGTCACTATTATCACACACCGTTATAACGTGGAAGAAATTCTTCGCACCGGCACGTAAAAGCGTCACACCACCAATATCTATCTGCTCAATAGCATCTTGTAATGTAATACCCATTTGTGACACGGTTTGCTGAAATGGATACAAATTACAGACAACCATATTAATCGGTGCAAAGCCATGTTCTTGAAGGACGTCTAAATCTTCGGCTTTATCCCGCGCAAGAATGCCAGCATGGATAGCAGGGTGGAGTGTTTTGACACGACCATCCAACATTTCTGGAACGCCAGTCAACTGCTCGATAGGGGTGACTGGCAAACCAGCCCCACGCAAAGTGGTTTCAGTCCCACCACTGGCAACAAGATCCCAACCTAATTCAACAAGATTGGTCGCAAAACTGACGAGATTTGTCTTATCGTAGACGCTCAATAACGCGCGGGGCATTTAGGGATTATCCTTTTATCACAAGTAAATTGGTTTAGCGATGCGATTATACCCAAATATAAAGCGCCTGTGATACTTAGTTGGTTCACAGCCGCTTTGTATATGATTATGTTTTATAGACGTGACTTTTTCGCGTCTTCTTGAGTCCAAGCATGATCATCGACATCAACACCGACTCTGGCGGAACGCTCTTCTAGTGCATAGAGCAACAGAAACACGAAAGCCAACGCTACGCCTGTAAGCGCTAGCGGAATGCCTAATTTTAGCGGCCCTACAACGAGACTACCGAGAAGAGCAGCAGGAGCAACACCAATATAAGCGCCTACGGCAATATGATGGAAGATCTTACCGAGCGTACCCGAATAGATTTTCTCTTTTTTGCTCGAAATCTTGGCTGCTGGAAACGAACCTACAACCGAGAGAACGACAATGATAAGGATAACAATCGCTGATTTATCCACTGATGATACCTCTTAATGGAGTGTGTAGATAAATGGTTGAAGGGCTGGATTGCTACCCAAGATGATGAAAATAGCAAAAACAATCAAAGTGATAATCATGGGGATCAGCCAATAGAGCTTACGTCGCCATAAAAAACTTAACAACTCACCGAGTATGCCCATACGGGCGAATAAATCACGCATTAGGACACCTCTTATTTGGGTTTACGAACTAAAAATGAATTGAGTACCAAGTAGTCAATATCACTGTTTTGGAATGTGTTCCAAGCATCTTTTGGTGATGTGACTATTGGTTCACCACGCAAATTGAAGGATGTGTTCAGTATGACCGGCACACCCGTTATTTGATCAAATTTTTCAATGACACCATAGTAGCGAGGATTGGTTTCACGCTCAATTGTTTGCAAACGTCCTGTCCCTTGATGACAGACGGCCTGAATTTTATCTTGTTTATCGGCTTTAATGGGCGCGACCATCAACATATAACGCGGCGCTTCATGCACTTGCACATTGGGATAGTCGAAGTATTCAGCAGCGCGATCACGCAGAATCACTGGTGCGAAGGGACGAAAGGGTTCACGAAACTTAATTTTCGTGTTAACGACTTCCTTCATTTCTTCGGTGCGTGGATCGGCTAAAATGCTGCGGTTGCCGAGTGCACGAGGCCCCCATTCAAATCTTCCTTGGAAGAAGCCCACCACTTTCTTTTGCGTCAGACCTTCAGCGACGGTATCAATTAGTTTTTCTTCGGTTTCAGCGAAGGATTCATATTTCACACCCTTGCTATTGAGAAAGTCGGCACATTCCCCATCGCTAAATCCTTGACCCCAATAGGCGTGAGGCATGACCCAGTCACGCGGTTTGTCGAGCGTAATGTGATACGCCCAAAGTGCCGCGCCTAACGCACCACCATCATCACCTGCGGCAGGTTGGATGTAAATTTCATCAAAGGGCGTTTCAGCGAGAATACGGTAGTTGGCTTTGGTATTCAGCGCTACGCCACCGGCCATCACCAATTTGCTCAGACCTGTTTTTTTATGCAGATAATTGGCGATATTAATCAGGGTTTGTTCGGTTACTACCTGAATGCTGGCAGCAATATCTGCAAAACGCTGATTTTCGTCCATTGCGTTTTTTTCAGCAGAGCGTTCAGGGTTGGTAACAGATGTGAAGAAATCCGCTGTGGTCGGTCGGGCAGGGCCGAACAGATCTAAGAAGCTCTGGTTGTAACTCTCACTGGCTGAATAGTGATAGCTAAAGTAATCCATGTTGAGTTGGAAGCTACCATCAGCTTCATTGAACTTAATGAGGCGGTGAACTTTATCCATATAGCGGGGTTGACCATAGGGAGCCATCCCCATGACTTTGTATTCACCATTGTTGACTTGAAAGCCCAGATAGGCGGTGAACGCCGAGTAGAGTAGGCCAATCGAATGTGGAAACTTTTCTTCTTGAAATAATTCAATGTCGTTTTTGCCTGATTCATCACCCACCCAACGGCTTGTCGCTTTGCCGAGGGTCGTGGTTGTCCATTCACCGACACCATCTACTGTTAGGACGGCAGCTTCACGGAAAGGACTGGCGAAGAAGGCACTTGCAGCATGACTCATGTGATGATCGCAGAAGAGAATACGATCATATTTCACACCTACTTGGCTCTGAATCTCGGTTTTGATCCAGAGTTTTTCTTTCAGCCAATTGACCATCGCATCTCGCCAGACACTTGCCGATTTGGGAAAGGTTTCAAGCGTGGTTAATAAGATACGTTCAAACTTTACAAGTGGCTTTTCATAGAAGACTGCATAGTCGAGGTCTTGGCCTTTAATGCCAGCCTGTTCTAAACAGAACTCGATAGCTTTCTTAGGAAAACTATTGTCGTTTTTTTTGCGTGAAAACCGTTCTTCCATCGCAGCGGCAACGAGTTGTCCATCTTTGATGAGTGCAACGGCGGAGTCGTGATAATAACAAGCGATACCAAGAATATACATTATGAATTAACCCTGCCGTTTAGCAGAATCGAGGTCCGATGCAACAAGAGGGCGTTCGAGCCATTCGACCTTATCTTGCTGCTTTAGTGTTTTTCCAGAGTAGCGTGCCAAAAGTCCAAACGGTACTAGAATAGTGTAGTAAAATCCAACCGCAATTATAGTGGCTTCCACATCACCTACGATGCCCGCGATGACTTTGAAACGAGACCAGACTAAATCTAAAATCTCTCGCAAAAGGAGGTACTCCTGAACATTTTCAATTTGCACAATGGATGGGATAATATCATACTCTGTACCTAAGTTCCAGAACCGGGTGAAATAGGTTGTTAGTTCTGAGGACAAACCGTTACAATAATGGATCTATGTTTTTAAACTGGGAAAAATCAACATGAGTCTTGAACAATCACTTCGTGACAAGCGTGACGCTAAAGTAAAGCCGCATTTAGATCAATATGCTCCCATCTGGATTATCGACGAAAAGATTATTCTGGAAGACGAGGCCATTCAATTTAATGTGATGTTTCAACATCCCGAATATGGGTGGGTGAATCGGCGCTATCGTTATGATGGATTTAATGATGTGCTATATCACAAGGGGCAGACGCTAATGAATGAGAGCGACACATTGCCTTTACAAGAAAAAGACCCTTATATCGCTGTCACTGTGGCCGATATTCCGAATTCTTACGGCGGCTAATTGTTAGCTGGTCTAATCATGTGCAATGGCTAAAGGTTTGTTAGGTGCTTTTTACCTGTTATTGCCTTATCCATTGCACTAGAAGTTAAATGACAAGTTACTTGTGTTACAGAATTCACTCTAACTTGGTGATAGCTGTGCCGTGAGCATGAACACGCGTGTTTCCTGCCCCCCCATTCGAAACTTGTAAATCTCATTGCCACGTAAGAAATCAAACACCTTATAGCCGTTTTCTATGGCTGTGCGGATATTGTGCGCGAGTAGGATGATACCAGCACTGAGCTGACCGTATTTATCGGGTAACAAGCCAGAATTATAAACCAATACGCTGTCGCCATAGACAAAATTCAAATAGGCCGCTGCTGGCTCGCCATTAATCACTAGAAAGCTCATTTGGAGCCAATGTTTTTGAAAGGTGATGGGAACGATTGCTTTGAAGAATTCCAGATTTTGTGGGTCTTCAAGGAATTTCGCTTTTTCGTATTGTGAAGCTCCCATTAGATGCAAGAAACGATCAATTTCTTCATTCAGATTGTGTTGTTCGCCCACGATATACCACTCGATTTTTTCAGCCGCGCCTTCTGCCCGGCGTATCTTGCGGCGCAATTCATGACGCTGCTTTTTATCCAGAAGTTCAAAATAGGCTTCCCACTCTGTCGGAAGGTGGATCACCGGACAGACTTCTTGTTGGGTGAGCGCTGCTTCGAACCCTCGTTGGTTTAGGATGGTTGCGAATTGACCATAGGTGGGGGAGTCTTCAGGCAGGTTGCATAAATTAATGAGATCAAAGTACTGTTTGTTAGCAACGGCAAAATCAGCCAGTGCTTCAAATACAACCTGAGTACAGTCGTTATCTACGATGATGTCGAGATAGTCTGTTACCTCGACACATCCTATTGGACGGACAACACGACCATATTGTTCGGTAGAATCAATAAACCAAGGGGCAATGCCTACAAGACGATCCACATCATCTCGACAGGTAATCACCCAAAGCTCACCGGGATGGTAGGATGCCCACCATGTCGATTGCCATTCCCATGTGCTAAAGACGCGATTCGAGTGGCTTCGAGCCAGTAATTCGTTCCATTCATTCTGAAGTTCCTGAAATAATTCAGGTTGATTGTAGGCGGTTAGTTTCACCGGTAATTGAACCTCTGCTTGTGAAGGATTAGTGTAAAAGTTATTTCGTGCAGTAGGATACCATATCTGTGGGTGTAAAAATAAAGCCGCCCACATTAAGGGGCGGCTTTAAAGAGACCAACTAAGCTGATCGGTTACTTAGCTTTTGCAGCTTCCGCTGTTTTGTAGTCATAGGCCAAAGACAACTTGCTGTCTACATCAAATAGATGCATGTTTTCCAAGTTGAAGACGACACCCATGCGCTGACCAACGCGTGAACGTGTACGTGGATCCATACGTGAAATAAAGGTTGATCCACGTTCTTCCAAATAGACGACCATTTCGTTGCCCATTTGTTCTACAACATCAACATTGGCTTCAATAGTTCCGGGGACAATTCCGGGTGGCTGGAAATCTACATCATGAATATCTTCAGGACGGATACCAAAAACTACTTTTTTTCCTGCAAATGCTTTGTACGATTCAACACGATCAGCAGGAATTGGGAGCTTGAAGTTGCCAGTGTCAACAACCAGACCGCTACCTTCTTCCCGAAGCGTTGCATCAAAGAAGTTCATTGACGGGCTGCCAATAAATCCGGCGACGAACAAATTGCGAGGGTTGTGGTACAGATTGAATGGTGTATCAATCTGTTGCAGTTCGCCTGCGCTCAGAACGCAAATACGTGTACCCATTGTCATGGCTTCGACTTGGTCATGTGTCACGTAAATGAAAGTCGTACCGAGGCGTTGATGTAACTTACTGATAAAGGAACGTGCTTCTACCCGGAGTTTAGCATCAAGGTTGGAGAGGGGCTCGTCCATCAAGAATACAGAGGGTTCACGCACAATTGCGCGGCCTACAGCCACACGCTGGCGCTGACCGCCCGAAAGTTGACGGGGACGGCGATCCAACAACTGCTCGATACCCAAGCTCTTGGCGGCTTCATGTACGCGCTGGTCAATAACCTGCTTAGGGGTTTTACGAAGCTTCAAGCCGAAAGCCATATTGTCATAAACAGTCATGTGCGGGTAAAGCGCATAACTCTGGAACACCATCGCTACGTCACGATCTTTCGGAGCCACGTTGTTGACAACGCGATCACCGATCAGAATTTCGCCTTCGGTGATTTCTTCTAGACCTGCGAGCATACGTAGACTGGTAGACTTGCCACAACCTGACGGACCGACAAAGACGAGAAATTCCTTGTCAGCAACCGCAATATCCAAGTCAGCAACGGCATTAGCACCGCCTGGATACTTTTTGTATACGTGATTAAACGTTACACTTGCCACCTTGACATCCTCCATATAGATCGTTTAGGTAAGAGCATTTTTTACGGACAAATATTTGTTGAATATGCACAAAGTTTTTGCTTTGTGTTTTATTCTACTTATTCAAGTGATTATAACGTCTAGTTTTATTTTTGCAAACCTTAAGCGTGAAAATTTCAGTGTATTTACTTTGTTTTTCGATATAGCCATTCAACTGTTAAGTAGTATGCAGTTACCTTTGAATGGAGTACTATGTAGAGGATTATTTTTAGCTGAGAGTTGGGTAAATTATGACTGAAAACATAAACGCAGAAATTGTGGCTATCGGTACTGAGATCTTGCTAGGCGAGATAACTGATACTAATTCCGTTTTTATTGCCAAGGCTTTGCGCGACATCGGTGTAAATCTGTTTTTTATGACCTCGGTCGGTGATAACGAAAAACGCATTGCAGATGCCATTCGGATCGCAATGGGACGGGCTGATGTGGTCATTACATGCGGGGGATTAGGGCCAACTGTTGACGATATGACACGCCAGTCTATTGCTATAGCAACCGACCGTGGATTGACATTCCATCAAACACTATTAGATGCAATTGCTGAGCGGTTTGCAGGTTTTCGCGCTCAAATGACGGATAACAATCGCAGGCAAGCATATTTGCCGGATGACGCGATTCTCATTGAGAATCCAGTGGGAACTGCTCCCTCATTTATTGTTGAGCATCAAGGTCATATTGTTATCAGTTTGCCCGGTGTGCCGCGTGAAATGAAGTTTTTGATGAATGAGAAAGTTATTCCTCACCTAAAAGAACGCTACCAGCTCGGTGTCGGAATCATAAAGGCTAAAGTCCTGAAAACGGCTGGTATCGGCGAAAGCCTACTTGATAATGAGATAGGGACGACTTTATTGGAAATGTCCAATCCTACAGTTGGATTAGCTGCCCATGCTGGGCAGGTGGATGTGCGAATTACCGCGAAAGCTGACACGGAAGCCATTGCAGATGAGATGATTGCATCGGTGGAAGTTCAGATTCGACAACTGGTGGGGAAGTTTATTTTTGGCGTTGACGAGGATGAGATTGAAAACATACTTGTGAAATTGCTGGCTGCAAACGGGCTTACCCTAGCTGTTAGCGAAACAGGGGTAGGTGATCCAATTAGCCAACACTTAAAAAGTGTGCCGGGAAATGAGACGGTGTTCATCAAGCAAGAGGTTTATGCTAGCCCTGCAAATGTTCAAACGGCATTGAATTTGGATGCTGCGCTGACTATACGTGAAATGGCAGAAAAGGTGGCCGAAACCGTTTGTAAATCAAATCAAGCGAGCGCGGGGATTGCAGTAGTTAGTCATCCCGATATGGACGATCAACATGCCGATTCTGAGGGCGGAACTGCTATAGCTGTTTATACACCTAGTGGAACTCGATCACGAGTATACGGTTTCGGCGGACAGGGTGAGACTGCCCCAACATGGGTCAGCACATGGGCGATGTCGATGCTTTGGCAGATGTTGCAAGAGAAAACCAGCATATGAGCGCTGGGCTATGTGATTGGTTGTGGAATACAGGGATATTGCAATTTGGTTACTTTGTTAGTGGTGATAAGGTTACACCTGTTCGGTTTTGTCCGGAGTATTTGCCTGCTTATCCGCAATTGTTAGCTGAAGTCGCAAAGCTGGTTTTGTTACAATTTGATGTTTCGGAAGTGGATCACTTGATTGCAACCGTTGATAGTGTCCCGCTAGGAGTGGCTTGCAGCCTACAGACTGGACTATCAATGGTCTACAGCCGAGGCAGGGGTGAGGCGGCAGTTTATGATCTGGTGGGGTCTTATAATTCAGGGCATATGAGTGTATTACTGATGAATTGTGTAGAAGATTTGGCAAGTGTTGAGCAATTCATCGCAAATGCGCGAAGTGTGGGATTACAAACACAGTCAATTGTGACGCTACTTGAAATGCGACCTGTGAATCAACTAGCAGGGGTAGCTGTTCGATCTGTATTTCGGCTAGTTGATATTGTGCAGGAATTGCTTACTGCTGGGCGATTATCAGATGGACAGGCTCAAGCGGTGTTGAAGTGGATAGACGACTATTAACTAACAAGTGTTATGAACAACATTTTGCCGAACATACTACGCATGATGCAAAATCTGCACAATAATTGCAGTTTGTGCAGATTTCCCGCTGAATTGCACGGCGGCAAGCACGGGAGAAAGCGCCGAATTGACATTTTGGGTCAGCGGGTAGCTCCCCTAATGCCACTGAAATGACAGTGATTCGGCGGGATATTCGGCTAATGCCACCGCTGTGCAGAATATGTGCCATCGCAGCGGATGTGAGGGAGAAAACCGCCGAAAGTGCAAAGCCAAATGCATTTTTAAGACAAAGACTCCAAGGCAGAGAGACTATTGTATTACGGACATGGCATGTCGTCCACACAAAAATGTACAGTGAATATGAAATCAATCACTATCCACATCAATTTTAGAACAAAAGTTCATTTGTGTCAACCGAAATTGGTTCGAGTTTCCTAACCTTTGCAGGGTCGTCGATTATTGCGGAAGAGGCGCGCCTCTTCCGCAATAATGCCACCTATTTCGAAGATTTCATTAATCATCATCCAAGCTCAGGATTGCCATGAATGCTTCCTGAGGGACTTCAACTGAGCCGACCATCTTCATACGTCTCTTACCCTTTTTCTGCTTTTCAAGCAGTTTCTTCTTTCGGGAAATGTCACCACCGTAACATTTGGCGAGAACATCTTTACGCATGGCGCTGACATTTGCGCGTGAGATGATTTTCTTACCCACAGCAGCTTGAATGGGAATGACAAACATTTGCCGTGGAATGAGATCTTTCAATTTGGTAACGAGTTTTTGACCTTTGTAGTACGAACTCTCGCGATGGATAATCATCGCGAGAGCATCCATCGGTTCATTGTTGACCAGCACATCTAATTTTACCAAGTCACCTGACCGGTACTCGGTAAATTGGTAATCCATGCTGGCATAACCCTTAGTGACACTTTTCATACGGTCAAAAAAATCAACGATAACTTCTGATAGCGGAATATTGTAGTGAAGCATCACACGCGTCGGGTCGAGATATTCGGTGGTTATGTATTCACCGCGCTTCTTAATGACTAAATCCATCACCGCACCGATATAATCTTGCGGCGTATAAATCTGAATTTTCATCCACGGTTCGCGGATTTCAGTAATGGTGGATTCATCGGGCAGTTGGGAAGGGCTATCAATCAGAATCGTCTCACCATTGGTCAATACTACTTGATATTCGACGCTGGGTGCCGTAGCCAGAATATCGAGATCATATTCGCGCTCTAGACGTTCTTGAATAATTTCCATGTGGAACAAACCGAGAAAGCCGACGCGAAAACCAAAATTCAGTGCTTGAGATGTTTCGGGCTGATAAACCAGCGAGGCATCGTTAAGTTGAAGTTTTTCTAGCGCTTCACGCAAATCTGTATAATCATCGTTGTCAGTTGGATAGAAGCCTGCAAAGACCATGGGTTTGACACGTTCATAGCCGGGTAGTGCTTCTGGAGCGCCGTTGATGGCGTGGGTAATCGTATCCCCAACACGGCATTCTCGTACTGTTTTGAAACCCGTGGCTACATAACCCACTTCACCCGCTTCTAAGGAGTCTTTAACGGTCATCTTCGGGCTAAATACGCCGATTTCGACGGGTTCGAATTTGGCATCAGTGGCGATTAAACGTAAGGCGGAACGGGCATCAAGTTTGCCATTAAAAACGCGTACATAAGCAACCACGCCTTTGTAAGCATCGTAATGGGAGTCGAATACGAGTGCTTGCAAGGGAGCATCGAGTTCCCCTTTTGGCGGTGGAACACGCGTGACAATGGCTTCTAAGACTTCTTGAATACCTATTCCTTGCTTGGCAGAGATCGGTATCATTTCGTCGGCAGAGATACCGAGCAAATCTTCTAGCTCTTTGGCAACTTCGGCGGGATGTGCCGCGGGTAAATCAATTTTGTTAATGACCGGAACCAACTCAAGATTGTGGTCAAGCGCCAGATAAAGATTAGCGAGGGTTTGGGCTTCGACACCTTGACTTGCATCAACGACTAACACGGCTCCTTCGCAGGACTGTAGCGCACGGCTGACCTCATAATTGAAATCTACGTGACCGGGCGTGTCGATTAGATTGATAATGTATTCTTTTCCGTCATTCGCACGGTAATTCATTCGGACGGCAGAGGCTTTAATCGTAACACCGCGCTCACGTTCTAGATCCATGCTATCTAATAGCTGTTCCTGCATATTGCGATCCGCAACGGTATGGGTAAGCTGCAACAGTCGATCCGCCAAAGTGCTTTTGCCGTGATCAATGTGAGCGATAATTGAAAAGTTACGAATATCAGTTCGCGTCATGTTTTACATCAATTCTGTTTATGGGTGTCGGTTGATTATACAGGTAAAGACTCTGCTAGGTGTAGAGGCGGTTCAAAGTTCTAGGAAATGACGGAGGCCACCATTGTTGAAATTTCAAGTGGAACATCTAGATGATTTCCGTGATGTATCCAAGTGAGGAACTCGGTATTTCCCGCTGGGCCTTTAATAGGGGAGGTTGTTAAGCCTCTGATGTCGAATCCTATTTGTCTCATAAAGGTTAGAATATCGGTTAAAACGCGTTTGTGTGTTTTGGAATCGCGTACCACTCCACCTTTGCCTACTTCTTCACGACCGGCTTCAAATTGAGGCTTGATTAATAGAATCAATTCGGAAGAAGGCTGTAACCAATTTTTGATCGTTGGAATAAGAATCTTGAGTGAGATAAAAGAGGCATCAACTGTCACAAAATCAACAGGTTCGGCAAGTGTTTCGAGGTAACGGGCATTGGTTCTTTCGATTACGATTACGCGCTCATCTTGCCGCAAAGCGTAATCAATTTGCCCATAACCCACATCAATGGCGTAGATTCGAGCAGCTCCATTTTGGAGTAGGCAATCGGTAAAACCCCCGGTACTTGCACCAACATCAGCACAAATGTGACCCGATACATCCACCTGAAATGTTTCTAATGCCCACGCCAATTTGTCTCCGCCACGACTAACAAATCGTGGTTTGTTTTTGACCACTATATTGACTTCAACAGCAACAGATGCACCGGGTTTTGGTGCAGGTTGACCATCAACCAGTACTTCCCCAGCCATAATCATGGCGCGGGCTTTTTCCCGACTGGGGGCAAGACCACGTTCAAACATAAGCACATCAATTCTTTGCTTGGCTGACATATTATTGATTTTTAGTCCTTGTTTAAATAAATTGTCAGTTCAAGCGGATTAGGTGTGTTGATATTGACTTCGACTCCATCTGCCGTCAAAGGGAGGAATCCGTTGGCTGAAATAATCGCACTGTATTCAACTGGCTTGTCTGTCGTGCTATATTCAAGTGGTCGGCTAATTTCAAATGTCCCATCGCTATCTGTCACAGCCAAATCAAATATCTGATCTTGATTCCATGTAAAATCGGCTACTGAAAATTGTTCGCTTATTATGATAACGGTTACACCAGAAATACCTTGACGCGTGTCGGCATTCAGAATGTGACCGCGAAGCTGCACACCGCTGGCGCGCGCAAAACGATCAATCGGAAGCTGCCCAATTCCTACCTGAGCTTGCGCTTTTTGGAGCAAAACATTATTGACACGAAGCTCAACTGAATATGTTCCGTCGGGAAGTCCTGCTGAAGCAGTTAGGCGCATGAGGAAGTTTTCGCCGCTTTGGGCGTTATTCCATGGCAACGTCTGGTCATAGAAGGAGACACCATCAACGAGCCAGCGAAGTGTCCACAATGTACCCGGAGCGATTTGTTCCCAATTGAAAAGCGCATAAAGGGCATTCAGGTTTTGCGGAAAGTTGCTAATCGACGTGTTGGTGATTGCGTCGGCATCTGAATTGGCAGCCGTAAAACGCAATTTCGTGAAGATTTGTGGCAATGCACCCTGTTGCGAGCCAGCAATTATGAAGTCTGATGTGGCTTGGAGACGGTCTTTGATGTAAAGCTCCAAACGATAACTGCCCGGTAGTAGACCTTCAGCTACTTCAATGCTGGTATTTACCGATGCTCCACTCGCGCCCGCATTCCATGTGTTTTCAACGCGCTTAACCTCCCTGCCATTTAAATACCAAATGGCTATCCAATTTAATCCATCTTCTAAGTTTCGATAGATGAAACGGGCTGTGGCAATATTGCCAGCCGGTAGAACAAAGCCATTTCCTTGTGGTTGGCCTCTAGAATCCAGTAGGCCAAAGGTGATGTCGCTAAAAACAGGGTCTGTGCTTGGTGCTGCGCCGATGGTCAGTTTCTGCGATGGAGCCGCGACACCATTTGCAAACAGCGTGAATTCGTATACTCCATTCGGCCAAGGTTGCCCACCACTACCGATATACCACATGCCGCGTTCGCCGCCACTCCAACGCACTGGCGACAAACTAAAAGTCGCGTTTGGAACGTTATCCGTTGTGACACGCAACTCATAAACAGTTTCAGGAGTCATATTCTCATAATCGAAGAATAGATACAAATTATTACTACCAGCAGGCAAGCTGCTTATCACAGATGAAGGCATTCCTGCCGGATTAACTGAGCCTGCGAAAAATAAGCGCTTAAATGTTGGGACACCTGATGCTTGCGATGCTGTGATAGGCGTTGAAATGGTTGCCAGCGAAAGCCCAAGTGAGGCGCCACGCAACAAAGGCCGCGCAAAGTTTGATGGGCGCATCGCGTTAATGAACACGCCAGTTGGTACACAGTAGTCATTTTCATTCACAACTTTATCGCGATTGGTATCTTGGATTGCAAGGCAGTTGGTCGAAACTCCGTTACTTGATGTGACTGGCGCAGTCGTGGGAATGGCAACAAGCTGACTTTGTTGATTGTAAACTCCTCCGCCTGACATTGTTCCGGGTATCAGGGCGCTGCTCTTTAACCAAGCTGAGCCAGAACCGATGCTACTTGGCTCGAAAACAAAACCTGTTATCGTTCCACGCACTGATGTAACTGGATCGTTACCAATACCGGGATAGCCGACAACAGTAACTGTTTCATCAAGTTTCGCCGTAGAGGAATCGGCTAATTCGACGAATGGTAGACGAAGTGATTGTGTGTCAACCAGACGACCATCAAGCTCACGGGTGATTCGCAGTAAAGCAAGATCAATACCAATATCCGACTGAGCAATTTCTGCACGATATTGTGGTACAGGTGCTTCTCCTACTTGTGATGTCATGGCAATAATTAGGGTTTGCCCTTTGCACGTTTTACCCGGCACGATGCTATGTGCGTTGGTTAGAATTAATCCGTCCCGGCTGACAATCGTACCTGAACTGACACAGGTTACCAATAAATCGGTTCCCACATTATCAGTTTGCATGATGTAGACCGTAGCGCGTTCAAGCCGATCCAAATCAATGAATGTTGCTTGAGCAGCAACTGGCGCGCTGTTAACGAGTATGGTTAGCAGCAGGATAGAGTAGAAAATGAGATGGCGTGTATGAATTTTCATGGTTAAAACTCAAGGGTATTCAAGAAGCGTTCAAATATCCTGTAGTCTTCTTCATAGCTATTCGAGTCGGCAAGAAACGTAATGATTACCGCTTGCCCTCGCTTTATGCTAAGAATATCTACGCCTCTTACTACAATCGGTGTTGTGTCGAGAAATGGATCGGCATTTATAGCCGCATATGTGTAATTTACAGATGTTGCTTGTGTACCATCAGGTAGCGTAAATGCGTTATCGGCTGGAAGCGGTCGATAGGCGGCTAGAAGCTGAGATCGGTTTAATGTGAGTGCATCTACAAGATTACGTGTTGTTGTATTACTACTGATGGCTTGAACAGCAACTTGGATGGTGGTTTTGAAACCCACGCGAGAAGCATTCTGTACGCGAAATATATAGTCTCCAGTCGTATCAATCAGCCAATTACGAGGATATAAGGCGCTTATTCCTGCGGTTGTATTTATATACGGTGTTACAGCATAAAGCGCATTATCACGGAGATTAGCAGCGGCAAATAAACCTAGCAAGGCAGTAATAATTACCAGATAGTGATTCCATCGTTGGCGGAAAGTTAGTTGATTTGAATTCGTATCAATAACAGAAACAGCCATATCTGTGCTTTATTCCTTGCTTTCAGCTCTTGATTCGCGTTCGAGCCGATCCGCATTTCTTATTAGACCCGCTATGATTATACTGACACCGATTAAAAGAACGGTGGAGAATCCCAACCCAAACAACGGTTTAGGCGCACTCACCGAGTCTATACTTAGACTGGAATTGACCAATCCGGCATGGATCGGAATGGTGATTCCGGTGATTACAGCCCCTACCAGTAGCACAATTGCCAGAAATATTGGCGTTGGGTTACTGAAAAGGGATTCTGATAAGCCATAGCCAATAACGATGCCTGTAGAAACGTGTAGAGCGTAATTTGCGAATATTTGGAAAGCAAGAATGTCAGTTGGTATAGCGAAGTTTACTGTTACATATTGGATATTTAGGATTGTAGCATACCCGATTCCTGCGGCAATACCATATGCAACACCATCCAAGCGTACCCGCAAATGCTGAGGCCAGATTGTGTAGCGTATTACAATATATTTGATGATTTCTTGCGTGATGCCTGTTGTGAGTGTATAGCCAATTATGCGATTAACAGCAGGAGCTAAGGGAAGCCAGTTGTCAACCTGAAAGAATTGATCAACAAGTGGTAGACCTATTGAATTGGCAACCAACATCGTTAGAATGACCACTGAAATTAAGTGCTGCCGAGGTTGTGCGATACGCCTTTCCGCCCACCATGAAAACAGAAGCCATAGAGAGAAGGGGGTAAAGATTAACACAACGGCTAGATACGATTGTATGCGAACGGGTATCGAGAGATGAAAGACACCTATCCCCCCATAGAAAATTGCTACAAGACCGATCAAGATAGCCGTTTCAATACTTAGGCTACGCCAGACGGGACGATATGGGTATAGTTCTTGTTCATCCGCTGGTGGTGTGATGAAACTGGGGCCGTATGTTGACATTCTTGGTTAGCTATCTGCCTTTGATTTCTAAGCTTGACCACGAGCCAAATGCTAATAGATCGAGTGTAAGGTTAAAAGTCTGAACATGTCGCGTAGGATTATTTTAATTATCTCTGCAACTGCAATTTTATGGTTTTTGCTAACCGGATGTTCAGGGAATACTCAAATATCTGATTTGAGTTCCCTAACAAGCATAGTCTATGTATTGGCGAGTGAACCGGGAAATATTGATCCTCATATTTCAAGCGAAGATGAGACGGCAATTATACTACGCCAAATCTATGACACCCTTGTTTACCGAGACCCACGCCAGCAGACTATCATTCCCGGCCTTGCTACCCAGTGGATAGTTTCGCCGGATAACTTGGTTTACACCTTTTCTTTGCGTAAAGATGTGTGGTTTCATGATGGGACTCCGTTTAACGCGCAGGCAGTTGCAGAAAACTTTGACCGACTAGGTGGTCTGAACGCACCTTTGGCTAAGTCTAGTTTATTATTATCCAAATACTACGCCGGATACGAGATTGTTGATGAATATACGATTCGACTCAGTCTTTCTCAACCCTATGCACCGTTTTTAGACGCCCTAAGCCAGCCCTATCTAGGTATTGCTAGTCCAAGCATGTTCAAACAATATTCGGCTGACCGATACCAGTTTCATCAAGTAGGAACCGGGCCGTTCGTGTTTGTCGATTATGTACCGGGCAAGAGCATCATTTTGCGGCGCAATCCTGATTATAAATGGGGGCCAATATCTTATTTGCCTGCTGAGAGTGATTCTGCAAATGAAATAGAATTCTCGTTTATACCTAATGCAAAACAGCGACTGGATGCGATTAATGGAGACACAGCGGATGTTGTATCCGGTCTACTACCTGCCGATGCACGGAGTCTTACCGCAAATTCAAATGTGCAGATTTTCCCGACGAAAATTGCCGGACAACCGCTCCAATTCCTCATTAACACTACACGATTCCCTACTGATAATTTGTCGTTTCGACAGGCACTTCTCTATAGTGCGAATCGAAATTTTATACTCGATACTGTATTCCAGCGTTTCTCGTCGATTGGTTGGTCACCTGTCACATCAAATATGCTTTATTACGACGGTCAACTTGAAGGAGCCTATGCATCTGATACAGGCAAAGCACAATCGTTGTTGGCGTCACTTGGCTATCTTGATACAGATAACAATAAGTATCTCGATCTTGGCGGGGTTGAGGCTGATATTTCAGTAATTATACAGTCCGGCGATTTATACCCCGATATTGCGAGTGATCTTGCCGAACAGTGGCAGTTAATTGGGATTAGGGCAAATGTGATCGCAGTTCCGACATTAACCGCACTAAAAGCGCGTGTTGCTACGAATGAGTACAATTTGGTAGCGTTTTCGACAGTCGGAACAGACCCTGCTTTACTCAATGATTTTTTTGTTCCTTCAGCTCAATATAACTGGTCAAAGGTTTCGGATGCTCAGTTGGCGACTTTGCTAGGGCAGGGGATTGCACAAGTCGACGCAGCGACGCGAGGAGCTGTTTATGCCCAGATTCAGCAGCAGATTATAGATCAAGCGCTTATTCTACCTGTCGGCGAACCTGTAAGGCTAAATGCGGCGAATAAATCTATACAACAGTTAGTCTTCGATTCGGTTGGAGTACCACTTCTGAATAATGTTATCATTGCTCGCTGACACAACGTGTTTCACATGTTATTTCGAAATTAGTGTGCCGGGAGATGCCTTTCCTAATAGTGTATCACGCAGTAATCTATCTTCTAGACCACTAAATATTCGTATAGTCATTTCAGGAAACCGACTAACAACACTTAGCATATCCTCGACCTTCGTTTCCATACCTCCAGTAACATCTATACCCGCTGAACCACCAAAAGAACGCAACAAAGAGGTATAATTCACTGAAGTAATCGATTCCAGAATCACACCTAGATGATCATACACTCCAGAAACTTCCCCTAAAAGAAAAATACGATCAACCGAGAGAACCGATGTCAGGTAAAAAAACAACTTTTCAGTGGAAATAATCGTTCCACCTCGAACAGAGTCAACTGAGACATCTCCATATACAATAGGCACCAGACCATTAGTCAGTGCAACTGATAAAGCATCAGTTGACATCGAAATTACATGATTGTCATCAGATAATAACGATGCAGAAAGCTGAATACGCCAAACTGGAAGCCCAGCTGATTGCAAAACATCAGATACCAAATAATTCAATTCAGCCGCAACATTACTTACTTGAGCAAACGCCTTCCAGTCTTCGGCTGTGCGAACACCATTAATCGTATTTGCCCGACTAGCAGCAAAATGACCGAACGAGCCACTTCCATGCCCAATGATCAACCGTAATTCGGGATTTTCGACACAAGCAGCGACTAACTGATCAGCGAGACGTTTTACAACATCCCGACGAAAACTTTTCTCAACGCGTTTATCGGTAATTAGAGAGCCGCCTAACTTCACAAGCGTCAGCATTTGAGTAACACCTTATTTCCCAACAACCGTTTGATAGACCGCAACTGCACCTGCATCGAGGAGAGCTTTTTTTACAATTGGGGCTTTTTCTTCTGTAACCAATGCAATCATATTACCTCCACGTCCCGCACCAGAAAGTTTGGCTCCCATAGCACCGGATTCACACGCGACATTCACAAGTGTATCCAATGCTAATGAAGACACTGTAAGCTCCTGTAAAAGTTGGTGGTTTTCGTTCATAACCCTTCCAAGAGTCGCGTGATCGCCTGTCCCAATGGCTATTTGTCCCATTCGCACCAACTCGCCAATTGAATTGAACTTGCTCGTTAGCAAATCAATATTCGAATTATAAAGTGTTCTAACATCTCCAACTGCAATCTTTGTAGAGGACTCAATCCCCGTATTTCCTACCAATAATGTGAAGGGCTGCCCAATTGAGAGCCTTTCAATTGGATTCCCGCGCACAAAAATTATCGGCTGTTCAAAGACAATTACGGTGTTGTCGACACCACTTGGTGTTCCGTGATGGATTTTCTCGACCTCATAGACTAAATCATTCAGTTGATCATCGGTGAGTGATTTATTTAGTACATGCAGTAAAGCACGAAAGAGAGCCGTTGTTATTGCGGCACCGCTGCCCATTCCGCTGGCAATAGGAATGTCAGAGTGCAAGGTGATTGCTGCATTCGGGGGATGGCAATCCAAGTAATCAAGCAATCGCCATACTGCTGCGATTAATGGGAGGTCTGATTGTCTTGAAGATGAATCAATAATCAATTGTTGATTGTCTAAATCGGCAGCAATCAGCTTTAGCCCTGAGCCATCTGGAGAAGCAATAATCTGTGCATAAGTACGCAATGCCGATAAAGGAACTGCTAACGATGGTTGCCCATATACAACAGCATGTTCGCCTAACAAGATTATTTTTGCAGGAGCGGAAACAATCTGGCTCATTACGATTTACTTGATCATGTTCGGAATGACGTAAAGTACAATGATAAATGACACGCCCCACAATAATATTGCTATTTGAAGCGGATGATCGGTTAATAGAACTTCATCAGGTGCGCTGCCTTCGCCTTTGACATAGATCAAATACATATATCGGAATAAACCATACAACACAAAGGGTACAGTAATTAAGGCTAGCTTGGTGTTCGCAAGCAAAATTGAAGGCGATTCAATCGTATAAAGGATATAAGCAACTAACGTGCTTGTAATTACTGTACGCAGCATTTCGTCCAATAGGGCGAGATTGTATTGTTTAAATATAGGGCGGGCATCACCAGCGGAAGACCCAAGAGCTAGTAACTCTTGGCGGCGTTTGGTAATGGCCAGAAAAAGCGCCAGCAATGCGATAACTGCATAGAGCCAAGGCGAAAACTTCACTACTGTAATAACGACTGCACCACCCGCAACCCGCAGAACATAACCTGCCATGATCGTCATCACATCCACTAATACAATATGCTTTAGACGGAATGAGTATAGAATATTTATGACAATGTATATGACAAGAATGATTGAAAAAGCAGGGCTATAGAGGGATGATATGAAAACAGCAAAGATGGGGAAGATTATTGCTGAGGCGATTGCAAGCGGGACAGGAAGTTGGCCCGAGGGTAGAGGACGAAATTTCTTTTTAGGATGCAGCTTGTCGCGTTCAATATCCACCAAATCATTGATGATATAGACCGTGCTTGCTGCAAGACACAGTAACAAGAAACTCAACGTCACCCGTGCAAATGCCGTTGGATTAAAAAGCTGCCCGTCAAACACTAATCCAGCATAAATAATTACATTTTTCGTCCACTGCTTGGGGCGCATGGTTCGAAAAAGTCCCATCAAAGAGCGCAATTGATTCTCCAAGTGTATTTGAGGGAAAAGCTAAAGTCCTAATAATTATAGCATAGGCCAAGCCGATAACAATTTACATCAAAAACAATGATGAAAATTCACCCTGCGAATATAACCGGAAAAATGGCAATATTAGCTATTCTGTCAAATTAGTTCTCTAGAATATGATCATGAACCAAAAAGCAACTGCTCGAGCGCAAGCGAATATTGCATTCATCAAATATTGGGGCAATCGTAACGAAGATTTACGCTTACCTGCGAATTCATCACTAAGCATGAATCTCGACGGCTTGTTTACGGAGACAACTGTTATGTGGGATGATGCTCAAAAAGCAGATAGTCTTATTTTGAATAACCAACATCAGGTAGGGCAGGCTCTTAAAAGAGTAGCTAAGCACTTAAACAATCTTCGCAAATATGTTCACGGATTACCGAAATTCGCGACGGTGATTTCTAGTAATAATTTCCCGATGGGCGCAGGCATTGCTTCTTCTGCATCATCATTCGCTGCGCTTACTGTTGCGGCTATTGGGGCTGCTGGTATTACATTACCTGAAAAAACACTCTCTTCATTAGCACGTTTAGGATCGGGATCGGCATCCCGATCCATCCCTACAGGTTTTGTAGAATGGCACACAGGTCATGACCATGAGAGTTCATACGCAGAAAGTATCGCGTCATCTGAATATTGGGATTTAGTCGATGTTATTGTGGTGGTCAGCGATTCCCATAAAAAAGTCGGTTCGACAGAAGGGCATCAGTCTGCACATACGAGCGACCTACAACCGGGGCGGTTAACTCATATAGATGAAAGATTGAAAATATGCAAAGAAGCACTTTTGAATCGAGATTTTCCTGCTTTTGCTGAAGTTGTTGAAGAAGACAGTAACTTAATGCATTCTGTGATGATGACCAGCCGACCACCACTTTTTTATTGGCAACCAGCCAGTGTCGCTGTTATGCAAGAAGTGAAGCACTGGCGTGAAGATGGATTGCAAGTTTGTTACACATTGGATGCTGGCCCAAATGTGCATTGTATTTGCGTTAGAAAAGATGTGACCGAGGTAATTGAGCGACTAAAAGGCCTGTCTGGTATTTTAGATATAAGGGTGGCTGCTGCGGGACAAGGTGCACAGATCATAACGACTGGCGATTAGTAGTCAATGAAGGTCAATTGATTTAAGATCTTTATTGACTTTATAATGCATTTGCGGATATGCCAACTCAGTTAATGACCGAAAGTTGTATCAATTGAGGATAAGCCCCGATGTTTGAAAACAATCCAATTGTGGTTATATTGGCTTTTATAGTGGTTCTCACTCCACTGATCTTAATTCATGAGTTAGGACATTTTTTCGCTGCAAAATCAGTTGGGATTACTATCCTTGAGTTCGGGCTTGGATTTCCACCTAAAGTGCGTAAGCTGTTCACATGGCATGATACAGAATTCACATTGAACTGGATTCCATTGGGTGGTTTTGTTCGTCCATTAGGTGAGGATGTTATCCGTCCATTGGATGAGGAAACTGTAGAAGAGGATCGCCAAGAACTTATCCGGCGGCAAGAAAGTGCTACTTTAGGCACAGACCAACAAATTGCCAAGCCAAAATCGGTTAATGAGGCAAGCCCCATCGCACGCATTATTTTCATGGCGGCTGGAGCTGCGGCTAATTTTGTGCTTGCTTTTGTGCTGTTTGCTATTGTGGCATTGTTAGGTTTGCAGCAAGTCGTTGGCGCAAGTTTACAAGTTGTTCAGCTTGATAACACATCGGTATTGTCGAAGTCTGGTTTACTTCAGAACGACATCATAACGGATATTAATGGTGTTAAGTTCCAAGATACCAATGAGTTCCTTAAGAATTTTTATTCTTCGACTCAGCAACCCTTGCATCTCAGTGTATTACGCGGGACAGACAATCAGCAGATGAACCTAACCGTTAACAATCCATCAGGTCTGAGTAGCATAGCACCTGTTACCTATACCCAAATCCGTGAAGTGAGCAAAGATTCTCCGGCTGCACGAGCTGACATAAGAGCTAATGACATTGTTGTGGCTTTTAATGGCGAAAAAATCGCAAATATCACCGATTTTCGAGGGAAAATCCAAGCTAGTTTAGGTAAAAAGGTCACCATCACGGTTGAACGCGATGGTGAGAATATCGACATCGCGCTTGTGCCTCGTGCTAATCCACCACAAGGACAAGGCTCTTTAGGCGTTGTTATTGCTGATGTTCAAAAAGATAGCAGCTTAGGAACTACTTTCCTCGGTATTCCCCAAATTGATTATGTACCTCAATCGTTAGGGGATTCAATCACCTACGGATACCAGAGTGTGGTTGATGTTATTGCGTCTGTTGTAGAACTTCCTTCAAGATTGTTGAGCGGCTCTATCACTCCACAGGAAGCACGTCCTGTAAGCGTTTTGGGAATTAGCCAAATTGGTGCGGTGTTCATAGAGCAAAGCATTTCGCGAAAGCGAATAACCCCAATCCTGTTATTCATTGCCACAATCAGTGTTGGGTTAGGTTTCTTTAATCTCTTGCCCATACCTGCTTTGGATGGAGGGCGTATTCTGTTTGTCGTCATTGAGATTGTACGTGGAAAACCCATTTCTCCAGAACGCGAAGGTCTTGTTCACTTAATTGGTCTTGCCTTACTCTTGTCGCTTTCAGTTTTGGTTTTACTAAATGACGTAATTAACCCTGTGACCAACCAGTTACGATGAGGAAGAGTTGACATATGGACGAAAACAATCACGATGATGGTTTGGATATTAACCCTGTAAAAAAGCCTTCTATTGAAGAGGTAATTTCTTTGCTCCAGCAAGCAGAAGGGGAGAACGAACGCGTACCGGCGGCGGTGTATTATGGACTTTCGGATATAGACGATGAATCTATGCAGGTTTTTGAACCTGTTTGGCAAACGTTATCGGCGGACTATAAGCGGAAGATCGCGACCGAATTGGCTGAGGCGAGTGAAGTCAATTTCGATTTGAATTTTGACACACTCGGATATATCGCACTTGATGACTTAGATCCCGGTGTGAGACGCTCAGGCATTGATTTATTCTGGATCAACGAGTCACTAAGTCTACTATCACGGTTAATTGACTTAGCCGAAAATGACGAAAGCACAGAAGTACGAGCCGCTGCTATAAGTGATATTGGGCGCTTCATTTTGCTCGGCGAATATGAAGATATTCCTGAACAACAAGCTGTTCGCGCCCAAGAGGTTGCTATGGGTTTGCTTAATGATGCTGCTGAGGACGTTGATGTTCGCCGTCGAGCATTGGAAGCTATCTCCAATAGCAGTCTTGATTTTGTTGCTGAGGCTATACAAGAAGCTTATGATAGCGATGAGCATCTGATGCGTGTAAGCGCAGTATTCGCTATGGGACGCTCATATGACCAACAGTGGACTGAAACGATTTTACGCGAGATTAGAAGTGATGATCCAGAGATACGCTATGAGGCTACCCGTGCCGCAGGTGAGTTGGAGATTGAAGAAGCGGTTACCAGCTTAGGGCAGATCGCAGTTGTTGATGAACGCGAAATCAAACAGGTAGCAATATGGTCATTGGGTGAAATCGGTGGTTCGCAAGCAATGCGACTGTTGACAGCATTAGCCGAAGATGCTGAGGAAGCTGAGGACGAAGACTTGAAAGAAGCAATTGAGGACGCTATCGGATACGCTGGTATGGTTGGATCTGATATCAATGTAGATTTCGAGAACAGCGACTAGAAATAGGTTTGTGAAATTGCACTGCCCGGTTGAATAATCGGGCAGTGCAATTTTGCTGTGAGAATTACGAGGTAGCGAACATCGTTTGCAGTTTCATTGCCATACCCATATCCCCTTCAATTTTGATCTTTCCGCTCATAAACGCTTGCATAGCGCCCATTTTTCCCGTAGAGACCGCATACCAATCGTCTGCTGCGGCTTTAAGTGTCATTTTGGGATTTTCAGCTTGTCCTTGTCCTGCTTCACACGTTCCGTCAGCAATCTTCAGCCAAAACAAACCGCCATTATCACCACTGAGGTTAAATTGAATGGTTGCATTGACACCCTCTGCCTTAGCCGGTATAAAACGAGAAGACATTATTGGGAAAATTTCTGCAATTTCCGCTTGGTTAGCCATTTAAACATTACTCCTGTGCATCTTGAGTTAGATTTATCCAGACGATTATTCGTCTTATCATCATAGTTGGCTAGTATACACTACGGCATAAGAAACCCTCAAATGAAAGAAAATAATTACGCTTTATATACAAGAGATAGTCATCCAATAAAACGAGTGCTGCGCCTTGCAATATGTTTCACTATTGTCGTACTTTGTGTTGCCGGGTGCACTAAACTAGAGCCAGTAGTTATTGTTATTACTGCAACGGCTACTCAGCCACCCCCCAATACGTTGCAAGAAGCAACATTGACACCTCTACCTGAGCTAGTATCCGTGCCGACTAATATTCCATCACAAAATGCTATTCCTACACCAACCGATGAAACCTATGTGGTACAACCGGGCGATACACTCTCAGGGATTGCAGCGCAGTTTGGTGTACAATTGCAAACATTATTGCGGATTAATCAGATAGCAGATCCGAATATTCTCGAAGTAGGGCAAGTCATCACACTACCCGCCGCGCCAACTACGACCTCACCCGAATTTAGAATCATATCAGACAGCCATTTTGTGCGCGGCCCCGGTAGTCAACAGTTCGATATAAATGCGTTCGTGAACCAACAAAACGGCTATATACGAACAGCGAACGATGTAGTTGACGAAGTATCGTTGACGGCTGCTGATGTGGTGCAGCGCGTTGCAGTTGAATTTAGTATTGACCCCCGTTTACTTTTGGCTATCCTCCAGTATCGTTCACAATGGCTAACACAAATTCAACTGGATGAAAGTCTGAAGCAATTCCCCATACAAGGTAAACCTTCCTCTGATGGTATAGATCGAAGTGGATTGTATAAACAGTTGAGTTGGGCTGCTAACCAGTTGAATGCAGGGTATTATGGCTGGAAATATAAGGGCGCAGACGTGATTGAATTTGATGATGGAACGCGTTTGCGATACGCGTCTAATATCAATGCGGGGACAGTCGGTATACAGTACTTTTTTAGTTTACAGAGTGATTATCCAAGCTGGGGAAATGCTGTTAGCAGTGAAGGAGTATTCAAAACATACTTCACGCTATTTGGTGACCCACTTGCTGGCGATGCAAATGTACTTGTTCCCAATCAACTCCAACAACCGGAGATTAAGTTCCCATTTGCATCAGGACAAACATGGTATTTTACGGGTGGCTCACATGGTGGCTGGGGTGCTGGCAGCGCATGGGCAGCAATTGACTTTGCGCCACCTGATGATCGACCTGACGGCAGCGCTCCTTGTTATGTGTCCGATTATTGGGCCACTGCGGTAACATCAGGTGTGATTGCCCGCAGCGGTGGTGGAGTGGTGGTGCTTGATTTAGACGGAGATGGGGATGAGACCACTGGTTGGACAATCATGTATTTGCATATGGCTAGCGATGGAAGAGTTCCACTAGGAACACAGGTTAAATTAGGCGGTCAGATTGGTAGACCCTCTTGTGAGGGCGGATTTTCAAACGCTACTCACATGCATATTGCACGTCGATACAATGGTGAATGGATTCCTGTAAGTTGTGATGTGTGCAATAGTGATAAAATACCGCCACCGCCATTTGTGATGGATGGATGGACTGCGATTGGTTTAGCTAATCAAGAGTATCAGGGTTATATGGTTAAAGGTAGCGAGCGTCGAGATGCCGAACAAGGCAGATTGACACCCGTTAACCGGATTTCATGGTGAGTATTTGAAATTGAGTAATATGAAACGAAATTTATGGATTGTGGTTTTAGGTGTAGTGGGCTTTTTAGTATTTCGTGGTCAAGTGGGGGCAGAACCTGCCGAACAAACAATTCCAACGGCAACTCCCGTTCAAGTGAGTTTGCCGACACCATTACCTCTCATTCCGGCAGATGTACCCGGCGCGACCAATGTTCCTGTAACAAGGACACCCACGCCCGAAGGTGCGGCCTCACTTGAAGCCCTAACCGAAGCAAATGTACGTTCGCAACCCGATCCAGAATCGGATCGGCTAGGGACTATACGAGCAGGTGATAACTATGTGGTTATTAGTCGTTATTATCAATGGTATCAGTTTCAATATGACCAGTCGCCAAGCGGAACAGGCTGGGTCTTTGATCAATTAGTCACTATTACGGGCAATGTCGACCGCATTCCCGATTTGACTTTAGGAACTCCAACACCCGATATAAATGCAGCACAGTCAAACTCGACATTAGTCATTTTGACTCAGACACCGGGAGGTCTTTTGACTGCCACTGCGGGAGTGGGCGCTTTGCCATTACCAATTGAGTCATCTGGTAATAACGCAGGTGCAAATATCTTGGCTGTCGGCAGCCCAACACCACTTCCAACTTTTACCATTCCGCCGAATTTGGGGGTGAATACTGCACCCAATGCGTCCAATAATGGAACTCCAGTGGAAAATGCTACTGCTAGCATTATTCAGCCCGCCGAATTTGTAATGCCTTCGCGTATTCCACCGATACTTCCGATATTGGTCTTGGGTGGGGCAGGGATACTTGGATTGATTATTAGCTCGATGCGGAAATAAAAAGAGCCGGTCATTATGACCGGCTCTTTTAGTTCTAATCAGACAAAAAGTTTAGTGACTGCAACTACCGCAACCACCGGAACTTTCACCGCCACCATCGTTGCTGGTGCGGAACGAACTTCCACATCCACAGCTCGAAACAGCATTGGGGTTTTCAATGCGGAACCCGCCACCCATCAGACTATCGACATAGTCAATTGTTGCGCCTTGCAAGTACATCAGGCTGGTCGAGTCAACGATAAGTGACACACCATCCATCGCGACAACTTTGTCGAATTCCTTTGGCGATTCTTCAAAGGCCATACCGTACTGCATTCCAGAGCAACCGCCGCCTGAAACGAATACACGTAATGAGTGATTAGGGATATTGCGCTGCTGTAGCAAATTACGTATCACTTCGACAGCAGAAGGGGAAACAGACAAAATCGGCGTAACGTCGATTGTGGTTGGCATGACTTCTTGTTCAATAACAGCCATGTGATTCGCTCCTGAATGTTAACCTAAGATTTGAAATTACTATAACACGACGTTGCGAAAAGGTCAATTAAAATGACCGTAATCATAAAAATCATTAAGCCGGAATTGGCTTACTTGGAATGAAATACGAGCAAGAAGCATCTCCGTCTGAAATTCGTGACATTAAACGCGGTACAATTCCTAACAGAGATGATACTAAACGCATATCCATCTCGCACAACATACGGTTTTCTTTAGCAACCTGATGATAAGGGCAATTCGTAGTGTGGAGTATAAAACCATCCTCACCATTTTCCCAATGAGCGTTATATCCATGCTCATTTAGATACTTCTCTACATAATTTAAGCGCTCAATAACCGTTAAAGATGGAATAGCGGCATCGGCTGCCATACCGTCGGCAATATCTTCAAACAGAACGTTAATTTCGTTATTAGATAAGGAATTTGCAAGATGTTCAAGCAGGTGATTAATGAGTGGCTGATAGTTATTGGGGAAATGTTCAACAGCAGCCTCAGTGAGTATGTAAACATGCTGAGGACGACCCGGTGAGTCCCTGTGCTTTAGATTGGTTGTTGTAATAAGCTGCTCTTTAAGCAGTTCGTTTAAATGATGCCGAACAGTGACAGCCGTGATAGCAGTGCCTCGCCTCTTTTGCAAGTCACCAACCATTTCATCAACAGTTGCCTGACTTTTTTCCCTTAGGATGTCGAGGATATATTGGCGAGTTTCCTGCATGACACAACCCCACCACAATTTCTATTACATAAATCATAAAAATTCTATCATTGTAGGAACGCGCTTGTCAAATTGCTTCCTTAGAATCAGTCATGGAGGATGATGAGGGATTACGGGCTGTTCGATATTCAAATGGGATAGATGTTGCAGTTTTTACTGCATTTATTGCATAAATTGCACATTTACCGTAACTACTCAGGTGGGGATAAAAGGAGCAGAGTAAAGGGCAGAAGAGAGAGCATCAAGGATGTTGACACCCTGCTTGCGAGCGGTGGAGAGGTAGCTGCGGATGAGACAGAAGGTATGAGCGCCAGCCAGAGTCCGAAAG
>JBBQLX010000008.1:0-74891 GCA_038328375.1 Aggregatilineales bacterium | reverse complement strand
AAAGCGGCGCAGATGACGCGCCCCTACGAAGTAATAATGAGTGAGATAAACGCGATTACAAACTATCCACCGGAGAGGGTGGCGAGGACGCGCTGAATTTTGAGGGCAAGATGCAAAATCAGACGGTTATCGGGATCGTCTAGATTCATATCGGTGAGTTCAGCGATACGTTCCAGACGATAAACCAGTGTGTTGCGATGCACGTCCAAATCCGCGGCGGCCTTCGCCAAATTGCCATTAGCCTCAAAAAAGCCATTGAGGGTACGCAGCAAATCACCCTGCTTGCGTTCATCATGCTCCACTAGTTGACCGAGCGTTTCCTTGTGAAAGCGGCGCATCTGGTCAAGGTTACGTTCTTTGAGTGCGAGCAAAAGCTGAAACAATTTGAGATCGCCGTAGAAGGTAGCCTGTTCGCGGTCGCCGAGTTCATTGGCGATGCTGACGGCATCTTTGGCTTCGCGGTAGGCATCACGCAAGGTGGCAAGACCTAAAGCGGGGCGGCTGATACCTGCACCGACCAAACCGCTGGGAGTGCGTGAGGCTAACTGTTCGCGCACTTCGTCAACCAAGCGACGGACGCGCTGCGGCTGGGCGGCATTTTCGAGTGGATACAAGGCGACAATTACATCGACATACTGACCGACTGCACCATTAATCTGACGGCGAATCATGTCATCACGAACCAGCGAAATAAGCGATTCGAGGGGCAAAGGCGCACCGGATTTTGTGGAAGCGCGGAAAACGGCGACTACAAAGGAAGAACTGATGTCGAAGCCTGACTGTTGAGCGCGGGTAGTGAGTAAATCATCATCAGCGGGCGTACCACTTAACCACATCTGAACCCAGTCGCCACGAGCCTGCTCAACTGCAAAAGCGATGGCACGATTCTTGGCGAGTTCAATCGCGCAGACATCCGCGCCGTAAGTCATTACGAGGCGGTCAAACTCGTCTAAGGGAGTCTGTTTATCCACGAGTGAGAGGTAACCCGCCACACGCTTTTCGACTTTTAGAACGGTGGTAAAGCCTAATGGACTGGAAACAATCGCACCTTCGCCATCAGGGGCTTCTCGCTCCAACCAATTCTGGAATGCGCCATAGGGGAGACTTTGAAGGATAGCGCGTCCGGTTCCGCCGCCGCGACGAGAGACATTGGGATAGACCTGTGCCATGAGAACACCAGCATCATCATGGACGACAACCGGACGAGCTGTAGCGCGGGCTACGATTTGCAATAGGCTGTTGAGGTCGCGATTTTCGGCAGCGAGACGGCTCAACTGGCGCTGAATTTCCATCGCGCGCTGGTTGAGTTGGGCAGTGTAGTTGGCAATAAGCGTGTTGACGGAACGCTCGATGCGGGTCAGGTTACAATCATCAGGCAGCGCTAACAAACCCACCTGACAATCATTGGCAGCCGCAATTGCCATATCGGTGACATCATCAATGGCGGCAACCGCACTGACACCGACCTGCGCCAGACTTTGTACAACTTCACCTAAAGTTAGACGACTGTCGTAACTGCGAAGGACATCCATTGAGACTAAAGCCAATTCACCGCCGTAAACATCAGGGAAAGCAGGCGGTTGGGCGCGTACCGTAACCGACCAGTTGATACTTATATCCGGTGAACCAGCCGCTAAGGTTGTACCAAGAGGTAGTGCAAACTGCAATAGAGCTTGTAGTGTTGTTGTATTGTTTTCAGTCATGTGATGATGCCTTATGGAAAGATTGAATAAAAGTATCCAATCGGATTAGCAATTTTGACAAGCAGATTTAATAGAATTTAGTGATAACATACAAAATATACAGCATCACGCATGAATTAAACAACGTCAATTTAACTGAGATTCGATTAGTCAGGTTGCCCAATTGGATAAGAGTGCCAAGAAAGCAGATTTAAGTTACAAGTCGCAAGACAAATGCAAAAATGCAATTGAACAGCCAAGAAAGTAATGCAAATACAGAACCCCTCCCCCACATCCACAGGAGGCTTCGCACAGCGATGGAGGGAATTAATCAAAAACAGGTTACTTTCGCAGCACTTACTTTGAACGACAGAGAGGAAATAAAAAGGGCGCAACATGTTGCGCCCTTACAATATGTGGAGTGTTTCCGTTAGGCTTTAGTGCGTTTTACACCGAGGGACAGTGTTTCGCCTTCAAAGGTATCTTCTTTGCTGAAGAAACCATCAGATGGCTGCTGGGATTCCAGCTTATCACTCAAGGTTTCAGTACGGATGTACTCTGCGAAGGAGTCGATGGCTTTGTTCAGCCGTTCGCTAGCGACATAACGCACGACGATCTTATCGTCGATGTTGAAGTCGGCTTCCTTACGCAAGGTTTGTACACGACGCACGACTTCACGAGCCAGCCCTTCTAAGATGAGTTCTTCACTCAAGCGCGTGTCAAGTGCGGCAAGATAGCCATTTTCTTCAGCGATGGCAAAACCTTCGGCAGACTTTTGTTTGACTTCAACTTCTTGTGAGGTTACTTCAAAAGTACGACCATCGGCTTCAACGGTGACATTTTCATTGTTGAGGAAGGCTTTTGCCCAACGAGTCACATCAGCCTGTGCGCCTTCGCGCAGAGTCTTTTGGACGAGTGGGAAGTCTTTACCAAACTTCTTGCCCAAGGCACTCGGCAGCGGGTTCAGCACATAAGCAATGACATCCGCAGCACCTTCCAAGATGACAACCTGCTTCACATTCAATTCGCTCTGGATAAGCGGCATGAGATGCTTGATGGCTGTTGCTTCTTTCGCCTCACGCGTCACGAATTGTACGCTGGCAAGTGGCTGACGCACTTTGAGGTTGGCTGCCTCACGGGCAGCACGTCCAAGACTGACCAAACGCTCGGCAGTGTTCATGTCGTTGATTCGCTCCATGTCGATGAGCGCAGAATCGTACTCAGGCCACAAAGCTAAATGGACACTATCAGGCGCAGACTCATCAACACCCGCGACCAAATTGCGATAGAGCGATTCGCTCATGAAGGGCATGGCAGGCGCAACCAACTTGGCAAGCGTCGTCAAGCATTCATAGAGCGTGGCATATGCACCTTGTTTGTCGGCATCACTTTCACTCTTCCAGAAACGGCGGCGGCTGAGACGAACGTACCAATTGCTGAGCCGTTCCACGAAGACCTGTACCGGACGGGTAGCATCGGTGACGTTATAGGTTTCGTAGGCTTCGGTAACTTCTTTGATGAGCAAATGCAATTCAGCCAGTACCCATTGATCTAGCGGATCACGGTCGGCAACGGCAGGCTGCTTATCGGTGGGAGACCATTTATCCAGATTGGCATAGGTCACGAAGAAGCTGTAAGTGTTCCAGAGCGTACTCCAGAACTTATTGACAACCTCGCCTACCAAATCAACCGAGAAGCGGCGTGGATCACCGGGCGGGCTGGAGGTATACAAATACCAGCGGAAGGCATCCGCACCGTGTTTATTCAACACGTCCCAAGGGTCAACGATATTGCCCTTGCTCTTGGACATCTTTTTGCCTTCGCCATCCAAGATGTGTCCGAGGCAGATCACATTCCTATAGGCGACTTGATCGAAAATCATACTACTGATGGCGTGGAGGCTGTAGAACCAACCACGAGTCTGATCAACGGCTTCGCAGATGTAATCCGCAGGGAAATGACTCTCGAACATTTCCTTGTTCTTGTGCGGATAACCCCACTGAGCAACAGGCATGGAACCACTATCGAACCATACATCAATGAGTTCAGGCACACGGCGCATCGTGCCGCCCTTGCCGCTTGGGTTCGGGAAGGTGATTTCGTCGACATAAGGACGGTGCAAATCCAACTCGGTTAGATCACGTCCGGCATACTGCGACAGTTCAGCAACACTACCGATGCAGAGCATTTCGTGTGTTTTGTCGTCCACCCAGATGGGCAGCGGCGTACCCCAGAAACGTTCACGTCCGAGCGCCCAATCCTTTACATCATCAAGCCAATTGCCGAAGCGTCCGTCCTTGATATGTTCGGGAACCCAGTTGATGGTCTGGTTGAGGTTCACCATTTCATCGCGATATTCGGTGGAACGGATGAACCATGTTTCGCGGGCGTAGTACATCAGTGGCGTACCACTGCGCCAGCAAAACGGATAGCTGTGTTCGTGTTTGCCGGATTTGTACATCAAGCCACGTTCACGCAGATCGTTTGAGATTTCAGGGTCCGCATCTTTGAACCACATGCCACGAAACTTGGTTACAGCGTCGATGAGCTTGCCATCAGGTGCGACAGTACGCAGCACGGGCAGCTTATACTTCTGACCAACAGCTAAGTCGTCTGCACCAAAAGCAGGCGCGATATGAACAATGCCGGTACCATCATCGGTGCTGACAAAATCACCCGCGACGACGTAGGCATAATCTTGCTCCACAGGCAGGAAAGTATAGAGGGGATTGTAGTGCTGGTTCAGCAACTCCTTACCCTTGTAGCGCTTGACGATTTTATATTGGTCAGGCTGCTTGAGTACCTTTTCAACCAAGTTGGCTGCGAGGATCAGGTTCTCTTTTCCTTCGCCATCCTGCGCGGGGCCTTCGACCTGCACATAGTCGATGTTTTCACCGACTGCGAGGGCAACATTAGCGGGAAGCGTCCAAGGTGTGGTCGTCCACACAAGGAAGTAGACACCGGGCTTATCTTTCAGCGGGAAGCGGACGAAGACACTGGGGTCTTCGACGGTTTCATAGCCCTGCGCGACTTCGTGGCTGCTCAGAGGCGTGCCGCATTCGGGGCAATAAGGCACAACCTTATAACCTTGATAGAGCAGCGATTTTTCCCAGAACTGCTTCAGTATCCACCACACGCTCTGGATATAATCGTTGCTAAAGGTCACATAGGCGTTATCCAGATCGACCCAATAGCCGATACGGTCGGTCAGTTTTTCCCAATCGGTGAGGTAACGCAGCACACTATCGCGGCACTTCTTGTTGAATTCGGCAACACCATAGGCTTCAACTTCGTGCTTGTCTTTGATGCCGAGTTCTTTTTGGACTTCAATTTCAACGGGCAAGCCGTGTGTATCCCAACCACCGTAGCGCAGGCAATGATAGCCGCGCATGACTTTGTAGCGAGGAAACATATCTTTGAAGGCGCGCGCCAAGACGTGATGGCTGCCGGGTTTACCGTTGGCAGTCGGTGGGCCTTCATAAAACACAAATTCTTGTCCACCTTCGCGCTCTTTCATGGTGCGCTGGAAGACATTCCGTTCACGCCAGAACGTTTGCTGGTCACGCTCTAGCTTTTGGATATCAACTTTGGCATTGACTGCCTTAAACATAGGATTCTCCATCAGGTAATCGTCTGGGATACGTATAGATAGGACATCAAAACAAGGGTTAAGCTATTCGACCCAAACGAGGAATCAGCCGCGATAGGAGCAGTAGTTGAGTCTCCATCACGGGGACACCTCCTTTAACATGCACACTATGTGATCGGGTATTGGTCTGCGGAAACTTGGAACGACTTTATTATCGCGCAAAATAATGGATTGCGGTAGGGAAAGTTCAAGTTATGGCAGACAAAGCACAGAGACAAAAACCGCCCCTTATTATGGAGGTTCTCTTAATATCATGACGTTATAGAAAGCGAAAGCTTACCTAGGATGCTTGGGTGGGCTGCTCGTCTGTTGGGAAATTCGGAAAGCCGCCATCCAAAGTCGGTGGGTTATTGGGTGGTACGGCCCCTGTCCAGTAAATTTCGCGGTTCAGGCGAAACTGACTCGGCTGGTCGGCGGTTGTACCGGTTGCGACAATCACTTCCCAGCGCAGGGCAAAAATTGAAAAGTTTTGTATACCTATGCAGCGGGCAACATTTTGACCGCTGGTTTTTAGCCCTTCGGGTGCAGTTGCAGCACCGGTATCACACCAGACGGGCGCAACACGGCACTGAGCATCATTGGACTGATAGAAACGGACCACTTCACAAGGCGTTTGATTGGAGGTATACAGCCAGTCATCCACACCATAATCCTTGCTGGTATGAGAGACGAGAGTCGCTTGATCCGGGACAGGCGCGGCAGGCGGGAAAAAGATAGCATAAAGAACGCCTATGACCTGACTGCCAATGACTAGAGCAAATACAATTGCAACCAGACCCATCACAATAATTTTTGTAGGAACGCGACGGGTTTCTGGAAGCGGCTCGGCCTTAGTTACTGTTTCTACGTCGGTTGGACTATCGCTGCCAGTATTGTTCATTTTCGACGACAACCATGCCTACTGAATTATTCGATTCGATACCGGGTTCGATATTAATCCGTGTAAATTGTGAAATCTGGAAACCCGAACGGTCAAACAAGCAACTATAGCGATAGGGAACACTGGACTTATCATTTTTATTATACCCCTCGTAATTGCCCACACTGGGGAAGCGCAGGCATGGGTCAGCACCATTCCCCTCAATCTCCTCCAATTTCTGCTGGTAATAGGCGGCAACTTCATCAGCGGTTGCGCCCTGTACGCGGTAGACTACTTGCCGCGAATTAGAAGCGCGGTCTTTTGAGAACCACAGTGCAGCACCGGGATAAGGGTCAATTTCAAAGGGGCGTTGATGCGAGGCACGATCAATAAAGAAGAAAGCCACGCCACTCACAATGACCAAAAGACCGACTATTGCGGCGATTGTAGCCACGCGAATAACTGAAATGTTGCCATCACGTCCCAGAATACTCATTTTGCCTCCACGAGCGATTGCATAAATGCCACATCATCTGCCAATAATTGACCATAGGGTGTCATATGGAACCGGGTTGCTAATTCTCGCCAATAGAGAATTCCGGCTATCACCTCTATGGCATTCGGAACATCATTTCTTTGCATCTTGAACAACAGATAATCTGTCATCAGTAAGCGAAATGGTTCCTGTTGGGGGTCACGAATGCGTTCTAACACCTTGACAGACGCATCAAACTCGCCATTGCGATACAGCGCTTCACCCAAATCAAACTCCACAATTGAGGGCGCACCTGTTTGTATGGCCTGCCGGAGTGTATCAACAGCTTGAGCGTATAATCCCCTTATTAACAGTGTACGCCCGAAACTATAGAGAGGAAAGTGGTCAAAAGGTCTTAATGCTAAAGCTTTTTTTACAATTTCTTCACTTTTGTCGAGTAAGCCAAGCTGGCGATAAGTATTGGCGAGCAAGGTCAAACTCGATGCATCAGCCTTACCCGCTTCAAGGTGACGCTCCAAAATATCACGCGCGCCCATAAAATCTTCAGCAAGATAACGCCGTTGGGCTTGGGTATAAGCGGTGACCATGGTGCGGTTGCCCCACATGAAAATGATCTGAAGGGCAAAGATAAGGCCGACAAACCCAATAAGGGCGCTTTGTCGCAAATTATCAGAACTGAACAGAACCACAACAAATGCGACAACGAGTAAAAGCAAGGCGGTTGCAAACGCGACCTGAGTAGAACGTTCCCAACTGCGAAACGCCCGAATGAGATAGGCTGTAATTTTTCCCATAATTTGATTTGATTAGCTCAAGTTGCCAGCATCGGCATCTGATAAGGCATGTTGAATAGCGGTGACTTCATAACGCAAGGCTTGACCGTAAGCTGTGCCATCGAGTGCATCCAAGCCGGAGAGCCATGTAACCAGACCTTCACGAGCATTGACCATTTTCACGGTGGCACGAACGGCCTGCTTGACCTCACCTGCCGCTGTGTATGCCTGTGCAAGATGATAAAAGACGCGAACACCGTACATTGAAGGCATCGTGTACTGTGCTGCCTTCTTGAATGATTCAATGGCAGCGGTAACTTCGCCCGCAAATTGCTGGACAAATCCCAATTCTGACCAGATGATAGGCTGATTCGGTTCAAGTTCAGCCGCTTTCATTAAGGCACGCGCCGCTTCATCGTAAGCTGCTTGCAAGCGATAGCCATTGGCGAGAGTAATGTAAGAACCGGGATCATTGGGAAATAAATTAACTGCACGATCAGCCGTTGCCTGAGCATTACCAAGTTGTCCGGCGTAAGCGTAGGCGCTGGTCAACAGCATCAAGACCTCAGGCGTTTCTTTGCCTTCTTTAATCGAACGTTGCAGCAACGGAATAGCTTCGCGAAAACGAAATTCCTCAATCAAGCGATAGGCATCGCCATAGCCAGAGCCTTGACTGCGTGATTGGCGCACTAATAACCAACCGACCAACGTAAACCAGACCAGAAACATGATGGCGGCGACACAAAGGCCAGCCAGCGCAACCTGAATCGAAGGCGATAGGATTCCTGACGGCGAGTTACGGTCGGAAGACAACTCATTTAACAGGCCAGAGACGAACACCAAACCACCGATGATGGCTAAGAGAGGCGAGAGATAGATGAGGATAACCTGTAACTGGCGACGCATCAGGCTAACCTCAAGTCTTCAACTTTAAGATCACCGTCCAACAACTCATAAACGGTTTGCAAGTCATCACCAATCACTTGACGTAAGGTGGCAGCTTGATCATCTTTGAGAATGTTTTGCCATTCTTCGAGTCCGGTGGTTTGTCGCTTCAGTGCGGTCAAGGTTTTGTTGGCTTCAGCAAGACGACCTAAGCGACCGTAAGCACGGAGCAAATAGAAATCAATCAGCAAGTGGTGACGGGTATCCGGCACTTTGAGCGATAACGCTTTTTGGAGATGTTCAACCACAGCATCGGATTGTTTAAGACGATCTTCAATCATGCCGAGGTTGTAATAAGTCACCCAGTCATCAGGGGCTAACTTTTGGGCAGTCATGGCGGCTTTTTCAGCCAGATCAAACTCGTGGTTTTGCAAATAGACCTCAGCCAAACCGTTGAAACCAACGGGTGATTCGGGTTCAATTTGGGTCATCTTCTGATAGTCGCGCGAAGCCTGTTTGAGTTTGCCCCACAGACGATAGATTTCAGCGCGGAACTTGTAATGATAGGCGTGATTGGGTTCAGCTAAAATCACCTGATCCATGACTTTGATGGCTTCGGCATACTCACTTTTTCGCAAGAATTTCACCGCTTGCCGATACTCAATTGGCATCCGGTTGCGGGTGATGAGCAGCGTAGCGATGACCCAACCGACCGCAAGACCCATGAATAAGAGTGCTAACTGCGGCGCAAGCATCAACCCTATAACAATGGCTACTATCGCGGGGAGTAGAATTGCCGCCCAATGACCGCGCTCTTCAGCAGAAAGGCGGATGAAGAAAATGACGATCAGCCCTGCAATAAAAACCAGCACAATCAAGGATTGTACAGGCCGCACCCATGTATATTGATTCACAACGACATTCAGCATGAGGCTCAGCAAGCCAGTGATGGCGACCCACGCGACCAATATGCGCGAGAAAGTTGGCCCCAGAAAGATTTGAATACGCGTTATCATAAATTGAAACCGCTCTTAAAGTTAAACATCCATCTCTACATAAATGCGCTTGTTGATGCCACCCTTGCTCTTGTAATCGGTGATGCGAATGCGCCCGACTTCGCGAGTGTTGACGACATGCGTCCCACCATCGGCTTGCAAGTCCAGCCCGACGATTTCGACCGTGCGAACTTCGGGAATGCCTTCTGGAAGGAGGTTGATCTTAGTCCGAATAAGATCAGGGATTTTGAAGGCTTCATCACGAGGCAGGATTTTGACGCGAATATCACGCGCAGCAGCGACTTCGACATTGATGCGCGTTTCGATCTCGTTGACCAGTTCTTTTTGCACTCGTTCGAACTCGAAATCCATACGACCGCTAAGCGGTTCCATGTTACCACCTGTAACACTCGCTCCATAATCACGCCAAACGACACCACAGAGAATATGCATGGCAGTGTGGGTACGCATGAGCTTGTAGCGCCGATCCCAATCCAATTGGCCTGTAACTGTTGTGCCGACAGCAGGAAGATCACCCTGAATGATATGAATGTTTCCACGGGCTACACTGGTGACAGGATAAACTTTATCACCGACCAAAAGTTGACCTGCATCATTGGGCTGACCACCGCCGCCGGGGTAAAAAGCAGTGCGGTCGAGCAAAACGCCATTTTGTTCCGACACATGTCCAACGACCTGAGCCGAAAATTCTTTTATATAACTGTCGGTATGATATAACAAATCAGTCATTTTTTGCTCCCACATCAGCACGCATCCGTATCATCACATCACGTCCACCAATCGAACGCCAAAAGGCTAATCCTTCAGGGTTATTTGCTGAGACGTGCCAATCAAAAGTATGAATATCACATTGACGAAACCAATCCACCAGTGCATTGACGAGACTATGACCTACTCCCTGACGGCGAACATGTGGTTCGACATAAACATCCGCGAGAAAACCGGATGGTTTCTGATCAAAAATATCGGGCATCAAGTCGATTATCATACCGAGTATAAATCCGACAACCTGCCCGTCCCACTCGGCAACCAACGCACACATATAGGGGTCTTCTAAACGCTCCATAATGCGGCGCACATAACGGTGTGCGCCGCCACGAGCCGCACCCGGTAAATCGTCAGTGAGGTTCTGGTGATAGGCGACCAGTGCCAGCCACATTTCCGCCAGCGCGTCGGTATCATCTTTATTGACCGGGCGAATTATAACTTCAGCCACATTAAATCCATCCACGTTCTAGCCCCTTGCCCGCGCCAAAAAGCCTGCTGCACCGGTTGACGATGTGGGACTGTGGCAATCAGATTTTTAATACCTTGCTCCAAAAACCACTCGCGCGCAGCATTCAACAAGAGCTGCCCTGCTCCACTGGATGGATTATGCGGATCGACCGCTACATCGGTGATGCACCCGATACAACTAGGTTGAACACCGGGAGGCATATCTTGAAGCCATGCGACCAGATAACCTGCTAGCTTAGCGCCACGAAAGACAACCCATATTGAACACCGTACATTACTGAGCCAAAGTGTAGCGTCCGCAATCCACTTCGCCTTCGCTCCCGCAATCAGTGTTACACGAGCGTCCGACTGTTGTTGGATAGCCTTGTTCTCATACCACATATCAGCGAGGTCAATTAGATCATTTGGAGTAGCAAGACGAACGGAAATTTGATCCATAAATTCTCATCACGATAGTGGATTTCAGAATAGCACCGAGCAACATGCAAATCAAGCACATCATGCACCAAGTAGATCATGTACAATCAAACTTATGAGCAGCCTTCAGAAACCCCTTCCCTCGCATGAACTTCCCGATTGGATGCGTCGCGCACAACGTGGGGTTGATTGGGGTTTCCTACTGGTACTGGCACTGTGCATTATTGTTTCAGCCCCGTTTCTGTTCCGAAGTGAACTGCCCCACAATAATGCCAACGAAAATTATGTGTACCGCACCAACGACTATGCCGTGTCGATTGAGGAAGGCTGGCTCTATCCGCGCTGGTCACCGAATGTATTGGGCGGATACGGTGCACCTATCCCCAGTTTTTATCCACCTGCGCCTGCATATGGAGCGGCAATCCTCCAAATACTCCTAACCAACAATGCCGTGAGCGCGGTGCGACTGCTTTACGTACTGGCAACTTGCATCGCGGGTATCGCCGTTTACGCACTCGTCATGCGACATTCAGGCGCGACGGCGGGTATTTTGGCAGCGATGCTATACATTTATAGTCCTTTTATTAGTCTGGTTATCCCGCATGTGCAAGGTGATTTGACCAGCATGTTGGTGCTGGCGCTGGCTCCGGCGCTACTGTGGGCAACCGACCGACTGACCAGCGCTCACCAGCCGCAAAATATGACACTGGTCGCATTATTCACAGCCGGTTTATGCCTAACCAGCCTCAAAGAGGCAGCGATCATCTGTTTATTAGCGTTAGCTTTTGCCATATGGCAATTCAAGCAAAAACCCAAGAAACGCACGTTCATTCAATTTATGGCGGCGATGGGATTAGGCTTTCTGCTCGCAGGATTTTATTGGATACCTGCATGGTTGGAGCAGTCGGTTATTCATTGGCAACCGAATATTGTTGGTGAAACACTGACACTGCGCTTGGGCGAACTTATCACCCCTTTCAGAGCGATTGATCTGGCTGAAATGATGTCACACCCACAATTGACGTTGGGGATTATCACACTGCTGTTTGCGGTTGGTGGTGGATTGACACATATTTTCATTAAGCGGAAGTTTGATTTCGGTATTTTTTTCCTCGTCAGTGGGTTGCTGATTACCGGTATTGCAGTATTCATTTTGCCACATCAAACATGGCTGCTGGGTCTCTTGATCCTTTGTTATTCGATAGTGGGCAGTGATGTGCTGCTGATAAGGGCAAAGCTTTCAGCACGTTTACAGCGCTTATTACTGCCCATATTGATGATCGGGATATGGATTGGTTCTACTGCAATATGGCTCCCACCACCGTCAACACAGTCCTTTGGAAGCGCAGATGGCGCGGCACAAGTCGATTACGAACAACGGGGTTATGGAATTGCCGTGTTACCCGCAGGAGAGGATATTCCCTCAACACTGCCGGAAAAGGTTACGCTTAACCGTTATTTAATTGATAGCTATAAATCTGGTAACATCAACAAACTTGCCCCCAGCCAAATGATGGGTAGCGTCCAAGCCAGTCCGCTCTCACATTTTACACATGGCGACCAATTCCAACTCCGGCAAGTTGGTTCCCCAATTACACTCAATTTTTTGACGGCCTATTTTCCGGGTTGGCAGGCAACGGTTAGCGGACAGCGAATGAATTTGCAACCGAACCCCGACACAGGTCTGATACAAGTTGATCTGCCTGCGATAAACAGCCCAAATCCTGAGCTATTGATTATGCTTGGGAGTACCAATATAAGATTAGGAGGTTGGTTGGTTTCGGGGTTAACGTTGTTGATTATGATTGTTGTGACGTGGGGAAAGTTCAGAACTTTACGAAAGAATCCTCTCGAAGATTTGGATTTACTTAAACGCGATGAAGCGCGACTGATTGCCCTGCCAGTTGGTTGCTTCGGGTTGGTTGCCCTGTTGATTTTGATACCCAATCCATTCTTCAAGATCACACAGCAGAGTCATTCAAACATGAGCAATAGTTTTATAACAACGATACGAAGTACGACGGGATTAACGCTCAGTTCTTTCCGGCTGACGCAAAATGTCTATGCGGCGGCTGATGATTTTGAAATCACCTTATTCTGGCAAACGCAGCGCTTTCTCGCGGAAAATTATCAGGTCAAACTATTCCTCCAGAACAACAGTTTCGGAAGCCACTGGAATGAGACACCACTACGGAATCCGGGCTATTATCCCACACGACGTTGGAACACAACCCAATATCTGAGTGACAAGTATGAATTTCGCCTCAACGAAACCATTACACCGGGGAATTATCAGATTCATATTCAGGCTTATGACTGCTCTATCACTTGTGACGAAAGCACACGATTAGAGTTCTTCAACCCGGATGCTCAACCGTTAGGAGCCGATGTCATTTTACCCACTCTCATCACAATCACCCCGTGAGTATTTTTGCATAAGCTGCGCTTAACAAGCAATTTTTGTGTTTCTGCCGCGCGATCTGTAGAATTAGGGTTATTCATTCTATGGAGGCGAAGTCACTTATGAGCAGCAACCCTATCAACACAACAAACGTGAGCCACGCATGGCGTTACCAACGGGAGCGTCAGGCTTCAACCGCCGTCACCGAATTCCAGAAAATCCTCAGCCAAGATGGCAACAATATTGATGCGCTTTATGGATTGGGTTTGGCGTTTCGCGACAGCGGCAACACCGAAGGCGCGATAACTAATTTCCAACACTGCCTTGAATTGGTGGAAACGGCTGCATTGGCTCGTCGCCCAGCAACAACGGGTGAGGAAGAAATCCGAGTAGCCAATACGCCGGACGATGACCGTTATATGATGTTGACGCGTATGCTGAAGCAACGTTTGAGTGAGCTTAAAGCAGGAAAGTAATTTCGTGAATTATGAACAAACGCGAAAGACTAGAGAAGTCATTCGCTGGTGAAGCCACTGATCGCGTTCCGGTGGCCTTATGGCGACATTGGCCGGGTGACGATCAACGTGCGGCAGATTTAGCACGTTCGACCATCGAATTCCAGCAGACATACAATTGGGATTTCGTTAAAGTTACGCCAGCAGAAAGTTACGCGGTATCTGATTACGGTTTACAGGATGAGTGGCAAGGCAATCTAGATGGTACCCGAACCTGCGTCAAGCGAGTCGTCACCCGATCACTGGATTGGACAAACTTGCGACCGCTTGATCCGGCACGAGGCAGCTTAGGCCGCCAGCTCGAGACGCTGCGGTTGGTCACAGATGAGTTACGGAACGACGAAACGCCCATCATCCAGACCATTTACAGCCCTTTGACGCAGGCCGCAATGATTTCTGGACGCGATATGCTGGTTCGCCACATCCGAACCAGCCCTGACCGCGTACAAACTGGTTTGAACGCGATTACCGAAACAACGCTGCGCTTTCTGGACACAATGAAGCGCTTTCCGATGTCTGGCATCTATTATAGTTTGAGCGAGGCCAGCTATGATGTACTCACCGAAGAGGAATATCGGGTTTTCGGTCTGCCCTACGACCGCAAAATTCTAGAGTCGCTTCAGGATAAGTGGTGGTTAAACGTGCTGCACCTCAACGGGGATGCACCGATGTTCAGGTTGTGCAGCCAACTGCCGGTACAGGCGATCAATTGGCGCGACCAAGATACGGAACCTGATTTGGCACAGGCCAAGCTACAATTCAACTATGCGGTTTGCGGCGGGTTATCGCACAACCAACACATGCATTATGGTACGCCCGGAAGCATCCGTGACCAGATACGCAGCGCGCTGGCACAAGCCAATAACCGCCGTTTGATTTTGTCATCTGGGAGCGCTCTTATGGTGACAACGCCACTTTCTAATATTCGGGCGGTACAGGACGCAGTTCAAGGGACATAGCATTCTTATGCCAATTCGGGTCATCGCAGGCAGCGCCAGAGGGCGCAAATTGAAATTGGTTCCGGGTGACACGACACGCCCAATTATGGATCGCGTAAAAGAGGCGCTGTTCAATATTATTGGTCGGAATATTTACGATGCTGTGTTCCTTGATTTGTTTGCTGGCACGGGCAGTGTGGGTATCGAAGCATTGAGCCGGGGAGCTGCCAAAGCTGTTTTTGTAGACCTTGAACCCAAGGCGATTAAAACAATTCAGGACAATCTAACCGCAGCCAAACTCGCTGAAAAAGCCATCGTTAAGCGGGCAGATGCGCTCAAGCTGGTGGCTCAAGCCCCATCGGAGGCTTATAACTTCGTTTATATCGCGCCACCCCAATATAAAAGTTTGTGGCTAGATGTATTAAAGATATTGGATTCAAACGAAGCATGGATGAATAACCCTGAGACACAATTCATCGCCCAAATTGATCCTAACGAAGAAGTGACGCTTGAGTTCAACCGTTTGCAAGTAACGGATCGACGGAAATATGGAAATACTTTACTGTGGTTCTTCGCCAGTAAGGGTGTGGTTGATGCCAAAACGGTAGAGGAGTAAAAAAGATGATTGATTTTGATCAGTTAGAGAAAATTGCTTCTGAACTTATTCACACTTTTGAAATCGAAGATCCGCCCGTTCCCATCGAAATCATGTTACAACGGCCTAAAGCCGATATGTGGGAAGAGGTCAACATCGCTGATATTTCGGTTGGCTTCCTGAAAACGGGCGGACATTATTCACCGCGTATGTCGCTGGCGCGGCTGCTCGCACGTCACACCATCCAATGCGAGTGGGGCGAGAAACGTGGTTTGCCTGCCATCATGAAACAGGGAAAAAACGAGGAAGTCGTTAAGATTTTTGCCCGAATGCTGGTGATGCCGCTTGAGATGATTAAGTCATTGAGCGAAGGCGCACGTACCCCGATCACTATGAGTATGCATTTTGAAGTACCAGAAGAAGACGCTCAAATACGATTAAGTGAAGTCAGCGGAAAACTCTAGCCTTTATTTCGCAGATAGGATTCGGCATAAGCTAAAGCATCATCTTGATTATGGACTTCACCCGTTACCTGCGCGATTCGAATCTGCTCTAACAACTCCCCTAGAATGGGGCCGGGTTTGAGTTGAAGGGTTTCCATCAACAAATTACCATCCACAAGCGCGGGCGGGGAGACGATTTGATCGTGTTTGTCGTACCATGCCTCTAACAATATACGGATGCGGTCAACCAGCATCAACCACTCGTTTTGCTTCAAACGCGTTCCATGTGTCGCCAAATAATCCGCCAAGGTCAATAAGCAAACATCTACGCCTGACTCGTTCAACTTGCGCCAAAAGTGATAGATCGACAGCGGCTTTGTATCTTCTAGGGTCATTACCATGCGTTGAGAGCGAATAATCGTTGTCAAACGGGATTTTTCGGCAACACTCAACCTTAGTGCATCGGCGCGAACACTGGCATAAACTGCACCTTTAGCCGGATGATTTTCGGATTCAGTTGCTTTGCCAGAATTGTAAAGCAGCGCTGCCAATATCAGTAAAGCAGGATGGGTGCGATCATTCGGCCAAACTGTGCCAAGATGAGTCAGCAAGCGGCTACGATAACGATCAAGCTGAATTGCCAACATGCCCAGACCAAAAGAGGCAGCCGTTTGGTCGGTGCGGGTGTAACTAAAAACGTTAAAAATGCTGGTCAAATTCTCGATGATTGCCAGCGTATGCTGCCATACATCCGGTAAGTAAGCAGCAGATTCCTTTAAGTTGTGTAAAGGGGCAACTTCAGGAATAACGATCTCAAGCAAGCCGAGCTTATCAGCAATACGTATGGCAGCTACAGGGCGCGGGACGGACAGCAACTTGAACCATTCATCACGGATACGTTCGGGAGATGATGTACTCAGTTGGGAAACCGAGGCTTTTATGTCACGTAAAGTCTCGCTTTCGATATGCATATTGAGTTGGCTGCTTTGACGCACGGCTCTTAAAGTGCGAATGGGATCATTGTTCAAGGAATGCTCACTGCAACGCCGTAGCAGATGCTTTTGAATATCCGATTCGCCGTTTAAGGGGTCAAGCAATAAACCCAAATCACCTTTGAGATCAGCCGCCATCGCATTGAACGTAAAATCGCGGTCATTGAGATCATCCATCAATGATGAACCACGATAACGGGAGACATCAAATACAAGCTGGCCTTCTGGCAGGTTTATCAATGCCCTACCCACGTCGCGATCCGCATCCAGAATGAAATAATCACCCTTAAAATGATTGGCAATTTGCCGCGCCAATTTGGTGGCCTGACCAGAAGTCGCCAGATCAATATCATGAAGTGGGCGATGGAGAAGCGCGTCACGAACAGCTCCTCCGACAATACAAACTTCATCGGGCTTATCAGCCAGAAATGCTTGAAGATCGAACACGATGTCCGGCCAGATTAGAGGACGGTGCGGTTGGCGTGGAACGATGTCCATCATTTTGGTAAAGCATCCAGATTGACGACACCCACAAAGCGCAAATTGCGGAACTTTTCATCCAAGTCTAAGCCATAGCCAAACACAAATTTATTCTCGATTTCAAACCCCACATAATCAATTGGGATGTCTATACGCCGACGCGAGGGTTTATTCAACAATGTGCAGAGCTTTAGGCTCGCGGGATGACGAGCCAACATGACATCCATCACGAAGCGCAGTGTTTCGCCGCTATCAATGATGTCTTCTACAATCAGGACATGGCGACCTGTGACATTTGAACCCAAATCCATATCAATACGGACGTTGCCACTCGATTCGCGTACCCCTTTGCCATAACTGGAGACGGCAAGAAAATCAATTTCATGCGGAAGTTCGATGTGACGGCTGAGATCAACCAGAAACATCACACCGCCTTTGAGAATACAAATCAATATAAGGTCATCGTTTTCGCCATAATCCGCCGAAATTTGTGCGCCGAGTTCGGCAACCCTTTTTTGCAGAGATTCTTCGTCAATCAATACTTCTTGTAGATACTTGTCATAAGCTGGCATGGGTTTTCCTTAACATGTGATGCGAGGATTATAGCACCAAGTACGGGAGCTTCTCAAAGTAAATACGGTAGGCTCAAATTATGAGAGGAGGGTTATTAGTCCAACTTCGAAAAGGCATTAAGGCTTTTTTTGAATAACCTGTCGTCTATAATGAAAAAAGTAAAGTGCATTGATGAAAGATTAGCTTATGCAATTAACAAGTGCGGAACAGAGCCGTATCCGATCCGCAAAGCCGCGCAAGACTGTTCAAGTCACCATCAAAAATGACATTCTTCTCGAAGGGCCAATCGGAACCAGTATCGAGTCCTTTCTGATTGAAGCTTGCAAATCAGACAAGACCATCGCTGCCGACTTGCTGATGGGCGGTATTGTCGATGGCAGGCTGCGGGAACTCGCTTATCCAATTATGAGAGATGTTACTCTTGAGCCAGTACTGCTTACCAGCAGTGACGGCGGGCGGATTTATCGGCGGTCATTGGTGATGCTGTTGGCAACGGCAGTCGATGAACTGTGGCAAGGTACTCAGGTGAGCGTGAGTTACGCGATCCCAGAGGGTGGTTTTTACTGCCAGATGATTAATCGTCCGCAACTGACCGAGGACGAACTGCAACAACTTGAACAACAAATGCGGGCTATTGTCGCCAGCGATGATCCGATTAGCAAACGGACAGCAGGACGTGATGAAGCGGCGGCCTTATTTGCTAACCGCGACGAGGATGGCAAGGTACGGTTATTAGAGCAACGAACACGCAACGATTTAACTTTATACAATCTGCGCGGCCGCGAGGATTATTATTATGGGTACATGCTGCCATCCACGCGCTACTTGCGTACTTTCCGTCTGATTTCGACGATGGGCGGTTTTGTTCTGCAATATCCGCGCAAAGAAAATCCAACTGATCTGCCACAGATTGAAGCGGTGGGCAAATTGGTACAAGTCTTCCAGCAAGCCGATGGTTGGCTGGCACGGTTAGGTGTCGAGGATATTGGTCGTCTTAACCAGATTGTGCGGGAGGATCGGGCGCAGGAGCTTATACTGGTCGCAGAAGCACTCCATGAACAACGCATCGCCAACATCGCCCATGATATTTGGGAGCAGCACGAACACCATCAAGTGCAACTGATACTGATTGCAGGGCCATCGTCATCTGGCAAAACGACCTTTTCTAAACGATTGGCGATTCAGCTATTGGCACATGGATTGCAACCCTTTACCGTCGAGATGGATATGTACTTTGTTGACCGCGAGCTGACTCCTCGTGATGCAAAGGGCGAGTATGACTTCGAGGCGCTGCAAGCCATCAATTTACCTATCTTTAACCGTCACCTTCTCCAATTGATGGCAGGGGAAGAAACGCGTTTAGCCCATTTCGATTTCATTAAGGGCAAGAGCGGCGACGGTATCCTCGCACGGTTACGACCTAACCAGATCATCATCGTTGAAGGTATTCACGGCCTTAACCCCGGTCTTGTGCCGGATATTCCCTCGGAAAAGATTTATCGAATTTATGTCTCGGCGTTGACTCAACTCAACACCGATATTCATAACCGTGTATCAACCACTGATGTGCGCTTAATGCGGCGAATCGTGCGGGATGCCCAGCATCGGGGTTACAGCGCAACCGATACCCTGCTGCGTTGGCAAAGTGTGCGGCGTGGCGAAAAACAGAATATTTTCCCGTATCAGGAAAATGCTCACGCGCTGTTTAATTCGGCTTTGGTCTACGAATTGGCAGCGCTGCGGCCTCTGGCAGAACCTTTGCTGCTGCAAGTCGAACCGGGAACGCCTCCGCACATCGAAGCCAACCGACTACTCTCATTCCTGCGCTGGGTGCAGCCGCTTTCACCCGCGCAAGAAGCCATGATTCCTGATACATCACTGCTGCGAGAGTTTATCGGCGGTTCGATTTTGGATGATTACTTGCCGGGTGGCATTCACAAGCACATCTAAATACTTAAGGTTAAGGTCTCCCTTGTGCAAATGCATTGACATTTGCTTGACGCTTTTGAAAGAGCCGAAGTAGGATGCAAAAGAGCGATATAAGAAAGTATCAGGCAACATCACCATGATTGAAGTCCAAAACCTGACGAAGCGATATGGCAATTTCCTAGCGGTTGACCAGATTTCATTTACTGCGAAAACAGGCGAGGTTGTGGGGTTACTAGGGCCAAACGGCGCTGGTAAAACCACGACGATGCGAATGCTAACCGGATTTATGCCCCCATCCGAAGGCAGTGCCAAGATTGCCGGATTTGATGTATCCCAAGACTCGATGGAAGTCCGTAAGCGCGTGGGCTACTTGCCCGAACGTGTACCCATTTATCCTGATATGACTGTTCAAGGTTACATTGCGTTCTGGGCGAGGCTGCGCGGTGTGCGGAACCCCACTAAACAGGTTGATCGAGTGTTAGAAACCGTCAACCTATCTGACCGCCGCAACACGCTGGTTCGCAATCTTTCAAAGGGTATGCGGCAGCGCCTCGGATTGGCTCAAGCGCTCGTACATGATCCTGAAGTAGTGATCCTTGATGAACCGACCATCGGCATTGACCCACAGCAAGTGATTGAAGTGCGTGAGAGTGTGCGACAGTTGGGCAAAAAGCACACTGTCCTATTTAGCACCCATATCCTCTCCGAAGCGGAACAAGTCTGCGACCGTGTGATTATCATCAACAGGGGACACATCGTGGCACAGGGTGCACCCGCAACGCTGCGAAAGCAACTCCAAAAAGGTGATCATTTATATGCCCAAGTAAGCGGGGCGAACGCGGCAACTGCCAGCAAGTTACTCGGTGCTATTCCCGGCGTTGAAGGGATAACCCAACAAGGAGCCGGCTACACCATTCGTGTACAAGCCGGAAAAGATGTACGGGGGGAAGTCGCGCAAAAAGTAATAGAGGGTGGCTATCGTTTATTGGAACTGCGCCCTGTAGCAATGACTTTAGAGGAAATGTTCCTTGATGTTGTAGGCAAAGAGTAAAAAACATGACTGGAACTTGGACTATTTTCAGGCGCGAGATGGGACAGTATTTCACCTCGCCGATATCCTATATCATCGCGGGTGCGCTGCTGATCCTGACGGGGTTGTACTTTAATGGCGATGTGGCCTACAGCCTAACGGTAAAGGCGATCAATCCATCCTTAATTCCTGATTTTATGGCGACCGCCATGATCTTCTTTGGACCACTGCTGACAATGCGGATGCTAGCGGAAGAACAGCGCGAAGGAACAATGGAACTGCTGCTAACCTCGCCAGTCAACGATAACGCGATTGTCATTGGTAAGTTTCTGAGTGCGTGGGTTTATTACTCACTGCTGCTGGCTATCACATTTAGCTATCAACTTATCGTGGCGCGTATTTCTAACCCGGATATGTCGCATACGATATGTGCTTATATTGGTATCTGGTTATATGGTGGTGCGGCGTTAGCCATCGGCCTGATGTTTTCGGCACTCACGGAAAACCAAATCGTCGCAGCATTTTTGAGCATCGCTACACTGACATTCCTGTATCTGGGAGATGTCGCAGGACAGATTGTTACGAATCTTGATCTGGCACGCGCAATTCGTCAGCTTTCGTTGGCGGCTCATTACACCGATTCATTTGCCTTTGGCATCGTGAGGGCAGAGGATATGGCCTACTTTGCAGGCATCATCGTCATCATGCTGTTCATTGCTGTCCGCGTTGTAGAATCTCACAGGTGGCGTTAAGTCATGCGAAACGAAAATATCACTCTCACACGCGGCCAAATTGGTCTATGGGCGAGCATCATTGGTGGTATCGCCCTGCTTATGGGCATTATCGGATTGATCTGGCAAGGCGGATTAACCGAGATTGTTATTGTTGCGTTGGTAATTGGCGCAATTGGTATTGTGTTGTGGGCAGTCATGACTCCACGAGAATTTCGTGCCTTCGTCAGCGGACGGCAGGCACGATATAGCACGTCAGCCGTTTTTGGGGCGCTGCTGCTGATTGGCATCGTCGTGCTATTTTATGTGGTACTGCAACGTGCAGTGATCATACTGGATATGACCGAAGGCCAGCGCTTCAGCATCAGTGATGAAACACGCAATATCCTGAGGCAAGTCACTCGCCCAATTCAGATCACGGGTTTCTACAGCCCCCGCGCATTAGCCCAACGCGAGGTTGATGACCAATTCTTCAGGTTATACGAAGATGGCAGCAACGGGAAAATTACGCGCAGTTATATTGACCCGGATGAACAACCCGCTATGGCGCAGAAGTTTGGTATCACATCCGATGGTGAAGTGTTTTTGTCGTATCTCAACACCGATAGCTCAGTCGATTTTAATACTGTTTCCAGATTACCCCGTTCTGAGACCCAAGAACGTGATATGACCGAAGCCATTTCACGGCTGCTGATTTCAGGAACGCTAACGGTTTATTTTGACCAGAGCCATGCCGAGCGCGACCCTTTGAGTGCAGACCCTCAAGGACTTTCAGGTATCAACAATGGTATCCGTGAAAGTGGGTTGATTACTTACCCGATCAGCATTTCTGATCTGGCAGCCAGCGGTGGCAATATCCCTGATACTGCATCCGCGATCATACTTGCACGTCCGACAACTGATTTTTCCGAAGCCGAAATTGGGGTGATTGATCGCTACCTCCAAAAAGGTGGTGCGTTATTCATCATGGCAGACGTTTTGTACAATCAGGATGCGTTTTTGCGCTATGACGGATTGTTCAATCGTTATCTGTGGGAACATTTTGGTATCCGCGCTTTGGACGCGGCAGTTGTGGATGAAGCCTCACACGGGCAAACGCTGCTCGATATTGTCAGTGCTGCCATATACCCTGAAAATGACATCGCGAAGCGTTTAAACGAGCAGAATTCCCCTACATTATTTAAGATTGCCCGTCCGGTGGAGGTAAATACGTCACCCGCAGAAAACGTACCCAACGGTAAGGTCATTATGTCATCACCGCAGAGTTACGGTGAAACTGACCTCAAAACCTTGGGCGAAACCGAAACCTATCACTATGATGATGGCAAGGATATTCGAGGGCCACTCTCAACAGTGGCTTGGGCTTATAACCGTGCAACAGGCGCAAAGGTCTTACTGATTGGGGACAGTGATTTCGCAACCAACAGCCTCGTTCAGTCAGGCGGTAACGGTATTCTATTTACCGATGGGTTGTCGTGGCTAACGGGATTCAGCGACCGCATTAACTTTGCTCCACAAGCCTATGGAACGGGCAGCCCAGTGATATTCGTGGATGGGCAAACATTGGACGTGATTTCGTTCCTCACGGTCATTCTATTACCCGGTTTGGTCTTCGCAATCGGTCTAGGTATCTGGATACGGCGGGTACGGGCATGAACCGACGGACACTTTTCATACTGCTTATCGCATTTGCGGCACTGGTCGCGATTGCCTTATTCCAAACGAGGCAATCATTTGCACCCGGCAACGAGGCAACACTTGACCCTTCCGTTTTGCCAACGACAAACGCAGCCCAAGTGCTTAGCGCCTATACATTGATGGGCAAGACATTGGGCATGAATGTCGAGGACATTGCGGCTGTTCGACTGCGTGATCCGGTCACTCAGAAAACCTTTACCCTTAGCCGGGACAGTGCGGGAAATTGGACTGCGCCCGACAACCCCGGAACTTTGGATTTAATAGCGGCGACCAATATTGCAAAGACGGTTGTGCTGCTGCCTTATGAATCGACTATCGAAGTCAAACCGGATACGCTGCTGGCTGATTTTGGTTTTCGCCCCGATGGGGTTTTCTCGATTGAGATTCTGCTGCAAAATAAGAAGACTCATGCCATTACAATTGGCGATTTGAACACATCCGGTGGAAGCTATTATGGGTTAGTGGACGACAAAAAGGTGATTTATGTCATGGAACGGCGAGCTATTGATTTCTTGTGGGTTCAATTAAAGAAGCCACCTGTAACTTGATAAATAAGCTCATTGATTGTAGGGAAAAGGTGTGCCTTTTTCCTACGGGTTGTCGTAAGAATCTCTCCAAACAACGCGTCTTTATCTTACTTCCCAAACATGAAATTCCGCCTCGTTTCGGCAGGAATTAGCGTTGTATTAACAATTACATAACCAAGCGGATAAATGTTAGAGAATATAGAGAATTCCGATTCCTCTTTTAGAGGTTTAAATGGGTTGATAAAGATGAGTGGTCTGTCAAATTAACCACCATTAACTTGACAAGTTAGGGAAACCTCGTTAATGTATCAAATACGCTAGTGCAGTCATTGTGGAGTAACGTTTCGCGAGAATCCGCTGAAGACCTCGCCACACCACCGACCAAACTAATTTTCGTCGTCATTCTGAATACAAGGTATACTAGGAGAGAGCTAACCCTTGCTGGCTTTCAGCAAGGCTAGGTTAAACAGCGTATGTTGATGGTAATGGAACAAGATAAACGAGAGCAGATTCGCGCTCAACTGATTCAAAAATCGCAAAGTCATGGTGTCGTCACCTATGATGATATTTTGGCGTTGCTCCCGGAAGCTGAACGTGATATAGGCTTACTGGATGAAGTCATGGAACAATTGATGGATGCAGGGGTTGAAGTAGTAGCCAGCGCACAGATGGATGTACATCTTCCAGATGATCTCGACCATCCTCCTCAAGATGAAATCATGATGGAGATGGACGATGATTTGGAATTCATCGTGGTTGATGTTGCCAATGACCTGACAGCCGACGCAGGTTATCAGCAAGCGCTGGATACCGACGATGTGGTCGGTTTGTATCTGAAAGAAGCGGGACGTGTTCCGCTGCTAACGGCAGAGGAAGAAGTTTCTCTGGCGAAGCGTATGGAATCCGCTGAATTGGCAACCGAACAGCTTGAAGAACTGGGCGAAGACTTGCCGATGGATGATGTTTATACACTGCGTGAACTGATCGCTGATGGCGAAGTGGCGCAGGAACATCTCATTCGGGCAAATGCTCGTCTGGTCATCAGCGTTGCCAAGAAATACATTGGGCGCGGTGTGCCATTCCTTGATTTAATTCAGGAAGGCAACATCGGGCTTATCCGCGCAACCAACAAGTTCGAATACCAGCGTGGACATAAGTTCAGCACTTATGCGACATGGTGGATTCGCCAAGCGGTCAGCCGTGCGGTTGCCGATCAAGGGCGTACTATCCGTGTACCGGTACACATGGGCGACCAGTTGAACCGGATGCGTCGTGTACAATTGAATTTGATACAGGAACTCGGTCGCGAACCGTCGATTGATGAACTGGCAGTGGGAATGGAAACCACACCCGACAAAATTGAAACCTTGTTGGAGATTGCACGGCATCCGGTGAGTCTTGAAACCCCGATTGACGAAGAAGGCGACTCGACCTTTGGCGATTTCGTAGAAGATGTCAGCAGCCCTGCCCCAACTGAGGAAGTTGCTACCCATCTGCTGCACGAACAGTTGGAAAAAGCTTTAGGCCGTCTGCCAGTACGCGAGGCACAAATCCTCAAGCTGCGTTACGGCTTGGAAGATGGACGTGTGTATACACTAGAAGAAGTCGGACAGACTATCGGTGTGACCCGTGAACGTGTGCGCCAACTCGAAGCACAAGCACTAAACCGGCTGCGCCAGTCGTCCGCACATGTCATTCTCCGGGACTATCTGTACGAGGAGTAGGCTGTGCCTGCTAAAGGTTCACGAGGCCCTTGGCTTTGGCCGCTGTTGATTGCTGTTTTTGGGGTTGTCTTACTCCTCAACAACTTTTTGTTGCTCGGTGATTTTAATGCAATGAGTCTCTGGCCGTTGGCGCTGGTCGCCATCGGCGCAGTGATTCTGGTACGTGGCGATGTTCTGCCCAGCGCGGAGGGCAGAACATTCGGCATCACCCGTGGCAGTGTCGAGTCGGCTACACTAGAAATTAGTGCAGGCGAAATCGACGTACAAGCACGAGGCTTGCAACAAGAAGGCCGCTTAATCGCGGGTCAGTATGCGCTGGGTTCCCGCCCCGCCATGCGCGTCAGTGATACACATACCCATCTGGTGATGAGCCGAGCCGCGACACCGTGGTTCTCATTAAGTAATTGGGAACTGGGTTTGGCGCGTGACTTGCCGTGGGAATTGTTTGTTAGTACGCACATCGGTCAAATTAACCTTGATTTAGCCGATGTGATTATCAAGCAAGCCGTTCTCGCTTCTGGTGTAGGCGATATACGCGTCATCGCGCCGCCCGAAGTATTAGACACGGTTCAGATTCGGTCAACATTGGGAAATATCCACTTGATTACCCCGGTAGGATATCGAACTCGCATCACGGTACAACATGGACGATTTTTTGGTGTCCATGCTGATGAAAACCGTTATGATCAGTTTGAAAATCAGACTTTCGTAGCACTTGATCCCCATGAAGGCGCACCACTCGTGGAAATTTTCGTGAGTGGCACTTTCGGTGATACTTACCTGACTTGAAAAACAAACGATGACCACTTCACTGAGCTTCCTTATTCGTGACGGTTTGGAAAGTGATATTCCAGCTTGTCTGCAACTCGATCATCATTATCAAACGGATCTGGTTTGGCAGATGACGGTTGACGAAAAACCGGGACAGCGTCAGATTGGCTTTCTAAACCAACACTTGCCACGCACCCTTGAAACGGAATATAAGGCCAATGAGGAACGGATGCGGTTGGCTTTACCTGCTGACCAATGTTTTCTGGTGGCTGTAACCCGCGACACCAACGATCCGCTAGGCTATCTTTCCATGCGTAACGAGCCAGTCTACGGCATTGCGCGGATTCATGATCTTGTGGTTTCGCTTCCCTTTCGGCGGCAGCGCATTGGCACACGTTTACTGACGATTGCCCGCCAATGGGCTAAAGAGCATACGCTCAACAGCCTTGTGGTTGAGGCTGCAACCCAAAATTTCCCCGGTATACTTTTTGCCGAGCAAAGTGGATTTAGTTTTTGTGGATATAACGATCATTATTTCCCCAATCAGGACATTGCGGTATTCTTCAGTCAATCGCTGACATAGCGCAGGGATTTGACATGGATGATTTACTCAGTACACTGCTCAATTCCGTAAATGAAACGCTGACCACTGCCATCGTTGTCCTGACAGCTTCAATGCTGCTCTACAATCTGAGCCGCAATCTCCGCAACCGCGTGGCGCGCACATCCGGTATCGTTTTGTTGTGCGTCACGGTTGTGTCGATGTGTGATGTGTTGATCTCGCTGGGGCCAAGCCAAACGACACTCGAAAATATTGTACGCGCCCAGTGGATTGGAATTGCCTTTATCCCTGCCGCAACCTTTCATCTATCCGATGCTTTGTTGGCGACAACCGGATTAACCTCACGCGGACGCAGACGCAGAGTAACGCGTTTACTGTATTTCATCGGTGCGCTATTCGTCATTGCAGCCGCCTTCACAGATAGTCTGATTAAACCCGCGATTCGGGGAACAGAACTCGTTAACATAACGAGTGGTGGACTGTTCCTAATTTATTTAGCGTATTTTTTCTCAGCCGTCACGGCAGCATTCATTAATGTGCAACGCGCCCGCCAGCGCTGCCTGACACGGGATACGCGCCGTAGAATGGGCTATCTCCAATTCGCGATGCTCACACCCGCTTTCGGTATTTTCCCCTACTCGGTTCTGTTAGGTATCAGCGAAACCGGTTCAGTGGGAATGCTGATACTGGTTAATATCGCGAACACGGCTTTGATTATGATGCTCCTGTTTTTATCGTATCCGTTATCCTTTTTTGGCAGCACCCAACCTGACCGTGTGGTCAAAACTGACCTCTTACGTTTTATGCTGCGCGGCCCTGCGACTGGATTACTCGCGTTGGGCGTTATTCTGGTGATTACCCCTGCTTCCCGCGTCTTAGGGCTTCCCGGCAACAGCTTCATCCAATTTGCTGTGGTCACAGTGGTATTGCTCTGGCAATGGTTTGTGGCGCTGGCACTTCCGGCGCTGGAAAAACGACTGATCTATTCTGATGAAGATGATGACCAACTGGAAAAACTGCAAACCCTGAGCGAACGCCTACTCACCCGCTCGGATTTGATGCAATTGTTGGACGCAATCCTCTCGTCAACCTGTGACTATCTACAAATTAATACAGCCTTCGTGATTTCACTTACGTCTACCGAGGTTGAAACGGTCTCAGCAGTCGGGCCACTGCAACCACAACCCGATTGGTTGACGGAGGAAGCCGCAGCATTGAGGGAAATACTCACTCAAACTGAAGGCGATGAGCCTCAGGCGATCCACCAATGGCATTCGTATTGGGTTGCCCCTTTGTACAGCAGACGCAGCACCGATGATAACGGGGAGCAGCTACTCATCGGAATTCTGGGATTGCAAGCCCGTTCGATTTCAGTTGATTTGACGACTGATGAGGAGTCTGTTTTCCGCAAGGAAATAAAACGTGCCGCTGAAGCTCTCGATGATTTGCGCTTACAGTCAGAAATCTATGCCGCACTGGAAGGACTGCTGCCGCAAATTACGATCACACGCACACGGGCGGCTGAGGTTGAATATCGACCGGGACGCAATGGTAAAGATACCAGCGCTGACCGGATTGACAAGGAACAATTCAACGAACAGGTCAAAGCTGCGTTGAAACATTATTGGGGCGGGCCGGGGCTTACGAGTAGCGGCTTGCAAGAACTGAAGATTGTCCGCAATTCCTTACACGAAAACGGCGATAATCCTACACGTGCGTTACGCAGCATCATCCAAAAAGCGATTGAACATCAACGTCCAGTTGGAGAACGAAAATTCCTCAGCCCCGAATGGTTGGTTTACAACATCCTAGAAGAACGGTTTATTGAACGACACAAAGTGCGCGATGCCGCTAACAAACTTGCACTCAGCGAACCCGACTTTTACCGCAAGCAAAATGTGGCGATTACAGCGGTTGCAAATACCCTCCTAGAAATGGAAATGAATGGTGATAATCAGCAATCCGCTCCTTAAGCCCCGATATTGATTTTGCAAGTAACACCTTCCCGAAATATAATGAATGCTGGGAAGTGAATAGGGTCATAAATAAACCACATTTATAGTTTATTGACGCATGGGAGATGTGGTACCTATGTGTTGTTTTTTATTGCAGAGGGAACTTGATGTCTACAAATATGCAACGATGGGACCAAACACCGCCACCTTTAGATGAAGGCTATTGGTCAGCTTTATTGCACGAGGGCGAATTCACAGGATCAAGCCCAGAAGAACCGGAGATTGTCGAGGATGCGAGTTCCGAAGATATAGTCGATGAAATGCAACCGCCATCCACTGTTCAGCCGGTTATTGTCATTGAAGATTGGCACGATATTGAAGAAACAATGCAGCATGATGAAGTCCTCGAACTGCATGTCATCGGCTACAACCGGGGCGGTATTCTGGTCGAGTGGCGGTCATTACATGGATTTGTACCTGCAAGCCAACTGACCGATTTTCCGGCAACTGCCAACAGCACAGTTCGCCGCAACTCATTGGTGGAACTGATTGGTAAAACGCTCAAACTGCGGGTAATTGAGTTGAACCGTGAGCAAAACCGCCTCATTCTATCGGAACGGGCAGCACAGGTAGAGGCAGGTGAACGAGCAGGCATCTTGCAACGTTTGCAACCGGGTGACTCGGTAAACGGGATTATCACGAATCTGTGTGACTTTGGAGCCTTTGTCGATTTGGGCGGGTTAGAAGGACTCATCCATATTAGCGAACTCAGTTGGGGACGAGTCGGGCATCCTGCCGACATTTTGGAACGTGGGCAAAATGTACATGTGCATGTTCTGGAAATCGAACGGCAAGCCGGACGGATTGCACTGAGTCTCAAACGGTTACATCCTGATCCTTGGGCAACGGTGAGTGAGCGTTATCAAATTGGACAAGTTGTTGAAGGAACAGTGACGAATGTGGTTGATTTTGGTGCGTTTGCCTGTATCGAAGACGGCTTAGAAGGACTGATTCATGTATCCGAATTGGCTGAAGGACATTTTCTACATCCTCGTAACGTGGTTTGTGAGGGCCAACGCGTCACTGCCCGTGTCCTCAGTATTGACAGCCGCGCCCGCCGATTAGGACTAAGTTTGCGAGTGAGTCCGTAACTTAAACGATTCTAAGGTTTTTGAGGTCAGGTAGCCCCATACCTGACCTTTTTATTTTAATTAAATAGGCACTCAACCAAAAGACGACTATAATGGAATTTGATTGTCATCAATGAATTAAAGAGGTTTCAGGGATAATTGGCACAACAGAAACCAACTGGCAATAAACCGGCTGCTAAAAGTGGCGTTAATAAACCCGGAACGACAGCACCCCTACCCCGCAAACCAGTTGAACGTTACACCGTCAAACAAGAATTCTGGGAATCCTTGCTCAACAGCCTCCCGCCGTGGGGAGATGAAATTGCGGCGATTGTGCTGGTCGTTTTTGGAATTGTTTCGTTCCTCTCCCTATTGAATGTTTCAGCGGATGCAACCATCTCGGTCGCATGGTCAAATGCGCTACGTTCGCTGTTTGGTTATGGCAGCGTGATTGTCTCGGCGGGCATCCTCGGATTGGGCATTGTAATGCTGCTGCCGAAGATGGGTGTAGTGGTCAAACTGGGTACACGCCGCATTCTAGCGCTCGAACTCGCCTTCTTAGCTTCGTTAGCGCTATTTCATCTACTCAGCGGCGATACTGAATTGCGGGCATTGGCGCGGGCGGGTGAAGGCGGCGGATACGTCGGCTGGGGATTAAGCGTTGTGATTACCAGCCTATTTGGTTCGATTCCAGCTATTCTTTTTTATGCGGTTACATTCGTTATCAGCGTCGGTGTGGTATTGGGACTGCGAGTCTCGAATCTCAAATCATGGTTGGGGAATAACAGCCAACGACTCGGTACTACCGGACAACAGTTACAAACGCAGGCCAATGAAATCCTAGAAAAGCGCGCTAACCGTCCGCAGTCCGTGCCTGCCATGAACATGACCCCGCCTTCAATTGGACTGCCAAGCGATAATCCAACCTCAAAACGTATCACTCAGAATGTCTTACGCATCCGTCCTGATATGGATAATATCCCACCGTCTTTACGTCCCGGTGCAATATCCGTGACTAAAGATAAAGAAACCATGTCCAAAGAGCTTGGCTTGAGCGAACCGAGTTTGCTTACGCTGGACAATCTCAAAGCGAACTTTAATGCCATCGGAACGGTGAAGGGGAAAAAGGGGAAAGAAGGCTACCAACTGGTCGAGCGACCGGACGGACGAGTGAAGCGCTTTTTCAATATTTCGGATATGAAAGAGGTTAAAAAAGTAGTCAAGCGAGACGCTTCTCTACCGTCGTTGGAACTGCTACGCGATGTCGAGTTGACGGTGCCAACCGAGCAAGAAATCAACAACAATGTCGTGCTTATCGAAAATACGCTGCTGGAGTTTGAAATCGACATTGACGTGGTTGACGTAAAAGTGGGGCCAACTGTTACGCAGTTTGCGGTACAACCTTTCCGCGAAACCAATACCGAGGGCGAGACGTTAATGCAGCGCACGCGCATCAACAAAATCGCCGCGCTTGCCAGCGATCTGGCACTTGGGCTTTCGGCTAAACGCTTGCGACTTGAAACGCCTGTGCCGGGGCAAACTTACGTGGGTATCGAAGTGCCTAACCGCAATCCTAGTGTGGTAGCGCTGCGCTCGGTCGTTGAGAGTAAAACGATGCAAGAGCAGATGGCAAAGGCCAAATCGCCACTCTTTATCCCATTGGGACGTGATGTATCTGGTGCGCCTATAGGGGTTGATTTAGCGGCAATGCCTCATGTGCTGATTGCTGGAACAACAGGATCAGGCAAATCGGTATGTTTGGCGGCTTTGGCAACGGCACTGGTATTAAACAATACTCCCGATAACGTCAAAATGGTGATGATGGACCCGAAGATGGTGGAACTCAACCGTTTTAACGGCCTGCCCCATCTGCTTGGCCCGGTGGAAACCGACCAAGAACGCATCATCGAAGTGCTGCAATGGTGTACGCGAGAAATGGATAGGCGTTACAAGCTATTAGAAGAGTACGCAGTCCGTAATATCGAGGCGTTTAACGCACGGCTGGGCAGGCGGCAAAAAGAAGAATTTATGCCTTACATCGTCATCCTGATTGACGAAATTGGCGATCTGATGATGTCACGTCCCGATGAGACCGAACGAACGGTTACACGACTGGCACAAAAGGCGCGTGCTGCCGGTATGCATCTGGTGATTGCCACTCAGCGACCGAGTGTAGATGTCATCACAGGCTTGATTAAAGCAAACTTCCCGTCGCGCATCTCATTTGCGGTGGCTTCGGGCGTTGACTCGCGGGTGATCCTCGACAGTGTAGGAGCGGAAAACCTGCTCGGCCGCGGTGACATGCTGTATCTGGCTTCGGATGCTGCTGGCCCCAAACGTATTCAAGGCTGTTTTGTATCCGATGATGAAGTACGGGCAGTGGTTGATCATTGGAAAAATTGGAGTGCTGAACAAGCGGCCAAAGGCAAACTCGAAATTGTTACCAGCGGACCGTGGGAAAAGGGTATGACACGGCGAGAAGTCTTAGCCGAAACCGACCCGATGTTGGAACAAGCAATTGAACTGGTGATTGCTGAGGGCGAAGCATCTGCCTCGATGATCCAGCGCAAACTCGGCTTGGGTTATCCCCGTGCCGCACGTATTGTTGACTTGATGGCTGAATTGGGAATTATCGGTGAGCCGGAACAGGGTGCGCGTGGACGCAAGGTTCTGATTAAGAAGGGGCAAGACCCCTTCAAAGCAGAATTGGAAAAACGAGCGAAAAATCGCAGTTAGGTCAATCATTTATTGAATATACTTTTCTGAAAGAACACTCTGATGGCGCAGACAGAAACGAATAAACGTAATATTCTCGGTCTGAATGCGCTTGTTCGCAGCTTAGTCGAGCAAGAAACGTTAGGACATCCCTTTTGGGTTGGTGGGTATGTCGCGCGACGATTCAACTCGAATGTAGGTCATTTATATTTCGATCTCGTTGACGAAGACTATTCTATTGGCTGCATGTTAAGGGCTTCAGTAAAGAATACCCTCCGCTTTGAGATTAGCAACGGCATGGACATTGAGGTTTATGGCTGTGTCAGAGTTTACGAGCGAAAAGCGGATATACAGATTGAGGTCGAGCAAATCAGGCTGATTGAGTCTCAACAAAAAATAGTTGATACAAACTTACTCAATCAACTAACACAAGCAGGACTTTGGCCGCGTGATAAAAAGCCACTTCCAAAAGTGATCAACAAAATTGGGTTAATCACCAGTAAACAAAGTGATGCATTACATGATTTTGAAGACACCTATCGAAGTGAAGGTGGTTTAGCGACTGTCAAACTTACTGACGTAAGATTACAGGGAGAGCAAGCTCCACAAGTGATTGCAGATGCCATCAAACGAGTCGGGAAAAGTGGAGATGTTGATGTCATTGTGATTACGCGAGGCGGTGGACGGTCAACCGATCTCGGCGTTTTTGACAATCTTTTAATCGCAGAAGCAATTTGCCGCAGCACAATACCTGTTGTCACCGGAATAGGTCACCAACGTGATCATACACTCACAGACGAAGTGGCTGACTATAAGGCCATTACCCCTACCGCAGTTGCCAGCTTTTTGGCACGAATTAAACCACTACCCCAACCAATTGTTGTAACACCCAAAAACAATCGACTGCTTTACATGGCACTCGGCGTTATTGTTGTGGCAATAGCGGTTATTCTCATGTTACTGACAAATCGTATTTGAATTGTCGGTCTGAAATTAATGCAAGTACTGTTGGGTAAACGGTTCCATGAGCTGCGGCGAGTCATTGGAGACTTTATTGACTGCTTTCGAAACTGAATAGGCTTGCAAGCCATCTGCATCATAGGCTTTCATTAAGTCTTGCAGAACAGGCAGCGGTTCTTCATCCGGTGAGAGCCAGAGTGCGTAATCTTCAGGATGGATAATGACAGGCATCCGGTGATGATACTGCTGCATGAAGGCATTCGCTTCAGTGGTCAACACCGTGCAAGTACGAAGTTCGCCACCGTCAGGGTCATGCCAAATTTCCCACAGGCCAGCCATGCCATACAATTCTTTATTAGGACGATGCACGAACATCGGCGTTTTTTCTTTGCCGTGTTCTTGCCATTCATAGAAGCCATCCGTTGGGATAATACAACGGCGGTGGCGGAAGGCAGCGCGGAAGGATGGTTTCTCAGCAGCACTCTCAGAGCGGGCATTGATCATCTTGGAAGCCATCGACATATCTTTGGCCCATGAGGGAATAAGTCCCCATCTGTGATAAGTGGCTTCATTTGAATTCTCATTGGTAATCACCATCACGGGCTGAGTCGGAGCAATGTTGTAACGAGGCTGCATTTGAGCAGGCGGGCTTGTGAGGTTAAATGCCTGCTGTACAATTTCAGGATTAGCGGTTAATACAAAGCGTCCACACATCATCAATTCCTATCGTCAGTTATTAACCATGAGGTCACCATTATACAGAAATCTTGTTCTGCATTCAACGGTTAAATGATCGTGTGGACAAGTGATTTACTTCTTTTTAGGCTCAGAACGTCCCATTTCGCTCACTTGACGCAGCAGGGCTAAAACAGCTAGGAAAAGCCCAATAATCTCACCTGTAGAAGCCGGATTACGTTGGACTCCATTTTGGCGAACGTCATCTTCGACGGCGCGGGAATAGAAATAAGCACCGAGTAAACCAAAAACGGTTCCAACAATGCCACCAACGATGAGACGCTGCGGACGAGACTTAGGGTCGTTTAAAGGTGAGAGTTGAGTCATGGTTTATTCTCTTTCATATCCTTATTGTCATCGGGCAGTTCAAAAATATTGAACAACCGGTCAAGAAAAGCAAAGCGCGAGACAGCATTAACCGTAGTTGCATTCACTGAATCAGCCGCTTTGGTAGTGCGGTCTGCGACTGTTTCTACTAATTCATTCATTTTCTCTAATGGGCGAACAGCAGCACGGTTCGCACGATTCATCAAAAAAATACCGGTAAATAGCAGTATACAGGCGACGGTGGTGCAGATCATTGCTGGACAAAACACCAGTACGGTCGCTATCCAATCCGCCAATAGACTAACTTGTAATTGGCGTTGAAGTAGCAAGACCACAACGATACCAAGCAGCACTATCAAGAAAGTCACTACCAACGGTAAAATCAAGTACAATAATGTTTCACGCCGATGTTGACGGATTTGTTCTTGTCGGATAGGTGACGGTGTCATACTTTCTCCATATTACAAACATGAAGTGATTGTAGCGTTAGCAAACAAAAACCTCAACAGCCATCAGGTCAATTTATGGACGACAACTTACCTATTAAACAACGCTTATACATCCGCTTCGGCAAATTCGACGCACAGATTTATACCAGCAATCTGGATGTGGCAAAGACATGGGAACGGATACTGCGCCGTGCCGAGTTACCCATACTTTATTCGCAGGGGTTTAATACCCGTCCGCGAATCATCCTTGCCTCAGCGCTGCCGCTGGGCATTTCGAGCGAGTGCGAAATCTTAGATGTATCAATGCGTGAGCCGATTGGTCTACAAGGATTAGTCGAGCGCATTCAAGCCACCAGTCCGGCAGGGTTACGCATTTATGACATAACCGAAGTTCCGGTACGAAGCGGCACACTGCCCACACGCGTCCGCAGCAGCGAGTATCGCATTCACTTTGAAGATGGCATCGACCGTGATGATTTGCAGGCACGGATTGATAAGCTGATCGGCTCGGATACGATGCTCAAAACTAAAGAAGTCAAAGGCAAACCCGTCTGCATCAATGTGCGTCCGTTGGTGTATGCTTTGCATATTGATGAAGCCGGGGATTTGATCGCCCATTTGACGGTTGGTGACCGAGGCAATGTGCGGCCTGATGAAGTTTTAGCCGAGATAGGATTAGCGGATGCCATCGTCAGCATCCATCGCTTTCAATTATACATTGACCCGGCATAAAAACGCTTACGAGAGAAAGAACATTTAATTATGAACAATATGATAACTATCTCGCCTGAAGTGCAAGCTGCTCTGGCTGACAATAAAGCCGTGGTTGCACTTGAATCCACCTTGATTACACACGGACTGCCCTACCCAACCAATGTCGAAACAGCTCTGGCAATGGAGGCAGCCGTCCGCAAGAGCGGCGCTGTACCTGCCACGATTGCGATCCTCAAAGGGAAAATCACAGTTGGCATCTCTGCCGCTGAGGTCGAACGGTTGGGTGCGCTGCCCTACTCCAGTGTACGAAAGTGCAGCCGCCGTGATCTGCCAATTGCTGTCGGATTAGGCGAGGACGCGGCAACCACCGTCGCTGGAACGATGATCGTCGCGCACATGGCAGGCATTCGCGTATTTGCAACAGGTGGCATTGGCGGTGTGCATCGTGGTACGCCGTTTGATGTATCAGCCGATTTGATCGAATTGGGTCGCACACCAGTCGCCGTAGTTTGCTCTGGCGCGAAGTCCATCCTCGATTTACCGCTGACACTCGAAGTGCTTGAGACTCAAGGTGTACCCGTATTGGGGCTCGGCACGGATTCTTTACCCGCTTTTTATACGCGAAGCAGCGGCTTACCCATTGATGCGTGTATTGAGTCACCAGAACAAGCGGCACAGATTATTGCTGCTGCCCAAAAGATTGAAGCAAAGCATGGCATTCTGATCACTGTGCCTGTGCCAGCAGTCGATGAATTAGCGGCTGCCAGCGCCGAAAAAGCCATCCAACAAGCCACCGACGAAGCGGCTGCCCAAGGCATACATGGAAAAGCAGTAACCCCTTTTGTGTTGAACCGTGTCTCAGAGTTGACCGAAGGCGAATCGCGACGGGCTAACGTTGCGCTGTTGGTCAATAACGCACGGACAGGCGGCTTAATCGCAGTCGCGTTAAGCAAGTTAGGTTAAGCATGGCAAGCCTTCAGTCGCCGCGTTTGGTCGGCATCGGCGCGGTATTCATTGATGATATTGTCCTGCCCAGCGGTCAAACCTATATGGCTAAATTGGGCGGCGGCGTTGTCCATGCGCTGATGGGCGCGAGTCTATGGGATGAACGCCCCGGCATTGTGGCAACAGTGGGTCAAGGTTTGCCTGACGAGTCGGCACAGCGATTGCATCAGCACTTGGATACGCGTGGTCTGGTGCAGTTGGATATTCCGCAAATACGCGCGTGGCAGTTATTTGAAGAAGATGGCACACGGCGTGAACTCTACCGCGTCAAGGAAACGCTGCCGTTCATTCGCGGTGCTCAACCTGAGCAATTCCCTTCAGATTATGCCCAGAGTCAGGGTTTTTATCTGTTACAGGGTGTCGAGGAAATACGACGATGGCGCAGCGCTTTAAACGGTCTTATTTTGTGGGAACCTTTGCAGCAGATTATGACTGCCGAAAACGCTGCTTCGATTCGGGCAGTGTTAAAAGATTGTCACATCGACATTGTTTCGCCCAATCTGGTTGAGGCGCAAGCCATTTACGGCGAACAATCGCCTGATCAATTAGTGGATGCTATGCTGGGAGATGGGGCGGAATGTGTGGCGTTGCGAATGGGCGCGATGGGTTCGATTGTCGCTAATCGGGAAGGCAACCGACATCATATTGATGCGGTGTCTATCACGAAGATCATTGACCAAACAGGAGCAGGCAATACTTACTGTGGGGGTTTACTCGCAGGGCTGATGCAAAAGAAAAGCCTGCACGAAGCAGGCGCAATGGCGGCAGTATCAGCATCCTTTTGTTTAGAGCAAGTGGGTGTGCTTGACCCCTCACTCGTTCAAACGGCTGATCGCGATACACGATACAACCATATCTTATCGGCAACACCTATTTCCCGCTAACAGCAGATTCGCCCTTCGTTTTACCCGTCCATGTGTGGCGGGTAACAACATGTAAGGTGAGCTGTTCCATTGTCCCAAATCGACGCTGACAGTAAGGACAGGTGCAAGGCAATTCTGGAGTCGTGTTTGAGTTGGTCGATGATGTATTCTTTGAGTTTGACAATTTATGAACTCAATTCTAGATGCATTTTGCCTATATGCATAATTATAAATACCAGTCACGTACAAAAGCGTAAGGTTTTAGTTTTCAGCAGCCCAAAACCTTGGCAATAGTATCAGTTTATTATCCTAGCAAAATAGACCGATTGGCCTATTTAATAATAGCCAATTCATCTATCGCTATGCACTCTTAAGCAATATTCTTTTTCATTACAAGATTTGTAATAGCGCATTTTAGAAAAGGCGTGTATTTATCAAAATTATTTTTAAGGGGAGATACGCCAAACATCCAGCCCTTTGTCGCAGCCAATGACCAGTGTTGTACTGTCATAACTGAGACGAACCATGTCAGGCTGGCGGGTACAAATACGATAATCCCCTAATTCAACGCGCTCACCTGTTATTGTGTCCCAAGCTACGACAATAGGCTTTAATGCAACGTTAACACCTATGATGACACTAGCCGAGGAATTTAGCAAGAGGAATGGTATATATGTGCCTTCTAAAGATGCAATAATCCGGTCTTTCCCAGTTTCAAAATCAAGCAAGTGCAGCGCTTTCGAGTCTCCATCTCGCCATGCGAAGTAACGTCCGTCGGTTGAAAGCTGCCCTGCCCCCGGCAGTTCATCCAGTTGGGCGGATGCAGTAACTGCGTCCGACTCTAAATTCCAACGTTTAATCAAAAAATCTTGAGTCACTGTGATCGCAAATGGCGCGTCAATACGCCCGATACGTAGAAATGCATCAGAGTCATTTTCAGGGCCAGAATCAATCTCCTTTATTGCTTCAGGAGGCAAAGCTTCGTTGACTCGAAATCCATCAAACTCGGATGGGCTTAGTGCTTCGACGTAACGACTGCGGGTGTAATCAGCAGGCGACACTTCCAACCATGCCAGTCCACTCTCCCAAATACGCAACGGAACATCGGGTGTGTCAAAGCGAAAATACTCGGCATGGTGTGTGTCGTAAGAACGATACGCCACGTAATAAGCACCACCTTCGGCATGTACGGAAACGACTGCGGGATAATCGACTCTAAAGGCGACATCGAGAACCGAGGTCGGCAGATTATCGCTACCGGGAACAGAATAATGGTCAATGATTTGACCCGTGTCATTTCCAACGACCACTTCACCAGACCGATTCATAATTGCTAGATGACTACCATCACGGTTGAGGGCAAACCAACCATTTTCAATTTTGCCGACTTGCTCTTCCCAATCCTCGAAATTGATATGGGCGACCGACCGCAGTTGGTGAATATTCTGAGGCGTAATGACCATAGGTGAATCCTGCGCCGAGGTTGAAAAAGCCAGTGAAAAACACGCTAAACTCAGTACAATAACCAGTGAGGTTTTCAAATGGTTTCTATCCTTAAGACTTGTCCGCTATAATGCAGCCAATAGATCATGACGAGGTTTTACAGTATGCAACCCAAAACGATTGAACAACAACTAAAGCGGATACTGCTGAAAGTGACTAAACCGGGGCGTTATGTTGGCGGTGAGTTTAACAGCATTGTCAAAGATTGGGATAGCATAGACTTCAAAGTGGCGTTGGCCTTCCCTGATATTTATGACCTCGGCATGTCCAACCTCGGCATCATGATTCTGTACGAACAAATCAACAATCAGTCCGACATGCTGGCGGAACGGGTCTTCAGCGTTTGGGACGATATGGAAAAATTGATGCGCGCCGAAGGCATCCCGTTATTCTCGCTGGAGAACAAACGCCCTCTGCGCGAATTTGATTTACTAGGCATCAGTTTACCGTATGAGCAACTCTTCTCCAATGTACTGAATATGCTGGATTTGGCAGAAATGCCCGTTCGCAGCGAAGACCGTGACTCCAGTTATCCGTTGGTAATCGCGGGCGGTCATGCCTGTTACAACCCGGAACCGATGGCGGATTTCATTGATGCGTTTGTCATTGGTGAGGGCGAAGAAATCATTGTCGAAGTGGCGCGAAGTGTTCAGGCGATGCGCGGAAAAAGCCGTTACGATCAGCTTCGTGCTATTGCCCGTATACAGGGCATGTATGTACCACGCTTTTATGATGCGACCTACAACGAAGATGGCGTACTGATTGGTACGGTTCCTAATATGCCTGATACACCCAAACGGGTATTGAAGCGGATTGTACCAACGCTTCCTAAGCCGTTCACCAAGTTTCTGATTCCGAATATCGACACCGTGCATAACCGTGCGCCGATTGAGATTATGCGCGGGTGTACACGGGGTTGTCGTTTCTGCCACGCGGGTATGATTACGCGTCCCGTGCGCGAACGGACAGTAGCCGAAGTGATGGAAGCTATTCAAGAAATCATTACCAGCACCGGGTTTGAAGAAATTAGCCTGCTAAGTCTGTCCTCGTCCGATTATGTGTATGTGCATGAACTAGCGGATGCAGTTCACGAGAAATATGCTGACTCCGGTCTCAGTTTGAGCCTGCCGAGCCTACGGATTGAAAGCACCAGTGCCGACTTATTGGATAAGTTAGGTGATACTCGCCGGGGTGGATTCACCTTCGCACCCGAAGCGGCAACCGAGAAGATGCGCGACATCATCAATAAATTTGTGCCGGATGAACAAGTCTTGGAAACGGCGAGGGCGGTGTATTCACGCGGTTGGCGCACCATCAAGCTGTATTTCATGATCGGGCATCCAGAAGAAACACTGGACGACGTTCAGGCGATTGTCAACCTGTGCAAAGCAGTTCTGCGCGAAGGCCAAAAAATCATGGGTGGCAAGGCCAATGTTAATGTGGGAGTTAGCACCTTTATACCCAAGCCACATACACCTTTCCAATGGGTTCCGCAGGATAGCCATGACCAAGTGCGGCAAAAACTTCATTTACTCGGTAATCAATTGAAGGGTCAAGGATTGCATCTGCGCTGGAACAGCATTGAGGACAGCGAATTTGAGGGCATTATGGCCCGCGCCGACCGCCGTATGGGACGTGTCATCCAACGGGCATGGGAAGCGGGTTGCAAGTTCGATGCTTGGCAGGAGTACCATAATCACGGACTCTGGTTAAAAGCGATGGCTGACGAAAGACTCTCGCCTGAGTTTTATACCCATCGCGAACGCGGGCTAGACGAGGTTTTCCCGTGGGATCATATTGATGCGGCTGTCCATAAGAAGTTCTTGAGGGACGATTACTTGATGAGCATCAAGGGTGAGACGCGGGTAGACTGCCGTGACAAGTGTTTCGCCTGCGGCATCCTACCGAAGTTTAAAGAGGAACGTTCACAAACTGAACCGATGGCATGGGAATGCCCACCCGTCAAACCGATTGGTGAGCGCAAACGTGCCGGTAGTGATAGTGATCGTGTCCCTAATGTGGCACTGTTAGGATAGTCAACAACAATAGCTAGAGATAAAAGATAGCTTACACATTGAAAGCAAAAACTCTGATACTCATCATAGTCACTATATTGATTTTGCTTTGTGTAGCGTTTGTTGTCCACTCAATCTATTTAATATGGACATCATGTAACCAAGGAATGTGCCTCTGAAATAAGAGGCATATATCGTTAAAAATTATCACATCTTGATGAATGGGTTTTAGGGGGATTTCTACCAATTCTAGCTTACTCATATTTTCCCAAAGCCAGATTTTGATCTTCAACCCTTCCGCGTAAACCTGTTATAATCCCGCGCACTTCGGAAAGGTGATATTTGATGCGAATTCGCGTAGAAGGTCGTAAAGCGCTGAGCGGCACTTACCGTCCAGCGGGTAATACAAACTCGGCAATGGCGCTGCTGGCTGCGGCATTGATGACTGCTAAGCCGGTGACACTGCATAATGTGCCACATACACTCAATATGCTTGCGATGCTGGCAGTTGCGGAAAAGTTAGGCGCAAAACTGACTTGGCAGGATGAAAGCACGCTGGTTATTCAAGCCGAACAAATTACTCGACGTGCATTGACCTTATCGGAAACGGGCGGCTTGGTCGGCATGATGCTGTATCTGCCTCCAATCCTCACACGTCGGCAGCATATCCGCATCGAAATTGATTTCCCTCTCAACCGCATCCATACCCACCTTGAATCGTTGCAAGACCTCGGTATTCCAGTGACGACGACTCCCGGCGCAATCGAATGTAAGCTGGCAACATGGGAAAAACGTGAGATTATCCTGTCGCAGACCAGCGTCACCGCGACGGGTATGGTCATGATGCTGGCGAGCAGTTTGGGTAAAGAGACCATTATTCACAATGCAGCTTGTGAACCACATGTGCGAGAGTTAGCTGAGTTGCTGTGCGAGATGGGCGCACATATCGAAGGCATTGGTTCGAATGTGCTGCGGATTATCTCGCCACCGGAACTCTCGGGCGGTGAGGCGACCATTGGCCCTGACCATATCGAAGCTGCCAGCGTGGCAGCCATCACAGCGCTCAGCGGCGGGCGTGTACAGATTGAGGGCATCCGGCGCGGCGACATGCAGATGATTAGCAAAACTTACCGTCAACTTGGTATACAACTCGATGTTGATGATGGGCTTTTATATGTGCCAAAACACGAAACCATCACCCTTTCCAGCCGTGAGGAGGATGTTGATTTATCGGTGGAAACCTCACCGTGGCCTGCTTTTCCATCCGACTTGAGTGCGATTGCGACATTGATCGCAACGCAGGCACAGGGAACAGTACTGATCCACGAGAAACTGTTTAATAACCGATTACTCTTTGTGGATAAGTTGAAGGCGATGGGCGCACAAATTGTGTTGTGTGATCCTCACCGTGCAATAGTGGTTGGCGCGACTCCACTCTACGCGATTTATATGGATACGCCGGATGTCCGTGCAGGTTTAGGCATGTTGGGGGCAGCGCTGGTGGCTGAGGGCCAGTCGGTTATTGATAACACTCAGGTGATTGAGAGAACGTTCGCAGGTGTGTTGACCAAGCTCAAGGCGTTGGGCGCACAGATTGAGATTGAGCCGTGAGAAGTTACGAGTTGCAAGATACAAGTTGCAAGACTAATCCAGAAATCAATTTACCAAGATTTTATTTAGCCTCATTTGAATGCTCATGAGTCAGCCAACGATTACATTCACAACGATACAAGGCATTAAGACATCTGAGGTGGTTATTGGTCAAGGCAAGCCAGTTGTCATGCTGCACGGATGGGGTGCTAATTTGGGGTTGGTGACTCCACTGGCAGAAAAACTCGCACCTCTAGGCTATCAGTGTTTTGTACCAGATCTGCCGGGATTTGGGCAAACACTTGCGCCGGAAGTGGGCTGGTCGAATCATGAGTATGTGAAGTGGGTTATTGATTATCTGGATACCCACCAACTTGATAAAGTTTATTTATTTGGGCATTCATTCGGTGGTCGGCTGGGATTAATTTTAGGCGCAGAACAAGGCGACCGCATCATCAAAATGGCTTTAGCGGATCCAGCCGGTGTGCGACCGAAGGCCTCAACCAGTGGACAATGGCGACTCAAGAGTTATCGACTGGTTTTAAATATGCTCAAAACGCTTGGATTGAAACCTCAAGCCGAGCAACTGCGTAATTGGTATAGTGAGCGCTACGGATCAGCCGATTATAAGGCGGCTAAAGGAATGATGCGGGAAACATTAGTCAAAGTGGTCAACGAAGACTTGCTTCCTTTTGCGGCGCGAGTGAAGCCATCCACATTGTTATTTTGGGGTGACAAGGATGATGATACGCCCTTATGGCAAGGGCAACTGCTCGAAAAAACGATACCCGATGCGGGATTGGTGGTTTGGGAAGGCGCAGGACATTACAGTTATCTGGAACGCGCGGCTGATACGGCACGGGTGATGGATCACTTCTTTAAGTCATAGGAACGTCAATCATGCGAAACTTTATTTTGCGGGTGATTATTTATGCGGTGGGGATTGCGCTGGTGGCGGAGATTATACCGGGCATTCATGTAGCCAATGACACTTTAGGTACACTGCTCATCATCGGGCTTGTATTTGGGATTATCAATGCGATCCTCAAACCTCTTATCACCTTTTTGACCTGTCCACTGGTTATTCTCTCGTTGGGATTATTTGTGCTGGTGATTAACGCAGTGGTGTTATTAGTCACAGCCAGTTTGATTCCAGCACGGCTACAGATTGACGGGTTTTGGCCTGCCTTTCTCGGTGGCATTGTGATGAGCATCATTTCGATGATCCTTGAACGGATTCTAGGTGTAAACGACGATAATAATCGACGTGGTGGGGGCAAACGCGAACCTGATGTGATTATCATGGATAGACGGTAAATATAATTCTATGCCGATTGAACTCCTCATTATTGCGCTGATCTGGTTGGGTGGGATGTGTTTCCGCATTTATAAGCAGGCGCGCTTCTTCCAGATCGAAGAATACATGGGCTTACGTTACCTGCGCTGGTGTTTGGCACGGCGAGAACGATGGCTCCCAAACCGTCCGGTTATTGCGTGGGCGGCAGGTGTGTTAATTGGCGTTATCCTCAGTGAAGCACCGGGAAATTTTATACTAGCTGTGGCTGGCACGATTGCGGCGGTGGTTGGCGTATGGCCTCCGAATGAGGGTGAAGTCAAAAAAGGATTTAAGCCCACAGCGCGGGCGAAACGGATGTTGGGTGCATCATTCGGATTAGCCATCGTTATCTTTGTCCTACTCCTTATCATTTTCAACCGACTTCCTCTACCCGATATTGGTGAGATCAAATTTGCGGGTGTATCGTTCCTCGGTCTGGTTGGGTTTCTATGTGCGCCACTGTTTTTAATCGGTGGCAACCTGATTATGCAGCCCGTCGAGGCATTCTTACGCCAGCGGTTCATCAACAAGGCGAAGGGTGTGCTGGCAGAGATCAATCCGGTAGTGGTGGGCATCACAGGCAGTTACGGCAAGACAACCACCAAAAATTATGTGACGCATATCCTCAGCGGACGCTATAAGACTTACCCTACCCCCAAAAGTTATAACACGTTGATGGGCGTGTGCATTGCGATTAACAATGATCTGGCGAATGACCACAGTGTTGAATATTTCATCTGCGAGATGGGCGCGTATATCCCCGGTGAGATCAAGCAGATTTCAGACCTAACGCACCCGACGATTAGCATTGTGGTGGAAGTTGGGCCACAACATTTGGAACGATTCGGCACAGTCGAGAATATCGCGATAGCCAAGTACGAGATTATCAAGGCACTTCCTCCTGATGGCGTGGGCGTGTTTAACTGGGATAATCCTTATGTGCGGAAGATGTACGAGCGTGATTATCCGAAAACACGCTTAGCAGTGAGCAAGACGGTTGATCCGGCGAATGTGCCAGCAGGTGGGCCGCGTTTTATCGCCAGCGAGATCAGCGAGTCGTTGAACGGATTACGCTTCAAGGTAACGGACGCGCAAACTGGTGATTGTGAGTCATTCGAAACATCTTTATTAGGCGAACACAACGTCACGAATGTGCTATTGGCGACGGCAGTAGCGATCCACGAAGGCATGAAGCTGCGCGATGTGGCGTACCGGGTACGAGCGCTCAAACCAGCCGAGAGCCGATTGGTTAAACAGACAACGGCACAAGGGATCACAATTATCAACGATGCCTACAGCGCGAATCCGGCGGGTGTGGTGAGCGCGTTGAAGGTGTTAGCCCTGCATAACAAGGGAAAGCGGTTACTGATTACCCCCGGTATGGTTGAACTCGGAACGCTACATGAAAAAGAGAACAAAAAACTCGGCAAAGAAGCGGCAGGCTACGCGAGTGATATTATTCTGGTGGGGGCGGAACAAACCGCGCCGATCAAAGCTGGACTGAGCGAAGCTGGTTTCCCCAACGAGCATTTACAGGTCGTTGAAACACTAGCCGAGGCGATTGAGTGGTATCAAACCAATCTCAAAGCAGGCGATACGGTATTGTTTTTGAACGATTTACCGGAAACCTACAGCAGCTAGTGGACAGTTCACAGTTAGAACAAATACAGCGATTTATTTCATTCTGTGTGTCATTTATTGGCGAAAACACTTCAATTTCGCCTATATAATTAGCGATTTATTGGCAATTTCAGCGGATAGCTCGGCTAGAACTGCGGCAATCATGGTAAGGGGTCTGCCGCCGCCAAGATTGCTATAAGACGTGGAAATCGTTGTTAAAGTTGAAACCGTTAGCTGGCCTTTTTGTCGCAAATGTCACACCTAAAATATGGTTCGCTCGGTCAAATGTCGTCGGTGTCGTCACAGTCGTCGGTGACAATTGGGTTTATGGGTGACATTTTGAGTAATTTGACACACGGACGAGGCACACCTCGTCCCTACAATGGGTAGTCACTATTTATTTGAAGCGGCCTGAAGCGACAAGCCGCTAATTACATAATCATCATAGCACAAATGTTCATAAAACCAAGTTCGAAAATGGTTTGAAATGCGGTAAGATAAGGTCAGAAAGAAAAGACCATCATTCAAAAATATATGCAGTGGAGGTGCGACCATGAAGAACGTTGTAGTTACAGGTGGCAGCGGCAAGGCTGGACGTGCAGTTGTGCGTGATCTGGTGGGACACGGCTACAATGTGCTGAACGTGGATGTCGCGCCGCCGCGTGACCCGATTAGCCGCTTTTTGAAAACTGATTTAACGGACTTGGGCCAGACGATTGAGGCGCTATCCAAGGCTGAAGCGGTTGTACATCTGGCGGCAATCCCCGCGCCGGAGATGCTGCCAGACGAACTGACATTTCGCATTAACATGAGCAGCACTTACAACGTGTTCAGCGCGGCGATGCAATTGGGGATGAAGCGGGTGGTGTGGGCATCTAGCGAAACGACTTTAGGACTACCCTTCGACAACGAGCAGCCGGACGGCGCGCCGATTGATGAAACTCAAACACTGCTTCCGCAAAGCAGCTATGCCCTCTCCAAAGTTTTGGGTGAGGAAATGGCACGGCAGTTTAATCGCTGGTCAGGTATTCCGTTTGTGGGTCTGCGAATTTCTAACATTATGGAGCCGGATGATTATCAAAAGTTCCCGACTTATTGGGATGATGCCAAAATCCGCAAGTGGAATTTGTGGGGTTATGTGGATGCACGGGATGTGGCGCAGGCTTGCCGACTGGGATTAGAGGCAGCAGTCACAAACGCTGACCACTACATCATCGCGGCGGCGGATACCTGCATGACGCGCCCGAATAAAGAACTGCTGGCGGAAGTGTTCCCGAATTTGCCACTACGAGGCGATGTGGGCGAAAATACCACCTTGCTAAATATCGACAAGGCCAAGAAGGTACTGGGGTATGCGCCGCAGTATTCATGGCGCGAGTATGTGAAGGCGTTTGTGTAAGAGAAGAAATACAAATCAATACCCCTAACCCCAACCCTTCCCCCATAGTAACAGGGGAAGGGAGTATTCGGTGGTTAGATAGCAAAACTTTCAAACCTAGTACGGAGAGCAATAAAGGATGACGATTGCGATTATCCGTTTGCCAGCGCCTTCGATAGCGAATTGTGAGCTGACGTTTATTGACCGAGTTCCGATTGACTACGCGAAAGCTCAAGCGCAGCATCGTGCTTATCGTGAGGCGTTGGAAACCTGCGGTGTCAAAGTGGTGACACTTCCAGCCGCTGATGCGCTGCCAGACAGTGTATTTGTGGAAGATACCGCGATTATCTTGGATGAGGTGGCAATTATCACACCGATGGGGATTGCCTCGCGGCGACCTGAACCTGTGTTGATTGAATCGGACATCGCGCGTTTCCGCCCGACCGTACACATCAATTTGCCAGCGACGATTGAAGGCGGTGATGTGATGCGCTTGGGCAAAGCAATCTTCGTCAGTCTATCGACACGCACGAATATGGCGGGAATTGAGGCGCTGAGGACGTTGGCTGCACCTTATGGTTATACGGTTACGCAGGTGACTTTACGTGACTGTCTGCATCTTAAATCGGCCTGCACCGCGCTGGATGACCAAACGATTCTGGTCAACAGCGCGGGCGTGGATACTGCGCTATTCGAGGATTATAAACTGGTCGAAGTGGCATCAGATGAACCCGGTGCGGCAAATGTGGTACGGGCAAACGGCACTATCTTGCTCAACAGCCAATATCCGCAAACGGGCGAGATCATCGAGCAGCATGGCTATAAAGTGTGCGCGGTGGATACATCCGAGTTCACAAAGGCCGAGGCCGCAATGACCTGTATGAGCTTGATTATTGAAGAATAAGAGAGTTTAACCGCTGAGACGCAGAGAACGCGGAGTTCAATGCCGAGAGTTGGTAAGATGAACAGCGAATTTGACAACACTCAGCATAAAAAGCAGCTTATGAAAGCGCTTGAGTTTGATGCTGAGGATCTCGATGCTAATCACAATGGCTATTTGAGCAAACAACAGCGAAAGGTACTCAACCGTATTCGCCGAAGTTGGAAAATTATGGTTGTGTTACCCATACTAATATCTCCGATTGCCCTCATTTTTGCCATCTTAGACGGTTACCGTATTCATGACACGGTCAGCAGCCGTTTTGGAATTTGTGCTCTCATTATTGCTCTCATGGGTGGGTTTTCATACTACGCCTATAACAAAGTTCAAGGGTTTAACAAAGACTTATTTAAAGGGGATGTTTTAGGCATAAGCGGCACGATCACAACGCGTCCTTTTTCTAGAAGAGGAAAATCTCTTTATATTGGTAATCAGCTATTTCGAACCGAAGAACCTTACCGCTTTGATTGGTTCCTATTGGGGGAACGTTACACGATATTTTACGTACCTTATTCAAAATACGTTCTATCAGCAAAACTGTTTAATGAGCACGAACCAGTAACCGAAATACCAAAAATTCTGAAGGCGAACCCGCCCATTATTTAGAATGAGGATTTAACAAATGCAACTTGACCCTACACTACTTTTGATACTCGCAACAGCGCTGATGATTGTCACATTGGTGCTGGCGTTTGTGCCGATTCTGCCGGGGTCGTTGATGCCATGGGCGGTGGGAATCGTCTATGGGTTGCTGACAGGTTGGACGCGCATTACGCCATTAGCAGCGGTCATTATGACGTTGTTAATGCTGGTGGGTGTGACGGCAGATTATTGGCGACCACTACTCGGCGCAAAGACCGCAGGCATGGGTTGTCGCACGTCATTGGGCAGTTTCGCAGGTGGATTTCTTGGCACGTTCTTGATACCGATTCCGTTGATTGGCACAGTAATCGGATTGATAGCGGGGGCGCTGCTGATGGAGTTCGTACAGTTCCGCGATCTGGCAAAAGCGATGACAGCAGGTCGGGCGGCGTTGAAACAATTTGCGGTGGGTTATGCGCTGACGATTGGCATTAGCGCGGGTATCTTTGTGGTTTATGTGATCAGCGTGTTGACGACAGGCTAGCAAAACGATTGACTTTCCCTCAAGCATGTTAGGCGGTAGAATGACATCCATTAACCGTACAACCAAAGAGAAACAGGTCGCATGAGTTCAAATCGCAAGTTAGTTGTCGGCGTAATTTTCGGCGGACGCAGCGTGGAACATGATGTGTCCATAGTGACCGGACATCAAGTGATGCGAGCGTTTGATCCGGAACGCTATGAAGTGGTACCGATTTATATCGACCGTCAGGGCAAATGGTTCACGGGCGAACCACTAACCGAATTGAAGAACTTTAAGAACGAGGTTGTCAGCCAGAAGGGTGTACAAAGCGCTGTGCTGTCACCGAGCGTACAGCATCACGGGCTGATCGTGAACCCGACAGCGGGGCGCTTCGATAAGGCTGAGATCAAGCGGCTGGACGTGGTGTTCCCAACCATACACGGTTCTCACGGCGAGGATGGCACGATCCAAGGGCTGCTAGAACTGGCAGACATTGCCTATGTCGGCTGCGGAGTGATGGCCTCGGCGATTGCCAACGACAAAATCATGAGCAAGATTGTTCTCAGCCAACAAGGTGTGCCGATTGTCGAGGGTATATCCTTCAGCCGCGCCGAATGGTTGGAGTCATCGGATAAGGTAATCAACCACATCATTCACGAACTGCATTACCCGATGTTTGTTAAGCCTGCCACTTTAGGGTCGAGTATCGGCATCGGCAGAGCCAACGACGAAACGCTGTTGCGGGCGCATATCGAGGTTGCCATCAGCCTTGACCGACGAGTGCTGGTCGAGCAAGCCGTTGAAAATCCAACCGAAATCAACTGCGCGGTGTTGGGCGGCGATAACGATATTCAAGCCTCGATACTGGAACAGCCTATTTCACTCGAACAATTCCTGACGTTTGAGGAAAAATATACACGCGGTGGAGATGGCATGAAGAGTGCCGAACGTATCATCCCTGCCCCGATCAGTGATGACCTGACCGCCAAAATTAAAGGTATCGCGATCCAAGCCTTCCGCGCCATTGAGGGACGCGGTACAGCACGGATTGATTTCCTTGTGAAACCAGAAACCAATGATGTGTATTTAAACGAGATCAACACCATGCCCGGTTCACTGGCCTTCTATTTATGGGATGCACAGGGAATGCCACCGCGCGAGTTTGTGCATAAGCTGGTGGAAATCGCACGGGATGTGCAGGCGGAAAAGCGCAAGAACAATTACGATTACCAGACCAACCTTGTTAATCTGGTGGATGCGCGCGGGCTAAAGGGAACAAAAGGGTCGAAAGGCAGCAAACTAAGCTCCGGTTAAGACTCGTGAACTGCACCACAAGTCAGATACAAATCAAACCTGACCTGTGCTATGCTTGTCACGAACTTTACTGTAAGCCTGCTGGATGAGACTGTGCCTTATCAATCCAATGGTGGTCGCCGCAACAACGTACAATTGGGAGTCGGACGCTCGGTTTGGGCTGGAGCGCCGCCCCCTGCTATTCCTGAACGCGCATTAGATGGTATCCCCGGCTGTTTGGCGTGGTTATCTCTGTTATTTGCGATTGCCAGTGCTATTGCATTCCCGCGCTTACTCCTGCTGATTGCCGCGCTGCTAGGTTTTTATTCGGCAGTACGCTTCCTCTTCGCAGGCATCGCCAATGTGATGGGTCTGCGGAAAATTGACCAGTGGGAAAAGACCGATTGGCACACCCGTTACCAAGAAGAAGCTAACGCCGAGTCCCTAAATTGGGAAGCGGTTCACCACGTCGTTATCATCCCCAATTACAAAGAACCCGATGAAATCTTACGCCGAACGCTTGATAACTTAGCGGCACAGTACCAAGCACGGCAGCGTATGACGGTTGTGTTAGCAATGGAAGCCGCCGAAGATGGATGTGTTGAGAAGGCCGAACGCCTCGTTAGTGATTATGCGCCATGCTTTGCCAACCTGTTCTTCACGGTGCATCCACGCGGACTGCCGGGTGAGATGCAGTGTAAATCTGCCAATGAAGCATGGGCGGCACGCTGGGTCAAACGCAAACTGGTTGACCAGATGGGTTACAACATCGACAACATCTGTGTGACTACACAGGACGCGGATTCACTGTGGCACAAAGATCATTTTTACGCCTTAACTTATCTGTTCGCGATTACCCCGGAACGTCATCTGCGCTTCTGGCAAGCACCCATCCGTTACCATACCAATATCTGGGACATCAACCCGCTGCTGCGAATCGTGAACGCCTACTCAACCGCCTTTGAGTTAGCCTATCTCGCCGCGCCGTGGTGGATACCCATGCCTATATCCTCCTATTCGCTGAGTCTCAAACTGCTGGATAACAGCGGTTATTGGGATGGTGATGTGATTGCCGACGAGTGGCACATGTTCATCAAATCCTATTTTGCGCGTGAAGGCGCGGTGATGCTCGACCGCATTTTCCTGCCCTTCTCTGCCACCGCTGTGACGGGTGACACACTCATACAGGCGCTCAAAAACCGTTATCAACAATCACTGCGCCACGCATGGGGCAGTAAAGAAGTCGGTTATATTGTCGCCAAGATGTTGGAACAGCCGGAAGTCAATATTAACGTGTCGTTCAAGCTGTTGTTCCGCGTCGCCCACGACATCTTGCTTGCAGGCGCGGGTTGGGTCATCATTACCGCAGGCGCACAACTACCATTCTTGTTCAACCCGCCTCTGCTATCAGAAGTGTTAGCCGAAGGACTCAATAATCCGGCTTATATGCTGCTGCAAGTTTCGTTTTTGATCGTATCCATACTCGGTATCGTATTCTGGTATCAAGATGTGATTAAACGTCCGCCGCGCACCCGTAAGCAGACCTTTTCGGAGCGCATTTTTACGCTCCTGAGCTTCCCACTGCTGCCGATTTTGACGTTGATTGTGGTGGCTATTCCAGTGTTACAGGCACAGACGCGGTTGATGGTGGGCATTCCGCTGCGATTTCAGGTCAGTAAAAAGATATAACTTTATTAAGTTCCTCGGTCATTAATCATGCATCACTGAAATTGTAAGCAGAATACATTTTTGATATATTAACGGTCATAAATATTTCATTGGGGTCGTCCATCCTAAATGCCACGAATCTTCATTTCATATAGAAGAGACGATACACAAGAAGAAAGTAAAGTTATTTACGAGTCTTTAGCTGGTATTTTTGGGGAGAGAAATGTTTTTCGAGATCTTGACATTATAGAATATGGAGCAAATTTTTACGCAAAAATTGAAGATTTTCTTATTTCTAAACCAGCACCGATAGTTTTAGTTATTATCGGGGAAAAATGGCTAAATTACATTCAAAAGAGACGTGACGATCCTAACGATTTTGTTAGGTTAGAATTAGAGATTGCATTTAGGCATAATCGGACAATTATTCCCGTAATTATCGGTAAAGCAGAAATTCCAAAGGAAGACCAGTTACCAGCTAAAATTAGACAATTACCCGATCTTAATATTTGCTTTGTGCAAAAAACTAGTCCATCTGAAATAAACATATCTGACCTAATTAGGCAACTACAATCGCTTGATGCTTCAGATACATACAGAAATACGTTTCTGTATCGTTTGCGAAAATTACTGTATAAAAATGTCACTTTGATCTTATTTCTTGTTATTCTCAGTTTAATGCTTTTATTGTTTATCAATAGCCTTACTAATCAAAAATTAGACTCAAGCACTCCAACCCCTACAATCTTTCTCACCCGATCAACCGCTACTTCCACAACAGACCGGCTGATTCCAACCGAAGAAACGCCCCAAACTCAAACTACACGTACTGATTTTCCATTTCCAACTGTTTCATCATCGCCAACCTTGCAACCAACACGAACCTCAACATATACATTGACACCAACACCATCTATCACTCCTAGCGCTCAGCCTATCAGCTTGCCTCCACTTGCGGTAATAAATTCCAATGGCAATGTAAATATTAGAAGTGGTCCCGGCAAAAAGTACGGGATCGTAGGCGCAGTTGTCTCAAGTGAAAGCGTATTAGTAATAGGGGAAGATACAACAGGCCAGTGGAAAAACATCCAACTACTTAATGGTTTTGAAGGATGGATACAATATAACTTTTTGACCATAGTTGGTACATTGACACCTATACCTACTAATACGCCATTGCCAACTATAGACCCAACAATTACATCAGCTATTTCGCAGAATATTACGAGCAATAGTCAATGGAAACCCATTATTCGTAAAATAAACGATGTAGAAATGGCACTCGTCCCAAAAGGCTGTTTCAAAATAGGAAGTGATGTAAAAACTGACAATGCTAGCCCCAAAAATACAATTTGCTTCACTAATCCCTTTTGGATAGATCGTACAGAAGTCACCAACAAACAATTCCTAACATTTGGTGGCTATGCTGCACAAGCAATATACTTCAAAGGTGATAATCGTCCTCGCGAAGGAGTAACATGGTTTGAAGCGAGAAACTTTTGTGTGAAGCGCGGCTCGCGATTACCAACCGAGGCGGAATGGGAATACGCAACAAGAGGGCCAGATGAGCTGATATATCCATGGGGAAATTATGGTCAAATTTTCGCAAATTACAATTCAAAAGAAACAACTGAGGTTAATTTATACCCAGAGGGTGTTTCTTGGGTAGGTGCTGTAGATTTAATCGGGAATGTAGAAGAGTGGGTAAACAGCCTTTATTTACCATATCCCTATAATAGTACTGATGGCAGGGAAGATAGCAAAATACTTGATCTTCCAAGAGTTGTAAGAGGTGGGTCGTGGAGTTTTTACAGCCCCGACAACATACAACTTCAATCATTTTATAGACACGGATTTGTTCCAGATGACAAGACAGTTGCGACTGGTTTTAGATGTGCTAAAGACTATACAACATAAATTTCTATTCTTTTGCAGTGATTATCCTATAATAACCTAAGTAGTAAAAAACATTCAACGTAAGTGAGAGAATATCATGGCAAAAGTGGGGTATATCGGGCTGGGAATTATGGGCGCGTCGATTGTCCGTAATCTGATGAAGGCCGGACATGAGTTGGTGGTGCATAATCGCAGCCAAAAAATTGTGGAGCAGTTGGTCAGCGAAGGAGCAAAAGCCGCACCATCACCCAAAGAAGTGGCGCAACAAGTCGAGTTTGTGTTTACCAACCTGCCCGACTCGCCGGATGTGGAAAAGGTCGTGCTGGGCGCAAACGGCATCATTGAAGGCGCTCATGCGGGGCTGATATTCATTGATAACAGCACCATCAAACCCGAAACCGCGCGAACCATCGCAGAGAAATTAGCGGCAGCCGGCATAGCGTCGTTGGATGCACCTGTCAGCGGTGGTGATGTTGGCGCAAAAAACGGCACATTGACGATTATGGTCGGCGGGCCACAAGCCGCGTTTGATAAGGCTGTACCCCTTTTCCAGTCGATGGGCAAGGCGTGGGTATTGGTCGGTGACAGCGGCGCGGGACAAATCGCCAAAGTCTGCAACCAGATCATCGTCGGGGCGCAAATGGCAGCAATGGGTGAAGCCTTAATCACTGCACAAAAAGCGGGTGTTGATCCGAGCCGTGTAGTCGAAGCCATCAAGGGTGGTGCGGCGCAAATGTGGTCATTGGATGTGAAACCGCCGCGTCTATTCGCGGGCAACCGTGGGCCGGGGTTCAAGGCACATATGCAGCATAAGGATTTGGGCATTTGCCTTGATACAGGCAAAACCTACGGTATACCGATGCCATTGACAGCCGTCATCCAACAGTTGTATACGACCATGCTGCAACATGGACAGCAAGACCTTGATAACAGCGCGGTCATCGGCGTATACGAGCAGTTGGCGAACATCAAACTGGATGAACCGCTGCGCCCGAAACCCGAATCAATTGATCCGGTGGAAGAAGCTGAACTCGAATCGTTCCCCGGCAGTGATGCGCCCGCACGCTAAAGGTGGAGGGATATGATGAAACTGGCTGATTATCTCAAGCGGATTCAATACACAGGTGATGTGAAGCCTGACTTATCAACATTGACGGCGCTTCATCGGGCGCATTTGCTGACGATTGCTTACGAGAATCTAGACATTCACCGTGACTGTCCGCTGACCACCGATGTAGCGCAAATCTACGAGAAGATTGTCAGCCAACAGCGCGGCGGCTGGTGCTTCGAGATGAACGGTTTATTCGGGTGGGTGCTGCGCGAGGTTGGGTTTGATGTCACATTGATGTCGAGCTTCGTCGGTCGGGAAAAGACCGGAGCGATACCGGCAGGCGTTGGCGACCATCTGATTCTGCGGGTCGATTTGGATAAGCCGTATCTGGCAGATGTAGGCTTCGGCAATGGTATCCTCGCACCGATACCATTGGCGGCTGGCACATACCAACAAGGATACTTGACTTACAAACTCGCACACGAGGATGACCGCTGGTGGTTTGAGAATCACGAATACGGCGGGGTGGGTTTTGACTTCGACCTTGAACCTCACCAACTCAGTGATTTCGCCGCTTCATCTACACATCTGCAAACTTCACCCGAATCGGGATTTGTGCGGGCGACCGTCTGTATGCGCTTTACCCCAACAGGCTTTATTGCACTGCGCGGTGCTGTGCTGCGACGCGTTACAGCAGAAGGTGCAACCGATGAAACGATTAATAATCAATCTGATTATGAGCGTGTATTAGGCGAAGCCTTCAATTTACACTTACCTGATGTGAATGTGTTGTGGGATAAAGTTTGGGCGCGGCATCAAACGTGGGTTCAGACGAACAACACTTAAATCTTACGTTCTACGGGGAGCCGACGCAGACTATACTGAGGATATTCGTTTACATTTTGGAATGGATATACTCGTGGCAGTCACCTCACCGAATAAACCTCATCTTAGTCGCATAATCGTTCTGATCAGCGGAACGATTGTATTGTGGGGCATCCTGAGTACGGCTGCTTACTTCGGCTGGGTACAAGGTGCGGATCACCGTGATTTTTTCCCGTGGTGGGCGGCTTCGCGGTTAGCGCTTTTTCAAGGTTATAGCCTGTATACGCCAGAAACCACGCGCGAGATGCAAATCATGCTTTATGGTGCGCCGCGCCCTCCCGGTGTAGACCAGCAAGCCTATCATTATCCGGCACAACTTTCCATCGAATTACTCCCATTCTGGTTCATTCCTGATGTCCATATCGGTGCTGCAATCTGGGAAGGATTGTCGGTACTCATGATTATTGGTACGCTCTACCTGCTTCGCAATACGTGGGGAAAAGCCCCTGTCTGGTTGATTATTCCTGCCTTGCTGTGGCAGTACACCTTACTGATGATTTTTCAGGCGCAAATAACGGCTTTACCATTGATGGCGCTGGGCGTTGGGTTTTGGCTGCTGCTGCACGAACATAGCACAGCCGCAGGGATCATATTAGGCTTGGGGTTAGTAAAACCGGAACTTGCTCTACTTCCGACACTAGTGGTTTTGGGTATCGGACTTACACGGAAAAACTGGCGGTTTCTAGCCACTTTTTTCATCACCCAATTTATTTTACTGGCGGTCAGTATCGGATTATTTGGTTGGTGGATTCCCCGTTGGATTGCGGCTGTGCGCGGTTATAACAGTTATGCTCAATCAGCATGGGCTGCACAAACAGCATGGAATATCAGTCCGGTAGTGGCTGTAGTCGCTATTCTCATTGTGATCGCTTCGCTGGCGCTGATGCGTTGGAAGCCAATTACGCTATTTGCAGCCAGTATTCCGCTAGGGGTTTTATTACTGCCACAAACACCGATGTGGAATTTAACCATTTTGCTGCCCGTGTTATTCATGGCGTGGTACAAACGTGGACGATGGGCGGTAGCGAGTGTTTGGATCATCGGCTGGCTATTGATATTGAGCGATTCAGGGCCGGGGCCAACCGGCTGGCGCGTACAGAGTCTGGTTGTTCCGATTTTGACTTTAGCAGTGGTCACTTATACCAGCAGGCAAATTCCTCTAGAAACTTTAGCAGCCGAAATCCCTCAGTCACTCCCTGACAGATCATTATCAGTTTGATATAATGCCAATAGTAAGCTATTGGAAGAAATAACCACCGTGAAAGAACGTGTACAAAAGTTAATGGCGCAGGCGAACCTCGGTTCACGCCGCGCATGTGAAGACATCATCAGTCAGGGGCGTGTGCGCGTCAATGGCAAGGTGATCCATCTCGGCGACCAAGCGGATGCCCAAAAAGACATCATTGATGTGGACGGCACTAAGCTGGCATTTCCTGACCAGAAATTATATATCGCCTTCAATAAGCCTAAGTATGTGCTGTCCACTGACGAACCGCATGAAGGCGACACCCGCAAAATCATCACTGATTTCCTGCCTTACAAGGAACATCTTTTTAGTGCCGGACGGCTGGACGCAGACAGCGAAGGCTTGATGGTGCTGACCAATGATGGTGAGTTGGCGAATACCCTCACCCACCCACGCTACCGTCACACCAAAACCTATAAGGTGGTCATCAGCGGATTGCCCACGCAGGAAACACTGCTACGCTGGCAAAATGGTGTCGAACTGGATAACGAAGACGGTACGATTGATTATACCGGCCCGTGTTACATCCACTTAATGGAAGGCGGCGAGAGAGAATCGACGCTGCGAATCGTCATGACCGAAGGCAAAAAGCGCCAAATCCGGCGGACGGCCTCGCTGCTCGGTCATACAGTAAAGTCGCTGATCCGTACACAGATGGGCAGGCTGATGCTCGGTGTACTGCGCCCCGGTGAATGGCGCGAATTAACGGCTAAAGATTTGGCAGCGCTTAAAACCCCTGCTGACGAACTCGGTCAAATCAAGGGCAAAGCAGCCGCACGTCGTGCTGCCGGTAGACCGTTCATTGAACGCCCACCAGAACCCGCCACAGGAGCTAAGCGTCGAGCTGCCCCAAACCCCTTCGCCAAGAAGGAAAAGGACAAAAAGAAACGTCCACCTCCGGGAGGACGGCGCAACCAGAGGACTGGCGCGAAATGACCGTTTCGGCAGACGTGCAATCTTATGTTGCGCGGCAGCCGCGCTTGCGATGGCGACGGGTGCTGCTGCGGGGGCTCATCCGGTCGCTGGGATTTAAAGTGATATGGGATGTGACCATCACCGGAATGGAAAACATCCCCCTCGACGGCCCGACCATCATTATGATGAATCATATCTCGATGATTGATCCGGTGCTGTGCATGGGTGCGGTGACCAACCGTTTTGTGATTCCTATGACCAAGATCGAGAATATGCAAAACCCCATTATCGGGCCGTTTGTGCGCTGGTGGGGAGCATATACCATTAATCGGGGTGAGATTGACCGCAAGGCCATCACCAACTCGATTGAACTCATCAAACATGGGCAGCTTATCTTGATCGCACCCGAAGGCCATCGCCATCCCGAAGGCTTGGGCGAAGCCAAAGATGGGTTGGCATTCATCGCCACCAAAGCCGATGCGGTGATTATTCCTACTGCTATCTCCGGCGCAATTAGCTGGAACAAGAAGCTGTTCCGTTTTCAGCGCCCCAAAATCAACATCAACTTTGGCAAGCCATTTAAGTTCAAAACAGGTGGCAACCGTGTCCCGCGTGAAGCACTCGCCGCCATGAGCCACGAAGCGATGTACCAATTGGCGATTGCGGTCAAGGACGAAACCAAGCGCGGCTTCTACAGCGACATCAGCAAGGCAACGACTGAATATTTGGAGTTTATCTCTCCATAATCGAGTATAAACGCTTGTATTCTTTGCCATTGAACATGGCAATAATATCCCCTTTTAATCCCTCCTTTAGCCACATTTCCACAAGAAATTTAACTACCGTTATAATAAGCAGTGTGTTAATCAGCAATGACTGAAAAGAAACGACTATCTTCAGCATTTGGAACACGGCCAAAAATCCGATGACAAAGAGCCATAACCAAAACAGAGTTGATGGAATACCTACAAAACTATACAACTTCACTTTTCCATCTCCCGGCATTTGTACAAATTCGCCACGTAAATAAGCTGCGAAGCCCCAACGTCCAGCCTTGAGAGCTTTCGTAGCCGCAAAATAGAGTATTTCATCATCTTTAGAACTTTCTACAATACCCGTTTCAATACTGTGATCTGATTTTTTTAACTCCTGAGCTAGAATTTTTTCACATTGTCCTAAGGTAAAGTCGGTCACAAACGAAAATTCCGTAACCCAAAATAATGATGGAAGCAGCGTTAATGGAGGATGATTGCGATAAATCTTAAACAATTTAAACTCCGAGATGTTGGGTGATAGCGATCCACAGACTGAGACTGAAATTTAAAGTTTAGATATTATCTTATACCAACCCAAGCTATTCCAACCCATTTTTTAGGGGCTTGTTAGTCGGATGATATAAATATAGACTGACATTCAATAAAGTGAGATGAGGAGGTGTACGCCGCGAACTGATCGGGGGCTTAGATAGCGCACGGTCCTGATGTTCAGAATATCAGGATGACGAGGTGGCGGTTGCTTGCAGCGATGCGAGCTTAATCCCTAATACAGGGAGAAAATCGAAAGATCAGCGGATGCCGCCGGGGTGCTTCCACCATCCCTTTGTCTTACCCCTCCGTACAACAAAAGCGAACCACGAAAGCCGGTGTGTAAATACCGGGACAGGTGGCAGCGTGTGGACAGGATGCCCGCCCGTAAGGGAATGGGGCTTCTCGTAATCGTACCGTGCCTGCGCCGCATGGGGCGATTGCATCCTGTTAAACACGCGCGGCTAGGCACACGCCTATCCCACCAACGGAGGATTCTCATATGTGTGGCATTGTAGGATATATTGGTAAGCAAAACGCAACCCCCATCATCATCGACGGATTAGGTCGTCTCGAATATCGCGGCTACGACTCGGCAGGTGTGGCGGTCATCCAAGATGGCTGTATTCACCTGCGGCGTGATGTAGGCAAACTCGCCAATCTACGCACCAAAGTGCAGGCTGATCCCATCAGTGGCAACATTGGCATCGGGCATACAAGATGGGCAACACACGGCGCACCAGCCGAACGCAATGCCCATCCCCACCTTAGCATGGACGGCGAATTTGTGGTCGTCCATAACGGCATTGTCGAAAATTACCTCGAACTCAAACATGATTTAATGACTGAAGGGGTTAAATTTAAGTCGGACACCGACACCGAAGTCATTGTGCAACTAATCGAACGCTTTGCCCACAATGGCGCTCATGGCAACCTAACCGAAGCCACCCGTAAAGCAGTCGGTTATCTGCGCGGCGCACATGCCATCGTTGTGATGAGTCGCACCAAACCGGACGAGTTAGTAGCAGTTCGCATCGGCAACGCGGGCGGTGTCGCCTTGGGATTAGGCGATGGCGAGAACTTCATCGCCTCGGATATTCCCGCCATCCTCGAACACACCCGCCGGATGATCTTCCTCGAATCGCGGCAAATGGCAACGCTCACCGCCAACAACATTCACATCCAAACGCTTGATGGACAGCAGGTGCAAGCTGAAATCCACAACATCGCCTACGATCCGATCACGGCAGCAAAAGGTGAGTTCAAACACTTCATGCAGAAGGAAATCTTCGAGCAAGCCCGCAGCCTGACCGATACTATTCGCGGACGGGTGGATTTTGAACGCGGCGAAGTGCTGTTGGATGACCTCAACCTGACTGCTGAGCAAGCCAAGGCGCTCAACCGCATCGTCACGGTGGCCTGTGGCACGAGTTATTACAGCGGGCTGATAGGCAAATTCTTCATTGAACAGATGGCACGACTGAATGTTGAAGTGGATTATGGCAGCGAATACCGTTATCGCGACCCGATTATCGACGCACAAACGGCAGTCCTCGCCATCACCCAAAGCGGCGAAACCGTCGATACTTTAGCCGCGATGGAAGAAGCCCGCGCCAAACAGGCAACCTTGTGGAGCATCGTCAACAACGTCGGCAGCCAAGCCATGCGCATCAGTGACGGGTATATCACCATGAACGCTGGCCCGGAAATCGGCGTGGCCTCCACCAAAGCCTTCACCGCCAGCATCGTTGACCAATATTTACTGGCGCTGCATCTTGGCAACTTACGCGGAACCCTCACATCAGAACAACGCCAACAATATGCCTTCGATCTCGGTCGTCTGCCTGATCTTGTAGGTCGTGCGTTGGAAACTGAGGCGAAGGTCAAGGAACTCGCTGCCCTGCTCTACCATTACAGCGACTTCCTATATTTGGGACGCGGCATCAATTACCCGATTGCGTTGGAAGGTGCGCTCAAGCTCAAAGAGATTAGCTACATCCACGCTGAGGGTTATCCTGCTGGTGAGATGAAGCACGGGCCAATCGCATTGATAGATGACCAAATGCCTGTGTTGTGCATCGCACTCAAAGATGCTCTATACGAAAAAATGGTCAGCCAGATTGAGCAGGCCAAAGCGCGGGGCGGGATTGTGATTGCCATCGCTACTGAAGGCGATACCGCGATTGCCAGCAAAGCCGATCATGTGCTGTATATACCCGAAACGCCGCCCCTGCTCAGTCCAGTGGTGGCAGTTATCCCGCTGCAATTGTTAGCCTATCACATTGCTGTGCGGCGTGGTGCAGATGTCGATCAACCGCGTAATTTAGCAAAGAGTGTCACGGTGGAATAAAAACTTAGATAATCATTTAATCAAAGGGTGGACGCGTAATCCATCCTTTGACATGATGAAAACTTTTGGAATCTGTGGCATACTATGATTAAATAAGTCATGAGGTTTGACTATGGTTACACAAACCCGACAACAAATGACAGCCGCCGAGTTTTTTGAGTTACCGGAACAGACTCAACCTACCGAACTCATCAATGGAGAACTCATCATGAGTCCTACGCCCATACCGAAACATCAAAATATCATGGGAAACACGTACACGGTAATTCGCCAAATTTCAAAAACCGTTGGCGGGAAGGTATTTGCAGCACCACTAGAAGTTTACCTTGATGAGCGAGTCATTCCACAACTGGATGTCATGTGGATTGCGCCCGATAGCAAATGCCTTATTGATGAAAAGCGGCTGATTGGCCCACCTGATTTGGTAGTCGAGATTTTTTCACCGGGCAGCGTACTTTATGATCGCAGCGATAAGTTCGACATCTATCAACGTTATGGCATTCGTGAATACTGGATGATCGACCCTACCGAGGAATACATCGAGGTTTACCAACTGATAAACGGTCAGTTTGTCCGGCAAGACATTTACGGAACGGGCAAGCAGTTCAATTCGCCCGTGTTGGGCGATGCGTCAATAGATGTAAACAAGATTTTCGAGTGGTAATCTCTGCGAAATTCGCCCCATTTGTGAGTTTGATAGTCGATATGCTTTGATAACACGGTCGTTTATTTAGCAACCTGCATTTTGCTGCCCTCAACCTTAGTCAAGCAACCGATTAATTCGGACATAAAGCTGCCGATACGGAACGGCTTGGCGATGTAGCCATCAAAACCGGCTTGGAAAACCCGATCACGATCCCCCGCCATTGCGTGAGCCGTTAAAGCGATCACTGGAATATTTTGCGTTTTAGGATTGTCGCGCATGAGCTTGTGCATTTCCCAACCATCCATAACCGGCATCGACAGGTCAAGTAAAACAAAAGTTGGCGAAATGTCTTCAAGTAACTTTAATCCGGCTTCGCCATGAACAGCGGTACGGACTTTAACGCCACTAAATGAGAGCAGCGTTTCAGCAATCTCCCGATTATCTGGTTCATCATCGACAACCAGTACCATCCATTGAGACGGATTGCTAATCGCTAAATTTTGGTCTCTCATATTGTTTGTGTCTCCAATTGAACCGTTTCTTCAGCATCTGTAATTTTTATTATCTCAGGCATGTAAGGCAGTATCACGGTAAACATACTACCTTTGCCCACTTCACTTTTGAGGCGGATATGCCCGCCCATCATGATGATGAGCTTGCGAACAATGGCTAATCCCAAACCTGTACCACCATACTGGCGGTGCGAAGTGCCATCGACTTGCCGAAACTCCTCAAATATTGTCTCTTGGGCATTGATTGGAATTCCAATCCCGGTATCCCGCACTTCGATTTTCCATGTTTCACGGTCGTTGTGGGCAACCTCAATTTTTATGGAGCCCTCTTCTGTAAACTTCACAGCATTAGACAGCAGGTTAATCACCACTTGTTTTAATCGTTCCGAATCAGCAACCATGACATCCGGCAGCCGTTCGTCAACTCGAACTTCGATAGTCAAGTTTTTCTCTTCCGCCAAAACCCGATTTTGTAGAACAATCTCGTCCAACCATGTTTGCAGCCTAAACGGTATGAGGAGCAAATCCATTCGTCCGGCTTCGATCCGCGAAAGATCAAGAATGTCATTAATTAAACCCAACAAATGGAGCGCATTAGCCAGAATCCGATCCTGATATTCCCGCTGCTTGGCAGTCAATTCACCTGCAATCCCCATAATTTGGATTTCTGAATAGCCGATAACCGCGTTGAGGGGTGTGCGAAGTTCATGAGACATGGTCGCCAAAAACTGACTCTTTAACTGTGTTGCATGTTCAGCTTGCTTCCGCGCTTCGGCAAGCTCATGATTAGCCTTAACCAACGCTTCATTCTGATTACGGATTTTCTGCTCGGCCAACTTACGATCAGTAATATCCCGAAACATCACAACCCGCCCCGATAACTGGTGATGCCGATCATAAAGTGATGATAAATGCACATCCAAAACGCGCTGATTGTCACCTTCACCGATAACCAGTTCATCTTGAACCACGCCGGATGTCGCTGTCCAACGGGTCAAGTCCAGTTTTGTATCAAGCAGAGCGATCACCTCTATCATAGGGGTTCCAATCGCGTCCGGCGTAGTGCGACTGATAATCTGCTTGGCAGTGGGATTTAAATCGACTATGCGTCCTTGAGAATCGAGTACGATTACACCGTCGGTCATACTGTCAACAACCACGTTGCGGGCAATTGGAACGAGATCCAAAAGCTGAAAGCGCAGTAATCCCCATGTTAGTGACAAACCAGTTATAGCGAATGCAAAAGGCGTGTAATCAATAGGTTGGTTGCCAAAGATGGTTATCGCGTTAGCGATCATTGGTCCGGCAACTGCGATCAATAAGGCACTGAGTTGACGGCGATATAAGCCCGGTGATCCGGCAAAATGCCGAAACAAAAAGTAAGAGGCGGTCATAATCAACACATACGAATAGAAGGAATGCACCCAAAACCATACACCTGTCGTAGTCGAAGCAAGCGACAAATCGCCAATATTTGCCACGCCAAGGTATGACCACATCAACCCGTGAGTTTGATTAGTCCATATCAGTAAAGTTGTAATGCATGGGAATATGCAAAGTAGCGCAATCCGGCGCGGTGTCAGCCATTGTAAACGCCCTGTGTACTGAAGCCCAAAGAGCATCCAGATGACCGGTACAAAGACGATTGCTAAAAACTTAGCGCGATAGCTAAACAATTTCAGGGCATCAGTCTTACTAACAATCTCTAGCCCATAAAACACCGTCCACCAAATAACAGCGATCATTAGAATAACAATCAGTGTTGCCGATTTACCGGATGTCGAACGTTGTTCCCAAACTTGGAAGATGAGCCCCAGCGAAAGAACAACTGATAGTCCTAATGAAATCAGAATGACACTAACCGGCATACATACGCCTCATTTACAATGAAAGATCATGGTTAATTACAGATCATTAAAAATTATACCTCTATTATTTTAGACATTAATTGAATTTCGTTAAAAATTCACGAATTTTGTAGGTTTTGGGGTGGGATCATGACTACAAATAAAAAGGCATATCCCTAGATATGCCTTTTGCATGCGCCAAATTCATTGAAAGTGAGCTACCCTAATTGCTCATCGACAGCAACAGATGCGGGTAAAACACCTGTTAAAAGTAAATATGGATAATCAGCTTACCTAAACGAATTTCGTCGTTATCGCGCACAACCCGTCGCTGCTGGGGAAGCACACGCTGTTCATTCAGGAAGGTGCCGTTTGTACTTCCCAAGTCGGTCAGCATAACCGTTTTACGCAGAAGCTCTAGGTGCGCGTGTTGCCGGGAAACACCGGATTCCACAGCCTGATAGGGGCTTAAATCGATATTAATTTCTGAGTCTGTTTCATTATCAGCACGCCCCAAAATAATTATGCGATCAAGCTGCACATAAATAGGCGTTGGCATACCAAGAACGTGCAATCTAATCGTGGCTTGCGACCCAAGAGTCGCAGTACCCCATTTAATAATATGCTCACTGTCCTCCAAATTAGGCATACGACGTGTTGGGCGTTCCACAATAAGCTCCTGATATTACAAATATGATTAAGATAAACGGAATGATTATCTTAACTATAAGACAATAGATCTCAATGCTTCTAGTACTTTAGGCCATTTGCAAGGGATTTTTTACGAAAACAGGAATTAATTCATAAATGCTATCTAAACTCTGCGACAAGCAAAAAATACGTAAGGAAAAGTAAATCTCTTTTAGTATAAATACTTATGTCGCTTTAACATCCAATCCCTATAATAGCATCTAATCAAGAGTCTTCTCTAGTGAAGGAGAATACGAATGTCCACAGGTGAAAGCAACGCAGACATCGCTCAAGTTTTAGATCGCATCGCTGAACTCTTAGACTACGAAAACGCCAACCCTTTCCGTGTGCGGGCTTATCGCGAAGGCGCACAAACCATTCGCAGTACCGACCACTCAGTTGCTGACTACATCAAACACAACCAAATGGATAAGCTAGATGCCCTACCTAACATTGGAAGTGGAATAACGGCTGTCGTGGGCGAATATATCAAATCCGGTAAATCAGCCTTACTCGAAGAACTGGAAGCCAAAGCCTCACCTGAAGCGGTCATGGCAAAAGTACCGGGCATCGGCAAGGAACTCGCAGGCCGGATTGTTGACCAACTGCACATCAAAACCTTACCGGAGTTGGAACAAGCAGCCCATAATGGTGAATTAGCCACTGTCGAAGGCTTTGGTGCGAAGCGGCTGGAAGGTATTCGGGCAGCATTGGCAGGCATGTTGAGCCAAACGTCACGTTCTAACCAGCGCAAACGCACCAGTAACGGTTCGAAGCCAGCAGCCGAGTCTGAAGATCGCCCAAGCTTAACCTTGCTGCTCGATATTGATGCCGACTATTGTAAGGGTGCTAAGGAAGACAAACTTCAAAAGATTGCCCCGAAGCGCTTCAATCCTGATAATGAGACATGGTTGCCGATCCTTCATACCAAACGTGATGGCTGGGAATTCACCGCTTTATTTTCCAATACGGCTCAAGCGCATAAGCTGGGGAAAACCGATGATTGGGTTGTCATCTACTACAAACGGGGTGATACCGAACGCCAGCATACCGTTGTGACTGAAACTAAAGGCCCATTGAAGGGCAAGCGGGTCGTGCGCGGGCGCGATTTGGAAAATCGCAGCTTCTACCAAACAGCGAAGGTATGACAGCATTTTAGCAAATAAAAAGGCACATCACATGATGTGCCTTTTTGATTCAACTGTCTATATGGACAGTGATTAAGTTGCGACCGGCAGCGCGGTTGTTGTCGGCTTGACCGTTGTAGGGCGCTTTCCATTCGAATGACGGTCAGCGAATAGGCTCACCTTTGGAGCAGCCTGCGCTTCATCAGGATTACGGAATTGCATGGTATATAAGTGGGCATACAAGCCGTCGAGTGCCATCAGTTCGTCATGTGTGCCCAATTCCACGATGCGACCATCATCGACTACTGCAATCCGGTGCGCCACTTTGATGGTACTCAAACGGTGCGCCACGATAATGGTTGTCCGGTTCTGCATCAGACGATCAAGCGCTTCTTGCACTACACCTTCTGATTCGTTATCCAGCGAGCTTGTCGCCTCGTCGAGTAACAAGATTGCAGGGTCTTTCAAGATAGCACGGGCGATGGCAATCCGTTGACGCTGCCCACCACTCAAGTTCATTCCACGTTCACCCACAACCGTTTCATACTGCTTCGGGGAAGCCATAATGAAGTCATGGGCGTTCGCTGCCTTTGCTGCCTCAATCATCTCGGCTTCGGAGGCATCTAAACGTCCGTAGAGGATGTTTTCGCGGATGCTGCCACCAAACAGGATGGTTTCTTGCGGCACGATACCGATCTGATGACGCAGGCTATCTTGGGTCACATCACGCAGATCGTACCCGTCAATTTGAACGTTACCCGCCGTTGGATCATAGAAGCGCGGGATCAAGTTCAAAACGGTACTCTTGCCTGCACCGCTTGGGCCAACCAGCGCCAAAATCTCTCCCGCACGGATTTCCAATGGGACATGCTGTAACACAGGAGTCTCTCGATTGTATCCGAAGGACACATCATTGAAAGTAATCTTTCCCTGTACGGCTGGCAGTACAATAGCATTCGGCTTATCTTCGATTGCGGATTGGGTATCCAGCAGTTCAAACACACGTTGAACACCACCAATCGCTGCACTGACCTGCCCATAAAGGCCACCAAGTCCACCCAAGCTGGCTGCAATGCTGATGCCGTACATCAAGAAGCCCGTAATCATGGCAGGAGTTAGCCGTCCATCAATCACTTCATGCCCACCGTACCACACGATGGCTGCCACTGATCCAAAACCCAGAAACATCATGACCGACATAAACAGCGAGTTATAAACCGCCATCTGCAATGAGGCTTTGAAGGTTTCCTTCATTGCGACATCGTAGCGACCGGTTTCGTAAGCCTCGCGTCCAAAACTCTTGACGACGCGAATACCCTGCAAACCTTCTTCAGCCACAACTGTTGAATCCGCCAGTTGATCTTGAATGCGAGTGCTGCCCTTCTGGATGCGCCGACCAAAGAGAAAGGCGATAAGAATTAGAACCGGCGCTAGTCCTAGAATGAACAAGGTGAATTGTGGATTAAGCTTCATCAAAATGATGATCGAACCCACTAGCGTCACAATCTGACTGAGGAATGAGGTAATTGTGGTCGTCAGCACGGTACGCATCTGCGTCACATCGCTAGACAAACGCGACACCAAATCGCCCACCCGCCGTGTCGCATAAAAATCCAACGACAAATTTTGCAGATGCTTATAAAGGGTCGTCCGCAAATCGTAGACGATTCCCTCACCAATGTAGGCCAGCAAATACGACTGGACGAAGTTGAATGCGGCTTGCAGCAAAAAGATAACCACCAGCAAACCCGCCAACATATTGAGCGCACTACTATCTTGCGACTTGGTAACGGTATCCAACAAGCTCACGATCACTGCCGGGAATGCCAGCCCAAAAGCACTGGAAAGCAGCAGCGCCACGATACTAATTGCCATACGTCCCTTATAGGGTTTTAGATAAGTCAATAAGCGAGTCCACTTGACCGCCTTAAATGATACTTTTGCGGCAGCTTCACCCGCTGCATCTGACCTTGATGGCTGCCCCATCTCTGAACGATTTTCCATTTTGTGACATTTCTCCGTAACTAGACACTGAAGTGTTTTGATTGAATGACTACACCATACCGGAGTTATTTAAACTCAATATAAACAGATGATGATTGGGTCAGCGCCCCATAACCTGCTGTAAATAATCCAACACACGCTGGGGATTGCTGCCGCCCGCAGTCAAGCCAACATAACCATCCGGTCGCACCAGAATCAGCGCGTCACCTTTAACACCATACGTATTCCTCGCATGTTCGTCGCAGTCAAAGAGCATATGGTCATTCGCATCACCTTGCTTGCCTGAAAAACCGACCGCATAAGTTTGCACATCGGTGTGATATTGACGTGGCAGGCACGGCACAGGCTGATCGCCAAAACTCAGCAAGGTGAAGTGTGTCCCTTGGAACACATCAAAAAGACGCATCGGCTTACCATCACAAACCCGAACACATAGCGCATCCGGCGCACGATCTCCGGCACGAATACCCCCCATATCATCCACATTGACCGACAATGAACTCTCACGATAAGCGATGCTCAGTTGACTCACATCGGCAAAGGTATCCTTACCACTGACCAAATTGGTCAATGCTTCTACACCCGTTGTTTTGCCACCCGCATCCGTTTGCTTAAACGCCTTATGCCGATTGGAGGTCGAGTCCAAAACCCCCTTAGCAACAGGCAATCGTTCTAACTGATACGTATCCAGCAGCGAATCCGGTGCGCCGCGCAGGACATGGGCCAACTTCCAACCGAGGTTATAAGCATCTTGTATGCCGGTGTTCATGCCCTGTCCGCCTGCCGCCGAATGCACATGGGCCGCATCCCCAGCCAGCAGCACCCGACCACACCGGTACTGATCCACCATACGGATATTCGGTCGCCAAATCGTAATCCATGTCGGATCGCTCAGTTGAATCTTGGCTGACTTGACCGCCGTATCGACCAGATTTTGCAGCGTTTCGAGTGATGCAGCAGGCAGTTCACCGCCTTCATTGGGAACCGCCGGAGCTGCGAAAAACCATTGACCATCGTTCATCGGTTGCAGCATCACCGATCCCATATTCGGCAGCGTCCACGAGTACCAATAATCCGGTGCTAATCCCGTCAGATAGACATTCGCAAATAACTGATGGGTATCGTCCCACGTCTCACCGAGGAAGGAGAAATTTGCCGTTTTTCGAACGATACTGTGTCCGCCGTCACAGCCGATGAGATAACGTGTGCGGATCGTTTCAACCACGTCACCTTGCTGTAGAGTTGCCAGCACAAAATCGTCATGCTGAACAAAATTCACCAGCGCACAACCCATCTCCACCTCATAACCAAAGACCGCCAAACGTTCCCGTAGAATAGTTTCGGTATCCGTTTGATTGACCATCAGCGGCGCACGATAAGGCATATCCGACGTAGGTGCGGCAGCAGGGTTGGCTCTAGGGTCAATTTCACGCACCAGTTTGTTATCTGCGTCATAAAATCGCATTGGCAAAAACGGAGCAGCGTAACTCGCAAGCGATTTCAGTACACCCAAATCCTCAAAGATTTCTTGTGTGCGGGCGCTGACACCTCTTGCGCGTGAACCAATGGCATAACTGGTCGCTTTATCAATGATGCGGCAAGCAATGCCCCGGCTGGCGAGATCAATAGCAAGTGTCAGTCCTACCGGCCCAGCCCCAACAATCAAAACCTCGATAGGCGTTAAATCATTCATGGACAACCCTTTTCCTCCGTGTTACGTGGTGGATCGTCCATAAGATTAGCGAGGTTATTTAAACTCAATTTAAACGGTTAGCAGAGATAAACAAAAACCCCGCTATCATTGAATAACGGGGTTAGAAAGTTCATTTATTTAGGTGCAATGATGCGCTGCGATCATTTTCGATTTGCCATCGTTATCCGCCAGATGCCCAACACCCTCATTCCCTCACAATAGTGGTTACTGCTCAATTCGATGCGCGATGAAGAATACTGCGTAGAGTCGCCGTCCATTCTTGTGGCATTTCCATATACGACAAGTGATTGCCGGGAAATACAACCATCTCGCAGCCTAGCAGCTTCGCCAGTATCGGCGCGGTTTGCCCGTAAAATTTCCGTTTATCCAAGGTCATTTTGCCTGCCGCCATAAACATCGTAACCCCATTTTGCTTGATCGCATTGATATCCGGTTTGTAGCTCGAAAATGGAATCATCTCGTTTTTAACGAAGAAATCGTGGTTTTTACCCATGCGTTTGGCGGTATCTTGGGGAATGCTGTTATACGCACTTCTTGGAATACCAGTTGGCAGAGCAAATCCCAGCATCGCCAACGACGCACCAAAAGTCTGCCCAATCCAATAGATACCTGCGAAAAAGCGCTGCCACGTTTTGCTATCAGGATGCATTCGGCTTACGGGTGGTTCATGCACAATGGCTGCTCGCACGGCTTGCGCTTGAGTCTTCGCCATATCGAGTGCAATTACCGCGCCACCGCTGTTGCCAAATACAAACGCTGATTGCTCACCTGCTGCTTTGATGACCGCGACTGCATCACGGCTTTGTTGGCTAATCTCAAAGTTCTGCGGTTCGTTACCTGTGCTGCGCGAATTTCCACGACGGTCATAGGTGATGACCTTGTACTCATCCGACAAAATATCGGCAACAAATGAGAAAAAGCCCGCGTCACCGCCCCCGCCGGAAATCATCAACAAGGGTTCACCTTCACCACGCACTTCGTAGTAAAGATCGTCCCCTTCCGTGGAAACACATCCCTTTTGCACCCCAACTTGTCCGATGATCATGCTCATCGCCTCCTCGCAATCATGTTCCCTTGACCATTTCAAATAAGCATAGTGATCTTGTGTAAACACAATTTAAACAACAAAAAAACGCGAACGTTGTATTCGCATTTTTAGAATCGATGCATAAGGATTGATGTCTTTTACGCTGCCGATTGCTCAGCTTCAACCGGATTGGCCTTCTGCGTTTCAGCCAGTGGCAGCGACACCATAAAGGTCGTCCCGACACCTACTTTGCTTTCAACCGCGATTGTACCGTGATGCATCTCAACAATTTTCTGGACGATTGACAACCCTAACCCGCTGCCGCTGTTGTTGGCACGGGTACGGGACTTATCGGCTTTGTAGAACCGTTCAAACACATGCTGTCGATCTTCTTCTGAGATGCCGATGCCCGTGTCCTCGATTTTGAAGGTGACATTGTTATCCTGTTGATGCAGATCGACACTGATTTTGCCACCTTCCGGCGTAAATTTGACACTGTTGGAAATTAGGTTAATCCACACTTGGCTCATCAAATCTTCGTCAGCCATGATGGTCACATCTTCCAACGACACTCCCACATCAATATTTTTACCCATCCACTGCGGTTCGGAGGCCAGAATCAGGTTGCGGATTTGCTTATCAAGGCAGTATGATTTAGGCTCGAACTTCACACTTTCAGTTTCCAAAGTCGCCAGCTTCAGCAAATTCTCGGTAATTCTGGAAATCCGTGTGCTTTCCGTTTCGATGATGCTCAAATAGTGGTTGCGTTCTTCAGCGCTCATCCGGTTGTTTTGTAGCGCTTGGGCAAACCCGCGAATCGACGTAATCGGTGATTGAATTTCGTGCGACACATTCGAAATAAATTCCTGCCGCATTTGCTCCATTTGGTTCAGTTCGACAGCCATTGTGTTCACACTTTTCGCCAATTCGTTGATAATTCCTTCATCATCTTCATCGAGCTGGACACTAAAATCACCTTTAGCAATCGTATTCATGGCTTCAATAATCGGGTTAAATATTCCCATTCGGCTCGCACGCTGTTTTTCACCAATCATGCGGCCAATAGTAGCCAGCGTGATAAAGCAAACCACAAAACCGGTTACTGTATTGATGATTTGTATTGAAAGAGGCGAAGGCGGATGTGGAACGGAGCCGAAAATAGCCCCAGTTATGAAATAGACAATCGTAAATATCACGGTTGCACCAAATAGGACGGCAAGGATTACCCCTAGAATACCTAATCCTTGCCGCGTAATTCTGGTTCTGCCTCTGCCGCTTTTCATGCGTCCACCTCCATTCGATATCCCAATCCGCGTATGGTTCGAATACGAAATGAATACTTATTCTCAGGAAAACGTTCTCTCAATCGGTTAATATGCACGTCCAGCGTGCGTTCGTTGCCCTCAAAGTCATAGCCCCAAATATCCTCAATCAGTTGGTCACGTGAAAGTGTTTTTCCCGGATAACTGGCGAGTTTAAACAGGAGTTCAAATTCTTTAAGCGGCAGTGTGATATTGTCGCCGTTGGCCTTCACTTCAAATGTCTTGCGATCCATTAGGAGTTCACCAATTTGGATGGTTTGCGAAGCAGCAATCTTATAACGCTTCAGTAATGCTTTCACCCGCACCACCAACTCCATTGGCTCAAACGGCTTCACCAGATAATCATCGGTTCCCAGTTGGAAGCCCTGAATTTTGTCGGTGGTTTCAGCTTTTGCCGTTAACATCAACAGCGGCATATCATAGGCTTCGCGCAGTTGGCGGCACAGTTCCCAGCCGTCCATGTTGGGCATCATAATATCGAGGACAACCAGATCAACTTTCACCGTCTCCAGCTTGGTCAACGCTTCCACACCATCTCCCGCTTGAATGATGTCGTAACCTTCGTCCTTGAGGAACACCGCTGCTAACTGCCGAATATGTGGATCATCGTCCACAATCATAATCTTGCTCATTACTACGTTTCATCCCTTTGCTGATAGTCTGCATCCTATGGATGCCATTATCAACAGCATACGCCTGTTTTTTAAACTGAATTTAAACCAATTAGGTTGTATTTGTCCAAATAAATAGGATTAATTGACACAGCATTCAAACTCTCAAAATACCAATGTCGCAAAAATTCGTCTGAATGTAGGGACGGCATTCTTGCCGTCCGTCGCCATATTACCCTCATTTATCCACATCATAAAACCGATCCCGTTCCCATGATTCCGGATTATGCAGGACATAATTACGAATGTAATTTAGCGCTTCCTCATTGCGAATAATGTGGTCATGAAAACGCTCTTGCCAAATTAAATCATCAGGTTCAATTAACCGTTGTTGCCGAGCAATACGAGTCACTCCCGCCTTATAATTGCCAATGACCTGACCTAATAGCGGCTGTTTGGATGATGAATGGGCAGACGGCAAGAATGCTGTCCCTACCGTTGCTGTATCAGAGATGATAATGATTGCATGGATATGATTAGGCATGATCGTAAATAAATCGAGATCAATATTAGGCCAACGTTGTGGAATCTGTTGTAACTCATATTCCGCAATCTCCCCCAAACTACTGCAATGCATGATACCCGCATCGATACTCCCAAAGAGCTGCTGCCTTTGATGAGTGCAAATCGTTACAAAGTAAGCACCAGCTTGACTATAATCATAGTCTTTTAAGCGTGGTGATTTACGCTGAGGAAGTGACTTCATCTCATTGGCTTCCATATCAATAACATTCTTATATCTCATTTTTAAAATATACTGGCAAAGGGAAGAAATATGGCCTCTATTTTGTTATTACTTCCAAATAAACACGTCAATTTCTATTAACATTTATGCGCTTAATGTAGGGACGGCATTCTTGCCGTCCGTTTTTGCCTAAAGAAATAACCTTGGTTAATTAATGTTTTTCTTAATGTTGCCTGTTATGGCCTGTTTATCAGGCTTATACACAAATAAAAAGGCATATCCGTAGATATGCCTCTCTCAACAATCAACAGATTTCAGGCTATTTGCCTAAATTGCTCAAGCCTTCATACATCCGTTTGTAAGCTTTTTCGGTCTTTTCTGGTGGCAATGCATATGAAAAACGCACCCAGTTCTTGCCTGCATCTGAGAAATAAATCCCAGCCACAACCGCCACACCATACTGTTCTGATAGGTAGGTCATCAACGCTTCACTGTCAGCCAAACCACCCGCTTTAATGAATGGTTCGCAGTCAATGAAGGCATAATAACCGTCGCCCATGATGGCATTCACACTGGTTGCTGCCAAATCACGCCGCAGTATTTTCCGGCTTTCACGGCATGGTTCAATGATACTAGCTGCTGCCGTACCAAAGCCCATTTCATAGGCTGCAATCGCAACTGCCTGTCCATAGAAGCTCGGTACAACCCCATGTGATGATTGGCTAGTAATAAAATCAATGACTTTCTTGCCAGCCACCAAATGAGCACTACGAATG
>JBBQLX010000007.1:0-75080 GCA_038328375.1 Aggregatilineales bacterium | reverse complement strand
AGGCAGCCTACGAGGCAAGTGTTCAATATGCTAAAGAGCGGCAAGCGTTCGGCGAGCCAATTGGGTCGTTCCAAATGATCCAACAGAAAATAGCCGACATGAAGATGCGGATTGAGGCCAGCCGACATTTGATATACAACGCGGTTTTAGCCAAGGAGCGCAATAAACGTACAGGCGAACGCTACACCTTAGAAGCAAGCATGGCGAAGTTGTTTGCAAGTGAGACAGCGATGTTCGTGGCGCACCAAGCGGTGCAAATTCATGGTGGAATGGGCTACAGCAAAGAACTTCCGGTTGAGCGCTATTTCCGTGACGCAAAAATCACTGAGATTTATGAGGGAACAAGCGAAGTCCAACGCTTGGTGATCGCACGGAATGAGTTAGGGTTGCGGTAAGGCAAATTAAGATTGGGGAGCAAACTGGCATGGCTCTACGCAAATTTATCACACCAGAAGAGTATCTACGCCTCGAGCGCCAGAGTGAAGAAAAGCACGAATACTACAATGGTGAAGTTTTCGCGATGCCGAGTGCAAACGAAAATCACAATATAGTGATGGGCAGTGCTTTGTCAGCATTATATGGGCAACTGCGTAAGCGACCATGCCAAATTTATCCCAGCGATATGCGTGTTCGAATACCTGCTACAGGTTTATATACCTACCCTGATATTAGTGTCGTATGCGGAACGACTGAGTTTGAGGATGACGGGGTTGATACGCTTCTTAATCCAACAATCATTATTGAAGTTTTGTCTTCATCAACCGAACAATATGATCGTGGAAAGAAGTTCCAACACTACCGAACGATCCCTTCACTTCAAGAATATATCTTGATCGCACAGGATAGTGTTCGCATCGAGCATTATGCGCGACAAGGCGATCAGTGGATACTCACCGATGCCAAGAGTATTGATAGTGTGCTTACTTTACCGTCTATTGACTGTATGCTTGCCCTGAGTGATGTGTATGAAAAAGTCAATTTTGGTGATACACAAGGAAATAATCCATGAAAGCAGTGGTGATTACGGGGCATGGTGGAATTGAGATGGTGCAGGTGATGGATAACATGCCCATACCTGAACCAGTGCGGGATGAGGTTCGTATCCTGATGAAGTCGGTGGCGCTCAACCGATTGGATTTGTGGGTGCGGGCGGGTTGGGCAGGACTCAAACTGGCGATGCCTCATGTTACCTGTGCAGATGGCGCGGGGATCGTCGATAAAGTGGGCGATGGTGTCACGCAATATCAAGTAGGCGACCGCGTGTGTATTGACCCGACGATTGTGGATAAAGATAGCCCTGCTCTGATGACTGGATTGGAGAACCAATCACGGATTCATTTGTTGGGTGAAACCGTGCCGGGGGTGGGAGCCGAATATGTGGTTCTCCCCCAGCGCAATCTGATGAAGATACCGGATAAAGTTGGCTTTAGTGAAGCGGCAGCAGCCGGATTGGTTTATGTGACAGCATGGCATTCCCTGATAACGCGCGGAGGATTAAAGCCGGGGGAAACAGTGTTGATTGTGGGTGCGGGAGGCGGTGTGAACAGTGCCAGTATCCAGATTGCGAAGCTGGCAGGAGCAACCGTATATGTGGTAGGGAGCAACGCGGAGAAATGCGCGAAGGCAATGGAACTCGGCGCGGATGTGACGATCAACCGCGAAGAAACACCTCAATGGTCAAAGGCACTTTACCAGATGACCAACAAGCAGGGCGTGGATGTGGTGGTGGATAATGTGGGAGCGGCGACCTTTAATGACAGCATCCGGTCAACGCGGATTGGTGGGCGAATCTTGGTGGTTGGGAATACCAGTGGGCCGATGGTCGAGTTGGATTTACGACAGATTTTCACCAGACAGGTGAGTATTATCGGGAGTACGATGGGGCCACATCAGGACTTTGTGAAGGTCATGAATCTGGTGTTTGCGGACAAGTTAAAGCCAGTCATTGGAGCAGTATTTCCGATTGATGAGATCCATAAGGCTATCGAAACACTGGAAGATTTTAGTGTGTTCGGCAAGATCGTGTTGGAATTCTAGTGGAATATCTCGCCTCGTTATTGACCAACATTGTTGACCAGATGAAGCTGACCTCCTTAACGAAGTTGGCGCTTCAACCGGGGGTGCGGGCTGTCTACCGATTGACGATCCGATACCACGACCGACGAGCAATCGACTCGGTGGCAACGGTGGTTCGGACAAGCGCCAACGGGGCAGCTCTTGAGGTGGTTTTCCGAGGACGATTTGAGCAGAAGCCTTTACGTTTCCCCGTAAGCCAAGCGGATTATGAGGGACTCACGTTTGGTTTCCAAAACATGAACTTTGATAAAATTGGTGACCAACCTCAGTTGAAATCCTACGGGCAGGATTTATGGTTATGGGAACGAGCAGCGGGAACCTTTCATAAGGGTGTCCTTCTCTCCCCTTCTGACGCAGAAGGCGTATACTGGCAGTTGGTCAGGCTGGCATGGACCCATTTACCGGAAGCGGTACGGCTGGTCGAGAGCAGTTAGCAATTCGCTAAATGCGGAATTTGCAATACTTCCGCTGAAATGGCAGGCGGGAAGCACGGGAGAAGCCGCTGAATCGACATTTTGGGCTGGCGGCTGGCTCGGCTGATGCCGCTGAAATGGCGCATTTGCAGCGGATGACTCCCGTATGTCCGCCGCGTCGCAAATGTCGGTGCTGTCGCAGCGGATGTGAGGGAGAAAGTCGCCGAAAATGCAACACAAATGCAAATGCGATTCACCACAAAGACACAGAGAAAGAAGAGATAAACAAACCAAAGGCATAAATCACCCTCAAAACAGAACATTTGAGCAGAAACATTGTAGCATGGGTTGAGTGTGTTAGGGTGACTCTCAAGTACGAAGATTCAAACAAATGGCTAATCGAATCAAAACGTTGCTTGATATATAAAAGTAACAGAGAGGTAAGGTAATATGCGTCTCCAAAACCGTTCTTTAGTCATTTTTACATCACTTTTAGTCCTTGTGTTGATAATATTATTGATTAACCAGTTTGCACTCTCATCGGTATACGCAACTGATACCTCATCAGGAATTGGATCTCTCATTAAAGGCCTAAATGATAGTAAATCGGTGTTCTCTGTGGGATTCAAAACCTATGTGGCAGGGAAAGATAGCTGGTCGATTCCGGAAAAATTTACGGATGAAAACAATAATGTGATTGGGCAACGATTGCTCACAGAAATAAATGAAACATATTTTTGTGCGGATGAGATTGGACAGGGATTTACGACAAACATCTGTGTTCCTTTTGACAATATTTCATACGTTTCTACACCTTAATTCCCTAACAAAGAGTATGAAAGTGGACAAATGGCAAATAACTACAACGAGACAGAAATCAAATTGTATGTGCCGGACTTGCAAGCGGTACAGCAAAAATTAGAGGCAGCAGGCGCAGAACTCACAGCACCGAGAGTATATGAACGCAATGTGCGCTACGACAACAAAGAGCGCACGATGACTCCGCATGGGATGGTGGTACGACTGCGAGAGGATACACGGGTACGGCTGACGTATAAAGATGATGGCACGGTGACGGATGGCATCACCAGCCGCTTCGAGGCCGAGGTTGAGGTGAGCGATTTCGACGCAATGGAAACGATTCTAGGTAAGCTGGGTTATACCCCTTATCTGATCTATGAGAAATACCGCACAACTTATGAAATAGACGGCGCGGAAGTGGTGCTAGATGAGATGCCTTACGGTAATTTTGTCGAGATTGAAGGCGACATCGACGCTATTGAACGACTCATTAGCACGTTAGAATTGAGCGATGCACAGCGATTAGAGGGTAGTTATTCAACACTGTTTGAACGGCTACGACAGAAATTAGGGCTGAAATTCACCGATTTGACCTTCGAAAGCTTCAAAGGTGTGACGGTCCGCGAAGAAGATTTCCAGTGCTAAAGCAAATGCAAGTCAATACCCCTAACCCCAACCCTTCCCCCGTAGTAACAGGGGAAGGGAGCATTCGATGAGTTAGGTAGCAGAACTTTCAGAACAAACACCGAGAACACAGAGTTAACAAGGGGTGGAGATGACAGCCACATCGCCAGAAAAAAAGAAAGCGCAGGAACGCAAAGAGCGATTCGTGACATCATCTGATATTGAGTTGAAGCGCGAGTATAAGCAGGAAGATGTGCCGAGCGACACTGCGGGTGAAATTGGTGAGGCAGGTGAGTATCCGTTCACACGCGGGGTTCAACCGACGATGTATCGCGGACGTTTTTGGACGATGCGGCAATATGCTGGATACGCCAGCGCGGAAGAGTCGAATGCGCGTTATCGCTACCTGCTCGACCAAGGGCAAACAGGATTATCGGTGGCGTTCGATTTGCCGACGCAGATTGGCTATGACGCGGACGACCCAATGGCGCTCGGGGAAGTCGGCAAAGTGGGCGTGAGCATCAGCAGCATTCACGATATGGCGCGGTTATTTGAGAATATTCCGTTGGATAAAGTTTCGACTAGCATGACGATTAATGCTCCGGCAACCGTGCTGCTGGCGATGTATATTGCGGTGGGCAAGCAGCAAGGCGTGAGCGCGGATAAGCTGCGCGGTACGGTGCAGAACGACATCCTCAAAGAATATATCGCGCGTGGGACGTATATTTTCCCGCCTGCCCCATCGCTGCGGTTGATTACCGATTTGTTTGCCTACTGCAAAACCGATGTGCCACAGTGGAACACGATTAGCATCAGCGGCTATCACATTCGCGAGGCGGGTTGCACAGCAGTACAAGAGGTGGCATTCACCTTGGCGAACGGCATGGCTTATGTGCAGGCGGCGATTGATGCCGGTTTGGAGATTGACGACTTCGCGCCACAGCTTTCGTTTTTCTTCAACGCGCACAACGAATTTTTGGAAGAGGTCGCCAAGTTCCGCGCGGCACGTAAGTTGTGGGCGATCATCATGAAAGAGCGTTTCGGGGCGAAAAATCCGCGCAGTTGGCAGTTGAAGTTCCATACGCAAACAGGTGGAAGCACTTTAACGGCTCAACAACCAGAAAATAATATTGTGCGGGTCGCACTGCAAGCCCTAGCGGCGGTGATGGGCGGGACACAATCGCTGCATACCAACAGCATGGATGAAGCGCTGGCACTGCCGACGCAAAAAGCAGTACAAATCGCGCTGCGAACCCAGCAGATTATCGCCAATGAAACAGGCGTGGCGGATACGGTTGATCCGCTGGCAGGGAGTTATGTGATCGAGAGTCTGACCGACGAAATTGTGAAACGATCAGAGGATTACATCCAGAAGATTGACGCGATGGGTGGCGCGTTAAAGGCAATTGAAGCAGGATATATTAACCTCGAAATTCAGGATGCCGCCTACGAATATTTGAAAGCGGTTGAAAGTGGCGAACAGGTCATCGTAGGGATGAATCAATTCACAGTTGAGGGCGAAGTTCAGCCGGATTTGCTGCGAGTCAATCCCGCGATTGAGGCATCACAACGGGCGAAATTAGCTGAGATGCGAGCCAAACGGGATAACTCGAAAGTCAGCGAACTGCGGGGTCAATTGGACACGGCAGCACGAGGCAAGGAAAATCTCATGCCATTGATGGTGACCTGCGTTGAAAACGAAGTCACACTCGGCGAGATTTGCCATACATTACGAGGTGTGTTCGGTGAATATCGACCCAATGTGTCGATATAATACAATTTAACAACCGAGGCACAGAGAGTGCAGAGATAAGACGGGGGATTGGCTATGCGAAGTATTGGGAGTATTCGAAGCCGAGTTAGTATCGGCAGCATCTTGTCGATTGCCAGCGTCGGAAGCATTTTATCCATTGGCAGCACAGGAAGCTTATTGAGCATCGGGAGTACAGGCAGCGTTCTGTCGATAGGGAGCACGTTTAGCTTCGGGAGTTTATTTTCGGTTTTTAGTGCCCTGTCGATGTTCAAGGTATTGGCATTTGACAGCTTGGGAATCTGGCGGGCGATTCGACCTTCTAAGCCGGAAACCATCAAACGCATATAAGGGAGAATATGATGAGCGAAGCAAGCCCATTTGAAGGTTTTATGGGGCGCGTTCAGCAACGACCGCTGCCGCAAAATCCGATGACACGGATTCGGTTTCTGGCAAAAGAACTGGCAGAAGGTGCAGCGATCAACTTATGGGGCATTTCGTTCCGCATGTTCCGAGGGCAGTTGGTGACAAGCACCGATCAGGAAGACCTCATTACCTATTTGAACACGCGTTGGAACAATGCCTCGCCTCATTTTGGACTGTTGATCAGCAACGGCTATCTGCGGTTCGACGCGGGCGAGAATGATGTTTATATCACCAAAGCGGCGTTTGATCTGATTGATGAGTCGGAACCTGCCAATGTTTTCATTTCTTATAAACGCAGCGACAGCAGTGCTTTTGCCCTGCTGGTATTGGCACGGATGAAGGCAGCAGGCATGGAACCGTTCCTCGATTTAGCGCTGCAACCGGGGGATGATTGGGAAAAAGGTCTCAAGGAACGAATCGAGAAATATCAATATCTGGTGGCGATTCTAAGTCACGACACGTTGAAATCCGAGGTGTGCATCAAGGAGATTAGCTGGGCGATTGAAGCGGGGTTGGCGATTATTCCAATCTGGCATAACGGGTTTGTGTATAAGGCGGGAACGTGGGATGCGTTATCGGTGAAGGTGGATGCGGCATTGAGTAAAACACATACGATTCGTGTGATCGAGGAAAGTGCGCTGGGCTACAACAATGCGCTGGTCGAACTGCTAAACCGGTTTGGGGTGATGCCGGATTAGGAAGTCGATAGTCTTTAGTTGATAGAGAAATGCAAAACAAAGCCGATTTAACCACGAAGACACAAAGAAAATAGAGAAAAATCGGATTCTAACTTTGGGAAAGTACCTGATAAGCAGGTGATAACAGGTAAAAAGCCTGCTTTTTGACCTATTATGACCCTCTGTGGTATTACATATTATTACGGCGCGATGAAGACAAACCAAAATCCAACTTTAAGGTTTGTTTGGTGAGAGAGAAAAATTTGCGAATTTTAAGGGTTTGGCAAAAGCAAGGTTGGTGAATGCAAACGCGATTCGTACGGAATTCGTACCCAAAATAGTAGAATTCCTGTTCTGTTTGTGATAAGGTTGGTTCCGATAGAAATACCAATTTTTGCCACAAAGATGAAAAAATGGCATTAGACCCACAGATGAAAATATTGTGTCAGAAACCCCCACCCCAGCCCTCCCACAAGCGATGGAGAGAGTACAATGCAGGTACGTGCTGAGCTATTTTTAGAGCAGTAAAAGAGAGAGAAAATATGGGTGAGGACAAAACGTTCGAAACTTGGTTAGAAGGTGTATGTAAACGTGCCTTACCAACAAACAAGATGGCACAAATGCGAACATTCGCAAAAGAATTAGCAGAAGGTGTAACAGAAAACTTTTGGAATATTCTAATTCTCAGTGAAACAGTAACCTATACTAAACTTCGTCCTGCAAACATATCTCACCCGCCTAATGATGATGGTATATCTCCGCACAGTATAGATGTTGTATATCTGCGAAAAGATAATCAACGATATGAAGACTTTACAAAGCGAATAGATATTTTATCTAGCAAGCAACCAGTCTATTACATTGTTCAATATCTTCAGAATAGATGGGAATATAACTGGCCTTCAGCTGAACTATTAGAAGTTAATGGTTACTTAAAACGAACTGATAAAAATCACATTGACTGGGAGGTATCAAAATCAGCATTTGATCTACTAGAAGAGGTTGAACCTGTAAATATTTTTATTTCATATAAACGTAGCGAGAGTAGCGCTTTTGCAATGTATATGCTAACACGCCTAAAAATCGAAGGGCTTGAGGCATTTGTCGATATGTCCTTAATCCCCGGTGAAGATTGGCACGCTGGGTTAAAAGAACGCATCAAAGAATATGATTATTTGGTTGTCTTAACTGGGAAAGAAACACTTAAATCTGATGTTTGTATCAAGGAAATTGGTTGGGCAATTGAGGCGGGCTTGAAAATCATTCCGGTTTGGCACAATTTATTTGAGTACAAACAAGAAACATGGAATGTTCCACCAAAGACTGCCGAAATATTAACCTCAACCCATTCGATTCGAGTCAAGGAGGAAAGCGCATCGGGCTACAATACTGCGATGGTTGAATTGCTCAATGTGTTTGGCATTACCCCTTAAAATCATTTTCGTCACAGCTTACAATGCGTAATGGCTTTTGTGACCTTCCAGCGAGCAGGTTATAATACACGGAATAAGAGAAGATCAATCAACTCATCGGTCGCAAGTGGATTATGATGGGTTTAGTATCTGTGGGCTGAACTGGTTGTTGTTATCTAAGCAGGTAGACACGATTCACAAATCCCTGTAAGCTATCGCGAATTTGACCCCGTGATTGGGCTGACGTACCCTTGCTCACGCGAGACGAACACTCTAACGGAGAGAGTAATATGACTGTAACCGAACAGAAGCACAGTAAAGTTGAAGAATTACGCCTGAAGCGGGCGGAAAGCCATGCAGGTGGCGGCGAAGAACGCATTAAAAAACAAAAAGAAAATAACCGTCACAACGCCCACGAACGGTTGGACATCCTGCTTGATCCCGGCAGTTTCCGCGAACTGGATGCCTTTGTTCAGCACCGAACCACCAACTTTGATATGCAAAGTAAGAAATATCTGGGCGATAGCGTGGTCACCGGATGGGGAACCATCAACGGGCGTTTGGTGTATGTGTTCTCGCAAGACTTCACCGTGATTGGTGGCAGCTTGAGCGAAGTTCATGCCCAAAAGATCATCAAGATTATGGAAATGGCGCTGAAAACCGGCGCTCCGGTCATAGGATTGAATGACAGTGGTGGCGCACGTATCCAAGAAGGTGTCGGTAGCTTGGCGGGTTATGCCGAAATATTCCTGCACAATACGATGGCGAGCGGCGTGATGCCACAGATCAGTTTGATTATGGGGCCGTGCGCGGGTGGTGCGGTTTACAGCCCTGCCCTAACAGACTTCATCATCATGGTGCAAGACACCAGCTATATGTATATTACTGGCCCAGATGTGGTTAAGAGTGTGACGCATGAAGATGTGACGCACGAGGAATTGGGCGGCGCGAGCATCCATGCCAGTAAGAGCGGCGTGTGCCATATGGTGGCGGACAACGAACAACAAGCGCTGCTGCTGGCGCGTGAGTTGATGAGCTATCTTCCTCAGAACAACATGGAAGACCCGCCCTTTTTGCCAACCAATGATGATCCACTGCGGGCGAACCCCGAACTGGACACGATCATTCCTGATAATGCCAACAAGCCTTACGATATGAAAGAAGTCATCAAAAAAGTGGTCGATGAAGGCCATTTCTTTGAGATTCATGAGCTTTTCGCGATGAATATCGTAGTGGGGTTTGCACGCTTGGGCGGTCATAGTGTCGGGATCGTCGCTAATCAACCATCGGTGTTGGCAGGTGTTTTGGACATTGACGCGAGCGAGAAGGCTGCACGTTTCATCCGCTTTTGCGATGCGTTCAATATTCCGATTGTGACGTTTGTAGACGTACCGGGTTATATGCCGGGTACGGCACAGGAATACGCTGGCATTATCCGTGCTGGAGCAAAGCTGCTATACGCTTATTGCGAGGCAACTGTACCTAAACTGACCGTGACTACACGCAAAAGTTACGGCGGCGCGTACTGCGTCATGAGCAGCAAGCATATTCGCGGCGACCTCAATTTGGCATGGCCTTCGGCAGAAATCGCGGTGATGGGGCCGGACGGCGCGGTGGGTGTGATCTTCCGGCGTGAGATCGACAACGCGGCTGATCCAGTTGCCAAGAAAGCTGAACTGACCAACGAGTATCGTGAGAAGTTTGCTAGTCCATATGCGGCGGCAGAGCTTGGTTACATTGACGACATTATCGAACCACGCGACACACGAGCGCGGTTAATTAACGGGTTGGAAGTGTTCCAGAATAAGCGCGATAGTAATCCGGCACGGAAACATGGCAACATTCCGCTGTAGCGGTTGAGTTAGGTAGTGAATTAACCCCTACCCCAACCCTCCCCCGTAAACGAGGGAGGGGGTAAGAAGAAAACATTTAGATACAGGTCTCTTCTCATCGTGAAGAGAGTAACGGGAGGCGCAAAGTGGCAAAGCGCAAATCAAAAAACGCAGCAAATGAACCGGGGCAGAAAACAATCAAGAAGATTCTCATCGCCAACCGTGGTGAGATTGCAGTGCGCGTCATTCGGGCATGCCGCGATTTAGGTATCAACTCGGTAGCGGTATATTCAGAGGCTGACCGCACCAGCTTACATGTCCGTTACGCAGATGAAGCCGTGTTTATTGGGCCGCCTGCACCACGCGAAAGTTATCTGGTGGCGGAAAAGATTATTGAGGCGGCTAAGAAAACTGGCGCGGATGCCATTCATCCGGGTTATGGCTTTTTATCCGAGCGCAGTTTCTTCTCACAGATGTGCGCGGACGAAGGCATCATTTTCATCGGGCCGCCGCCGAGCGCGATTGACACAATGGGCGACAAGCAGACTGCCCGCGAAACCGTTCGCAAAGCCGGTGTGCCTGTTGTACCGGGAACAACACCGGGAATGCGCGACGAAGAAATCCTAGCGATTGCGCCGAGCTTCGGCTTCCCGCTGCTGGTGAAAGCCACAGCAGGCGGCGGCGGTAAGGGTATGCGCGCGGTGCTGAAAGAAGAAGACCTGAAAGACGCTATCGCAGGCGCACGACGCGAGGCCGAAAGTGCCTTTGGTAACGGCGATGTCTACGTCGAAAAAATGTTGGTGGGCGCACGACACATCGAGTTCCAAGTGCTGGCAGACACCCACGGCAACACCATCCACCTTGGCGAACGTGAATGCTCAATTCAACGGCGGCATCAAAAACTGGTGGAAGAATCACCGAGTATCGTATTGGATCAAGACCCTTCGCTGCGGCAGCGCATGGGTGATATGGCGGTCAAGGCCGCGCAGGCAGTGAATTATGTCAACGCCGGAACAATTGAGTGCTTGGTTGATAAAGACAAGAACTTCTACTTCTTGGAAATGAATACGCGCTTGCAGGTTGAGCATCCGGTGACCGAACTGGTGACGGGCATTGACCTTGTGAAAGAGCAAATTCGTATCGCGCGTGGTCGGCGCATGGGGCCGACACAGAGCTTCCTTGAACCCAAAGGTTGGGCGATTGAATGCCGCGTGAATGCTGAAGATCCTTACAACAACTTTATGCCTTCGGTGGGCAAGATCACCTCACTAAATGTGCCAACAGGGCCGGGTGTGCGGGTGGACAGCGGCGTATACGGTGGTTATGAAATTACCCCCTACTACGATAGCATGATCGCCAAGTTGATCGTCTGGGGTGAAGATCGCGGTGAAGCAATTTTACGGATGCGGCGAGCATTGGAAGAATACACCATCATGGGCGTGAAGCATAACATTCCCTTCCATCAGAACCTGATGAACAGCTTCAGCTTTATCGCGGGTATGTTCGACACCAAGTTCGTGGAAGAACGCTTTAGCATGACGACTTATGAGCAAGCACCGAGCGAAGATGAACTGGAAACGGCTGCGATTGCGGCAACCTTATTCTCACACCGTCAACGGCAGCTCGCCAGCCAAGTGGTGACGCGCGGCGAACGCGATACCAGCAACTGGAAGTGGGTCGGTCGCTGGGAGAGGATGCACCGCTAATGAAATACGTGACCACAGTCAACAACAAGCAATTCGAAATTGAGATTTTGGCGGATGGCAGCATCACCGTCGATGGTAAGAAGCGTGATGTCGATTTTCAATCGCTTGGGCCAGCCATGTACTCAATATTGTCAGAAAATGTCTCGCACGAACTGACGATTGAACAGCGTGAAGATGAGATTGAAGTGCTGATGCGCGGACGGTTATACAGCAACCGTGTGCTGGACGAACGGGCGCTGCTGATGGCTCAACGCAGCGGCACATTGGGCAATGAGTCGGGTGAGATCAACATCAAAGCGCCGATGCCGGGACTGATTGTAGCAGTGCAAGTGGAGATGGGACAAGAGGTCAAAGCCGGACAAACAGTTGTCATTCTGGAATCGATGAAGATGCAGAATGAACTTAAAGCCTCGCGTGATGGTACGGTGGGCAGTGTGAACGTGCAAGCAGGACAAACCGTCGAACAAAACAAAGTACTATTGAGTATCTCGTAACATTACCGCAGTCAAGCCTCGCGTTATCTGCTATGAACGGGCGTAGATCATGAGTCTGCGCCCATTTGGTCTAAAAAAATCCAGTGAATATTCAACCCGAAATTAGTCAAACCACCGAAGCAGTCGCGGAGCAAGCTGCTCAACCGCGCTATTCTTTGCTTTCCCCATCCGGTCGGGTAGTGCCTGTGATATGGCTGGTGCTGCTGGTGATTTATGTGCTCGCCGGAACATCTGAAGCACCGTTTCATGGTGACGAATCTACACAAATTTATATGAGTAGGGATTATGCCTACCAATTTATTGACCACGATTACAACAAACTCGCATACGACCCCAATCCAACAACTCCAGCAGAGCAAGAACTCCGACTGCTCAACGGCACGATCAATAAATATCTGATTGGTTTGGCGTGTCAAGCCAACGGCATGAGCATCAACGATGTAAATGAGCAGTGGGATTGGGGCGCAGACTGGAACTACAACCAACAAAACGGACATGCTCCGAGTACGATGCTGCTCATCACGGCACGTTGGCCTTCGGCAGTGTTGTTAGCGATGGGCGTGATCGTCATGTTCGCGCTTGGTCGCGCACTCTGTGGCAAATGGACACCGTATATTGCCAGCCTGTATTACACGCTTAATCCTGCGCTGCTGTTGAATGGGCGAAGGGCGATGATGGAGGGCAGTTTCATCTTTTTTAGCCTGCTGGTAGTGTTAGTTGGTGTATGGTTGCTAGAAAAACCTTCACTTCGGAGGGCAATATTACTCGGCTTGGTCAGCGGATTTGCACTCGCCAGCAAACATACGGCTCTCTTCACGGTGGGTGCGGTGTTCGTGGCTATCTTGCTGCATCTGATTTATCAATCGATGCGGTCAGAAGATGATTACAGTGTTGTAGATTATGTGCTGCTGCCGTATCTAGCGATTGCTGCCGCGATTACATTTGGCACATTCGTCGCACTCAATCCGGCGTGGTGGGGTGATCCAGCGGAACGCGCCCAAACGGTGCTGCAACTGCGGCAAGAATTACTGGCAGGGCAAACCGCAACCTTTGGTGGTTATGCCAACTTCGGTGAGCAATTGAGTGGTTTCCTACGTCAGAGCTTTATCGTCACACCTCAGTATTATGAGATTGCTTCGTGGCAGGGGTATATTGGCGACCAGATTAACCGATATGAAGCATCGGTGTGGCGTGGGGTGAGCGTGGGCGGTTCTGTCGTGGGTGCGCTGGTGCTGTGTGGTATTATGGCGGCGGGTGTGTGGGAACTTATCAGGTTGATGATTCCAATGTCTCTCTCAACGCACATCAGAAGGTGGCGGAATTTAACCGATGCCGAAATGGATGCCAGTGAAACGCCGGAACAAATAGCTGGATCTAACGGTGCGCGTTGGGTGATCAGCCTATGGGCGTTGACAGTGATTTTGACAACACTACTGCTCACACCCTTAGAATGGCAGCGCTATTATTTGCCGGTGTATCCGGTCGTTGGATTAATCGCAGGTTTGGGAGTCGATTGGATTATCCAAAATCGAATTTGGCTACTTCGTCGGCGCGGCGACTTGGATGCTGAAATCCCATTAAGTGCTGACGACTCGCGTCCTGATACGTTGCCAGAAGTCCCTTAATTATCCATTATCATCACAGTCGTTTGTTCAACCTATGCCCTACTGGATTACTTCAACTTTAGCTGCTACGCCTGCTCTCTTGTGGATGTTTGTGGGGGTTGGTTTACCGTGGGCGCTGGTGGCACTGCCTCGCCGTGATTGGCGCGACCGTGTGATGGTAGCGTGTTTGGCTTCGGCATTCGGGCCAGCCCTGTTGACTGCGTGGATGTTTGTGCTGGGTAGTGTCCAGAGTGCGAATTTGCTGCGGCTGGAATATGTGCTAGCGGGTACGGCAGTAATTGCGGTGATCGGGTGGATAATCACATGGAAGAGGCGAATTGAACCACCGAGTCACGGAGAAAACCAGGAGAGGAAGAGAAAACATCCTCTTGGCTTTGATGAGAGATTATTGATTTTATTAGTCGCGGTCGCGTTACTTATACGCTGGATTAGTGTGGCGTATTGGCCGACGACTGCCTACGATGCGTTGTGGGTGTATGGTTACGAAGGCCGACTGTATACGGTCTTGGGACATATCCCAACGACGATTGAATACTATCCGCAGTTTTTGCCGTTACAACACACTTTTTTACAGTTAGCTGTAGGCGGATTAGATGACCATGCGGCGCGGGCGGTACTGCCGTGGTTGCATCTGGGGAGCATTCTAGCTGTTTATGTGATGGGCAATCGTCTCTTCTCGCGGCGGGTAGGTATTTATGCGGCGGCGATCTGGGCGTTGTATCCACATATGGGCGACTGGTCGCGATATGGCGATTTGGAAGTGCCGGTCACCTTTATGTTTACGGGTGCGGCAGCTTTCTTGGTGATGGCATGGGAAAAGGTGAATGCAATTGAACCACAGAGACCCAGAGAATATAGAGTAAATGCAAGACAATATGCAGTTATAGCGGGTCTATTTCTCGGAATTGGGTTGTGGACAAAGCCGACGATGGGCGCATTTGTATGGGGTGTGGCGCTGGTTGCGGGCATAGCACTCGTCATCGCTTGGTGGCAAAGCCGAAACAATCGCCCGTCAGTCACGAAGCTTATTCAACAACTGCGCCCCCAAATCGAAGTGGTTGTCATAACAGGATTGGTTTGCATTCCATTGGGTGGGGCGTGGTATGTGCGGAATGTGCTGTTGGGACATGCGCCGATCATTTTCCCTGATGGCTACTGGCAGTCGTTGGCTGCGAGAAGCGGAGTCGAATTTGGGTGGCCTCTGTTGGCGTTGTTTGTGCTGGTGGCGTGGGTTTTGTGGAGAAGCTACAGGTCGCAAGATACAAGTCGCAAGCCACAGGAAAGCAAAGGCGCGGCTAAACAGGCAACACCACTCGTTATTTGGCAGTTAGCTGTGGGTTTAGTGCTGGTGAGCGCGGGGGTATGGCCTTCGATTTACAACACTGGAAAGCTGGGCATCACCGACAACCGCATGGGTGCGTTGGAGTGGTTGGCGCTGGCTGTGAGTGCATTCATTGTCGGCTTGACACTGTGGCGTTATGCGCGAGGACGCTGGACAGATGAAGGTCGGACTACGGCTGCGAAACTTGGTTGGCTGTGGGCGCTCGGACTGCCTTACTTCATCACATGGTTTTATTCCTACAGCTATCATTATCGGTTGTCGTTCGCGATTGTGCCGCTAATGATTATGCCGACAGCAGTGATACTGGCAATGTGGCGCGACAGTCTATGGTCACCTATTACTAACAATAAGTCTACCCAAAATAGAGTCGCGGCGTTGATCGCCACCATCATCGTCGTGGCACTGGCAAGACCGGGAATAATCATCCCGCTATATGACGGTAACGCGGGTTGGGATTGGCTGTGGACAGATAAACTACCGGATGACCATGCCCGTTATGAGTCGGGCAATCAAGCGTTGATGAACGTGGTGGATGGGTTACAAAAGTATATTGACGAGCATCCCGGTGAACCGCTGCGGGTGGTCGCACCACAGGTTAAGCGGCTGCCCTTTTTCTTCCCAAGCGTCGATATTGAAATCAATTCCATGCCAACACAGTTGAGTCAACTTGACGGCGTGACTTATTTTATCTACGGCAAACCCGAAGCGGGGGGCGATTTTAATACGTTTATTCCGGGGCAAAATCAAGTGCTTTCAGCGCTAGCACTAGCGACAGGAAGCACCGATGTTGGCAGCAATATTATGAGGCGGGCATGGGGAGATGACGACGGGATATTCAAATACACCGTCTACGAGCTGCATCTGGAAAACCGTTTTAAACCGCCAGCATACATTAACGGGCCAACGCCTGAGGGTGACGTTCAGTTTGGCGACTTTGCACGACTACTGGGCTATGACATTGGTGGGCTGGATTTCTGGCCTCAGCGCAGGCTCATTATGCATCTTTACTGGCAGGTTCTAGCCAAACCAACCGCCAACTATATGGTTTATATACACCTGCGAGATCAAACAGGCAAGGTTATTCAAGCGTGGGATGGGCCAGTAAGCTGGACGAACGACGGCAACATGTATTCCACACTGGTATGGGAGCCGGGTGAATATATTGTTGACGAACGATCATTGACCTTCGATCAAAAAGATACGCCTCTTGGCAAGGGCTATTCCATCGTTATTGGGATGTATGATCTCGCTACCCAACAACGTGTGCCGATAATGCTTGACGGAAAACCAGCAGTTGAGGGTTATACATTAACTAACAAGATTAGTATTATCACCGCCCCTGCCTCCTAAGTGCCTTATGATTTCGTTCTATATTACGATTTTCTATCGCAATCAAAATAAACCAAACATTATATTCATTGACACACCATTAACACGCTATTAGGATGTAACTGTAAGCACAACGCAACATCACTGATATTCAATACAATAACGCTTAAGGAGATCAGAATGATCGGCATTCAATATGCATGGGATGACAGTGAAAAAACGGTTCTCCGAATGTATGTCGGAGAGTATTGGGATTGGGATGACTTGAAGGCTGCAATGGAAGGTATTAGCAGCCTCATGAGCGAGGTTGATCATCAGGTCGATATTGCGACAATTATGCGTCCCACAACTGCCCTTCCCGAAGGCAACCCGACCTATCATATTAAAAATGCGATGACGTTGTTACCGTTGAACGCAGGTATTCATGTGATGGTGGGCGGCAACATGCTCATCAACCGAACCGTGCGAATGCTTTCACATACCTATACCTGCATGACAGGGCGCTTTTTCCAAACGACGACCTTGGGCGAAGCCTACCGCATCATTGCCCGGAATCGCCCGGAAGTCTACGAAGCATTTGACCTTGTAAGCTGAGGTTAGTGCATCGCTAAAATCGCATAGGACAACTTTTGTTGTATTTTGCGTGTATTGAACTGTAGCCAAAGTTCCGTTAACTGACCTTTAAGCGCGATTTCCTTTTGCTCAAGGCTGGTGAGATAGCCGTTTAAGGCGGCGAGGTGACTGTCCTTCAAGAAATCACCGAGATAGGCACGGGCTATGACGGCATCGTTCATATGTCCGAGACAATCTTGCAACCCTTTTACTTCCTCGACGTACTCCGCCGCTTGTGGCCCTAAAACCTCACCAAACAACGACAAGGTGTAACGCATCTGCTTCAGTTCAATACGCAAGGCGTGTAAAGTCGGTGCATCGGCTTCCGCCAAAATGCCGTCATAGGCGCGGACAGCCGCCAAACGATGATAAATAATAATGGGCAGGATATGGCGCACTTGCACCGGAGTCACGGTATCTTTATCAATGGTTTTCGCGCCGTCGCCAGCAGTGGTCAAGAATTTACTGTAGTCCTTGATCAACCGACGGTAGAGACGCGAGTCCAACACCTCAAGCAGTTCGTGACGTGTCGATTCACGCTGTTTGTCAAGATCATCAATCGCCTGCTGAATATCGGCCTGTTGAGGAGCTGTGAGTGTCGATTGATAGGCACGTATATCCTCAATCAGCACGTCCAAGTCACGTACTGCGCCCAGAGTCCATGCCAGATGACGCAGTTCGCCTTTGAAAGTGCTAATGGCGCTGCGCTTGTAAAAAGGCGCAAGCAACCGAAAAAGGCTGCGTGTCTTACGGATGGCAACCCGCATATCGTGGACATCTTCAATGTCTTCACCCGTGCGGCTTCCGGTTTCGTGCTGCAACATCGTCACAAATTCCTTCAGCAGAATTTTGCGACCGGCTTCGACTATATTATCCTCCGCTGCAACTGGCTGGATGGCAGCGCTCAATTTCTCGATACGTTCGGCTAAATTAAAAGCCATGTGATTCCTCTGATTTTCTGAAAAGTCCTGTAATTGAAGCTGTAATTTTAACACATTGTTATAAATAGATTAAAAACGTAGGCAAACCTTAATTTAATTAAGATCGTAATACTTTGCCGACAAACGAATCCTAATCAATAGAGGCACACAGGCAGTCGTGGGATGCTATAATTCAAATAATCCAAATAGATTGGCAATAAAAATGACATTTGACGCTGAACATTTAAATGCATTCCGAATCGCACAACAGAAGTGGGAAGAGACCACACTTAAGCAAGCCCAAGCCCGCATACCTGAAAGGCAAAAATCGTTTACCACGCAATCCGGCGTAGAGGTAGATGGTCTGTATACGCCACTCGACATTAGCGAACTCGACAGCCTAAATGATTTGGGCTTACCGGGCGAATATCCTTTTACACGTGGCATTCATGCCAGCGGTTATCGGGGTAAGTTGTGGACGATGCGTATGTTCGCGGGTTTCGGAACTGCCGAAGAAACCAATGCCCGTTATAAGTATTTACTAGCCGAAGGCAACATGGGATTATCGGTAGCCTTTGATCTGCCAACATTGATGGGTTATGACACTGACGCGCCGGAAGCCTTGGGCGAGTTCGGTAAATGCGGCGTGGCGATTAGTTCGCTGCAAGATATGGAAATGCTGTTTGACGGCATTCCTCTAGCCGATGTGACCACCAGCATGACCATCAACGGCCCTGCACCGATTATCTGGGCGTTTTACATCGCGGCAGCGGAAAAACAAGGCGTACCGATGGACAAGCTGCAAGGTACACTGCAAAACGACATCCTCAAAGAGTTCATCGCGCAAAAAGAATTCATCTTCCCACCAGAACCGTCGATGCGTTTGGTGACGGATACGATTGAATTCGGCACACAGCGTATGCCCTTATGGAATACGATTAGCATCAGCGGCTATCACATTCGTGAGGCGGGCAGCACCGCCATACAAGAGTTGGCATTCACATTGGCAGATGGGCTGGAATATGTGCGCTGGGCAATTAAGCGTGGCATGGACATTGATTCCTTCGCACCGCGTTTGAGTTTCTTCTTCAATGTTCATAACGACTTTTTTGAAGAAATTGCCAAGCTGCGGGCCGCACGGCGCATCTGGGCGCGGGAAATGCGCGAAACCTTTGGCGCAAAAAATCCGCGTTCATGGCTGATGCGCTTTCATACGCAAACGGCTGGTGTCAGCCTGACCGCACAGCAACCGGAAGTGAATGTTGTGCGTGTGGCTATTCAAGCACTGGCGGCAGTACTCGGCGGGACACAATCGCTGCATACCAACAGCCGCGATGAAGCACTGGCTCTCCCAAGTGAAGAAGCCGTCACATTGGCTATGCGAACCCAACAGGTGATCGCTGAAGAAACCGGCGTAACGCTAACGGTTGATCCGTTGGGTGGCAGTTATTATGTGGAAGCCTTGACCAACCAGACCGAAGCGGCAGTCTACGATTACTTCCGCAGGATCGAGGCCATCGGTGGGGTGATTCCAGCATTGGAAACAGGTTATATGCAAATGGAAATCGCGGAAGCCAGTTATCGTCAACAGATCGAGGTTGATAGCAACCAGCGGATTGTCGTCGGCTTGAATAAGTACGCTAGTGATGAAAAAGCCAGTATCCCAATTCTGGCGATGGATCCCAACGGCTATGATCGGCAAATCGCACGACTCAACCAACTGCGACAGACACGCGACAAGGCAGCAGTTGAGGCGACATTAAACGCGCTGCGAACGGCTTGCAACAATGGCGAAAATGTGATGCCACATCTGATTGAAGCGGCCAAAGCCTACGCGACGCTGGGCGAAATCACCGATGTAATGCGCGAGGTATTTGGGGTATATCATGAGCCAGTAACAATATAACGCTTGTGAGAAATCATTTCATTCAAACAAGGGGGATGGTATGGAGCGCTGGGAATATCTGACAAAGTTTATCAAAGCCGATGTGAAAAATACGGGTGTGGCTGACTTCTTCAAGAGTTACCGCCCGAATTGGAAAAATCCGCCGCAGTACACGCCGGAAACCATGATGCCTGAATTGGATGATCTGGGTAATCAGGGTTGGGAACTGGTGCATATGGAACCTGTCGCCAGAGTTGGCAAGAATGGCGATGTGCTATTTAAGGGCGATGGCAGCGAGTGGAGCAACAGCTATTTCTGCGTACTCAAGCGGCGCAAACCCGCTATATAACCAGCGATAAACGATGATTAAAATTGGGTCTGCGGAAGGTAAACCCGGACGTATCCAGCAATGGTATTATAAATTTGTCATGCGCCGTGACCGTGCGGTGCTGGATGATCTTAAATCCCGTGATCTATTTCATCCACGGCTGACGATTGCCAAAATGGTCGCATTCCTGTTTGCGGGGCTGATTCACAGCATTACGGTTATTCTGCCTCTAATTGGCCTGTGGATGATTATTAGCCGCTTTGCTGGTTATTTTTCATTCTGTTATGGGATTTTGCTATTCGGTGTTGCCTATGTTATTCGCCCACAGTTTTATACGCGCCCCAAGTCAACCCTTTCCAGAGAAAAATTCCCGGCCTTATATGAATTTGTAGACCAAATTGCCGACTCGCTTAACACCCCGCATATTGACGAAATTGTAATTGATGTTCGCTTCAATGCCGGATTCAGTTATTTTGGATTCCGCCGAACCAGCTTTCTATTTCTAGGTTATCCGTTATGGATGCAGCTTCATGACCAAGAACGCGTTGCGCTTATTGGACATGAATTAGCCCATCAAATGAACAAAGATTTTACACATACTTTTTTTGTAGGATCTGCGCTCAATTCTCTAACCCATTGGATGTATCTGACACGTCCGGATGAGTTGAATTACCGCCGTTTAGGACTTCATGCAGTCATTGGTAACTTCTTCATGTGGATTGTGACGGGCGGCATCCAACTGATTTATATTGGGCTCTCGCAAATACTCCTCTACGAAAAGAGACGTGCCGAATATCTGGCAGATTACATTGGATCAAGTGTTTCTGGGACGAGCGGTGCAATTGATGTACTAAACATCTTCCAACGTCATCAGCAGAGTATTACTGTGAACACCTTAACTGATCACCCAAGCAATGAATACCGATTAGAATTTTTGAGATCCAAAGCGGAACTCCCCCCCAAATATGTTCTTGATCTGGATTATTCTAATCGTATTGATAAAGAACTCTCGGTACTACGAGAAAGCATAGAGGCCGAAATGAAACGTTTGCAACGCCTCGGCTATATATTCTAAATTCCATATAAGGACTATAAACTAAACTATGCCTCAAACGAATCGAGTTGCTTTGATTACGGGCGCATCCAGTGGGATCGGCTATGAAACAGCGCTGGCGTTCGCAAAGGTTGGTACCCATGTGGTGGCGACGGCGCGGCGTGTCGATAAGTTGGGCGAGTTGCAAAAGGCAGTACTCAAGCTGCCCGCTGGTCATGGTGACATCCTAACAGTGGAGGCTGACGTGACCCAACGCGAGGCGATGCAGAACGCGGTTAAGCTGGCTATGGGGCGCTTCGGACGGCTGGATATTCTGGTGGCGAACGCCGGTGTTGGGCATCGCGGCGCGGTTGCTGATTCGGATTGGGCTGATTTAGAAACGCTGCTGCGAACCAATATTGATGGTGTGCTGCACAGCATCCAAGCGGCAGTGCCTGCGATGCGCCAGAATGGTGGTGGACACATCATCATTATCTCATCAGTGACGTATAACCTGACTGCACCCTATGCCGCCACCTATGCCGCTAGCAAAGCGTTTGTCAGCAGCCTCGCCCATTCGCTGCGGCTAGAATTGGAAAGTGAAAATATAAAGGTTACGGATGTGCTGGTCGGGCGAACATCAACCGAGTTCAATCAGAAGCGACTAGGCTTAGGCAAACGCAGCGGTGAAAGCCTGCCAACTATGACTCCGGCTAAAGTTGCAACCGCAATCCTACGAGCGACCGATGGTAATCCACGCTCGGTTGTTGTACGCTTTTTTGATCGTCTGATTATGCTGGGCAACACGCTCATACCAGAAGTCATTGGGCGGATCGCGTTGCGGCAGTATAAATAGATCATGATTGGATTTCGTATAAATGACCACAATGCAGACCGAAACTCCTGAATGGCGCAGGCGCTATGGAATTACTTCAGACAACCCATTCGCCCCTTTTATCATTGGCCTAACAGTCATAACAATTCTCGCACTCATCATCCTAGTAAGCATGGCCTTCGTGGGTCAGACAGCCAATACCCGCTGGATTGCAGGCATCATTTTTATGTTTGTAGGCGGGCTTGCTCCTATTCCTATCGGTCTGCTCATCATGTATGCCCGCCATTATGTTCGTATCCAAGATATTAAAGCCGGTGACTATTGGGCGCATTGGCAGTATCCGGCTGCTAGCGAAAACAGAGAAGTATTCATTAGCCCTAATGGTCTTTATTACCCGAACAAACCATTGAGGCTTAGTGGCTTTTGGAGTGGTTTGCAAAGTATTGAAATAAAGCCCGGTGAACCTGCCACGCTAAATTTCGAGTATCTCTCGCGTCAATATTATTCAGTGGGACTGCCACCAATCTCAACTGACAAGAGTTTGGTTGTGCCGATTCCGGCTGGTAAAGAACAAGAGGCCGAAGCGCTGGTTGCAAAATTTAAGCAAATACTTGGGCAGCCTTCAAATTTTGTGAATGACCAATGGCGCATCGGTTGGATTATGGGCGTGGTCATTATCGGTGTTGTTCTCGTTTCAATCCCAATACTGATCTCGCTGCAACTCAACTATGACGACGAGAAACGTGCCTTCTTAAGTGCTACGGCAACTGTACAAGAAGCGACCCAAATCGCAAAACTTACAACTCTATCACAGCCCATTCGTGCCGTGATAGAGAAACAGGTTGAGCATCTCAAAACGCTACCCGACGGTATAATGACGGCTGAGGAAGCGGGTTTCCCTTCGAGTGCCGGTGTAAGCGCGGTCTATTATGGACACTGTCCACCGGATAACGCATTTTACCTGTATGTCATTATGACACGGGAAGTTTTGGGGAGAACTTATCTCCGTGGGCCGGGAGCATTTAACTACACAACCGCAACCGACCGCCGTTATATGGACTGCGGACCGGAACATCTCATTTCCACCGTTCCCGATCAATTAGATGGCGGTTGGTATTATGCAGTCATCGCTCGTATTGACTCGACGCGTACTCCTCGTATCATTGACACAGTTACACCCACAGCCTCACCTTCTTAAAAAAATTCAGAAACGGACTTCTCGATGATTACCATCCAAAACAAACACTGGCAAATAGGCATCTTACCGGAAACGGGTGCGTCAATCGCATTTGGGCGCATTAGGCATGACGACGTTTGGGTCGATGTAATGCGGCCTACACCTGAAAGTGAGTGGGGCAACTCCAGCAATTGCAGCAGTTTTATTATGCTGCCGTGGTGTAACCGGATTAAAGATGGTGTGCTTCGTTTCGAGGACAAGTCTTATCAACTTAAGACCACCAAAGACGATGGCACGGCGCGGCATGGTGATGTCCGCAAGCGTGACTGGACGGTAGACTTGATTGACGCAAACCACATCCACATGAGTTTGAAATCAACCGATTTTCCTAATATGAATTGGCCGTTTAAGTTCTCAGCACAGGCGGAATATCGACTCAACGAAGAACAATTTATTTGGTCGCTGAGTATCAAGAACGAAGATACACAGCCCTTCCCAACTGGTTTTGGGCATCATCCTTACTTTATAAAACCAATAGGCGCAAATGCTCCTCATGTACAAATTCCATGCAATCAGTATTTTGAGCTGACCGATTATATGGCGACTGATGCGGCTGTTCCCGTCACGCCGGAAATAGACTTCCAACAAATGCGGGCTTTGGACGATTTGGAAATGAACCATGTCTTCACCAGCCGCAATGGAGATGAACCAGCACAGATGGTTTATCCAGAATGGCAGCATTCACTGGAGATGTTCGCTGATCCACTCTTCGAACATATTTTGTTATATGCACCCAAAGGCGAACCTTTCTACGCGGTAGAACCGATGACCAATGCCAGTGATGGCTTCAATTTGTTTGCAAACCATATAGCAGGCAGCGGCGTATTTGTACTGAATAGTGGCGAAGAACGACGCGCAGATGTACGATTAGTATCAAAGAAGTTAGTAAACCGTTAATTTTACGTTTGTAACAATCATCGTACATTGATCGAGGCTGTTATGGGGATGCATCTTTATAGCTTGACCGAAGTATTCGGTAGTTGGCGTGAGTCTAACGCACCAACCTATGTGGATCGAGTCGGACTGGATCAGCGGATGGAGCGCATAATCCATTCAGGGAAACATGTGGTTATACATGGCGGCTCTAAACAAGGGAAGTCAACACTCCGAAAAAAGTTCCTCCCCGACCTGAATTGTGTGGTCATCCGCTGCACAATGGGTATGACGGTTGAGAAAATCTATCTGGAAATTCTGCGGCAGCTCCATGCCGAGCAACTCATGCAGGTGCAGCGAGGACGTAACAAAAGCAAAAACAATAAAACCAACGCCAATGCCAGCTTTAAATTAGCTGATCTCGGCTTAGGTGGAGGCTATGAACGGCAAACCGGAACAAGCGATAACGTTTCCGAAACGCGGACACCACTTGGTAATGATCCACAAAGTCTTGGATTTATGATTGACGAAATCAAGCGATCCGGCGAACGCGTCATCATCGAGGATTTCCATTACATTGCGGAAGAGGAACAAAAACGACTGGCCTTTGATCTGAAGGCTTTCTGGGATAGCGGAGTCTGTATCATTATATCTGGTATCTGGCATGAGAATAACCGTATGACCACTTTTAACGGTGATCTAACCGGTCGGGTAGACGAAATCAATATTCATTGGCCTGATAAAGATTTGGTCGAGGTGATTCGCAAGGGTGAAAACGCACTCAACATTCGTCTATCCGATGAAATAAGAGCCGATATTATTCATGATTCCCATGGGAATGTTGGGCTGCTTCAGATTATCGCTGAAAAATTGTGCGAAACCGCCAATATTTATCATACACAGGAAAAGCGAGTTCTGATCAAGAAGTTGGAGATTTTAGAGGAAAGTCGGGCGCGTATTTGTGAAGAACAGTTTGGGCGCTACCACGCCTTTTATACGATCTTCACCGAGGCGGGACGAGACGGCAAGCTCAGCACCTACGAGTATATTCTACGGGCGTGTATCGAACATGCCAGTGACTACGAACTGATGCACGGTATTCGACCTGAGAAAATCCTGCAAAAGATAGACATGTTCCAAGCTGATGTGCGTCAGTCGGATGTCACATCAGCTTTACAAAAACTCAACCAACAGCAGGGTAATCTACACATTTCACCGCTGGTTTTTTACTACAACCGTTCAGCCCGCGAAATGCATCTTGTTGACCGCGACTTACTGTTTTATCGTAAATATCATGTGAGACCGTGGCCGTGGTTGGATGAGGTAGCAAGCACAGATGGCTAAAGCAATCAACAAACTGAATTCAATGCGTTTGCTGGAAACCCAAAATATTCCTTATGAAGTGACCGAGTTCCCTGATACCGAGCGCGACGCGGTGGTTATCGCCGACATACTCGGTGTACCAGCGTTTATGGTCTACAAAACATTAGTGGTGCAGCCTGTTGAGAATCCGAAGAAGCCATTACTGGCAATCATTGCTGCTGACCGAACACTCGATCTTAAAGCGCTGGCGGCAGTGTCAGGACACAAAAAGGTATCAATGGCAGCGCATAAAGATGCAGAACAAATGACAGGTCTCAAAGTCGGCGGCATCAGTGCCTTAGCGCTGACACATAAAAATTGGCCGGTGTATTTGGATCAACCCGCGATGGAATTGGAACATATTTTAGTGAGTGCAGGGCAGCGCGGTCTAGACTTACGCGTACCAACCGCCGCATTCATCCGCGTGGCGAACGCCAAAGTAGCTGAAATCAGCATACCGTCATAAGTAAAAAGTGAAAGATACGACTGAATGTAGTATCTTTCACTTTTAGTTAAGCATTAGCGAGAAAGCATCCGAGCCAATTCGAAGTAATTCGGGTTAATCGGTTTGACACGCGAAATGGCATCTTCAATCGGAACCGTCGTTAAGTCTCGCCCATCCAGTGCCACCATCACACCTGACTGACCATCACGCAAGACTTCCAGCGCTTTTACACCCATGCGGGTCGCGAGTAAGCGGTCAAAGGCTGAGGGACTGCCACCGCGTTGGATATGACCCAAGATCGTTAACCGAACTTCGAAGCCCACATCGGTTTTGTTGTTGAGGTAATCGACCAGATCAGTGGTCTTGTAGGACACACCTTCAGCAATAACCGCCACGGCATGTGATTTACCCCGCACATAGGCATCTGCCAGTGAATCATGGATTGCTTCCATCGAGACCTCGCGTTCGGGTACTGAAACGATTTCAGCACCGCCTACGATGCTGGCAATAATAGCGAGATAACCACAGTTGCGCCCCATGACTTCAAGAATAAAGGCGCGTGTATGTGAGGAAGCGGTGTCACGCACACGATCCAGCGCGTCGATAATCGTGTTTAATGCGGTATCAACACCGATACTGGTATTTGTTCCATCCAGATCGTTATCAATGCTGCCCGGTACACCCACCACCGGGAAACCCAACTTATGCAGCGCAGTTGCACCGCGTAAACTGCCATCACCACCGATAACAATTAAGCCCTCAATGCCCGATTCGTTCAGGCGGCGTAATCCTTTGGCCTGCCCTGCTGGCGTTTTAAAATCCAGATTGCGGGCGGTTTGGAGGATCGTTCCGCCACGCTGTAAAATACCGCTGACCTCAAAACTGGTCAGCTTGTGAAAATCACCATTCAGTAAGCCCGAATAACCTTGGCGAATGCCATAGACCTCAATATCATATTCGAGTCCCGACCGCACGACCGCGCGGATAGCAGCATTCATGCCGGGGCTATCACCACCACTGGTCATTACTGCGACACGTTTCATATCCTGATATATCCCTACTCGCCCGACAACCCTGCCCAAACGAAAAAACACAGAGCAAGTCTGTTGGATGCGCTAATTTGAGCGTTAAACCGTCCCTATTGTAGCGAAAAGTGTGTTAAATTTCAGCCTTATTCTGGACGATCAAACAACTCAATATTGTGTGCATCTCCTACAATGGTCAATAAATCGCTTACCAAGTCGTCACAATAGGCAGTTGTATCGTTAGGGAACTCCATTTTGAAAGACTGTTTAGCATCTTCCAACACGATGCTAAAACGATCTTTACCGGGGTAAGCTGTCAAAATACCGTGTAAGCGGCGTAAGCGGCGGCGATCTTTCTCGGCATCCTCCGAGCGCTGAAAGTAAATCATCATCCAGCGTTCAGGAGCAGGTTTCACTTCACCATCTAAAGGCGGCATATCATCTAGATCAGACGTGTCGGGCGATTCAGCGCTCATCCAATCGGAGTTCTGTTGGGCATAATGTGTCGGAGCGACTTGTTGTTCAACGGTCGGGGTACGAACAGCCGCTGCACCTTGTGTTGATGGAGCAACTACTAAGACAGGCTCTTCCTCCATGACAGGTTCGGGCGGCGGAACAGGCATATCAAGGTCGTTATCACTCTCATCATCCACTGCCCATGAAGGTGGTTCATTACTGCGCGACGGCAAACTCACATCATCAGTCGGAATCATCAAATTGAAGTTTTGAGTGACGGTTTCGGCTTTGACCTGTGGATCACCGCGCGAGGTGTCCAGTTCACCGCCTACCATTATGACGTTGCCCTCTATAATCAATTCACCAAACTTTTGCCAGCTACGCGGGAACAGCACCACATCAATCGACTCGGCACTTTCATGCCAATCTTCGATGTTGAAGACTGCCATCATATCGCCATTCTTAGTAACAAGCTTACGCACCGATACAATCTCACCAGCGACAGCCACCCCTTTACCGTGCATATTTGATTCGGGCTGCTTGATAAGCGCCACGTCCGCCGTGTTGTTAGCCCGCGCCAACAAATCACGAATCTTATCGACCGGACGACCACTGACATATAAGCCCAGCAGTTCCTTTTCCCAATTAAGCATATCGCGTTCAGCGACTTCTTTAGCCTCTGACATAGTTAATTTATCAGACATGCCGGTGCTTTCCCCGAACATGCTCATCTGACCAATTTCTTTAGCGTGGTGATAATCCGTGCTAAAGTTAACCATGCGCTCGATGGAAGTGATATCCGCCAACTGCCAACGGATACCGAAAGAGTCTAATGCCCCGACCTTGATGAGGCTTTCCAGTGTTCGCTTTTGTACCTGTCGCAAATCTACCCGCCGACAAAATTCTTCTAAACTGCCAAACGCACCGTCCGCCTCACGCGCTTTGATAATCGGCATCAACGCATTCTGACCCGCGTTTTTAATCGCTACGAGGCCAAAACGGATACCACGCACGCCGTTAGGCTGCTTCTGAATATCGAAATCAACAGCACTATAATTCACATCCGGTGGCAGCACTGGAATACCCAAGCGTCGGCATTCCCCAAGAAAGGTTGTGATTTTGGTGATGTCGTCACGGTGAACCGAGAGCAACGCCGTCATATACTCAGCGGCATAATGCGTTTTCAGGTATGACGTTTGGCAAGTGATGACCGCATAATCCGCCGCGTGAGAATTGTGAACCAGAATATCATTGGCGATAAAGTTGTGTGTGCCTTCAATCGTTAGGTCATATGTTGGCTTTTCGCCTACATATTCGATTGAGACAATTTTGTCCCAGTAAATATCGTTGTCCGCATAAGCAGGTAACTGATTAGCGGCAAAATACTCGGCAACACGAGCAACAACCTCATGAGTTAGTCCGGATTTTAATACGTGAGATACACTGTAAAATGATCTTTCAGCTACACCACTAGCCTGAGCAACCTGTTCCCATGAAACTTGGCGCTTCTGCTTTTCATCACGAATGATCGCCTGTACCTTCATCGGAACAACATCTTTTGTGCCAAAAGATACAGTTGTATAGACAATCATCCTTTCTAATTTGCAGCGGCGTTCTTCACTAATAAAGTAACAAGCAACTACAGATAAAAATTTACGCAAGTTATCTTTACCTGTGACAAACAATTGATAGCCGATACGCCCTTCTTTATAGGCAAACTCCACACGTCTAATACGACTGACAATTCCAAGTTTCAAAAGAAGATGTTGAATCTGATGAACCATACGCTCGGATGAAGTCGCATAATACGCACTCAAACCATTTTCGTTGATGTGTCCATCGCCTTCCCACATTCGAGCAATTAATAAACCAATCTGCTCATTTGAAAGCTCGAACACTTCATCAGGAATAAACTTCGTGTATGAGTTAGTATTGCGAAGCCCAAGCTTTTCGATCCAACTTACTACCGTATTTTCTCCTGAACGATCAGCTTTTTTAGCATACACATCATACATGTTACGACGCTGATGTGTGCTGGCAATCATATTGGGGAATTTTTCTAAGTTAGCGCAATAATCTTTCCACTGATTTTCATCGCTAGTGTAATAGTAAACACTCGTGGGGTTGGTTAGGTTGCCTTCGGCTAAAAGATGACCCAATACGATTACTTCGTGATTAGACCAATCTTTGTTTCTACTCACTTCAATTCGCCTTGGCACAGCAATTTGCTCACCAACTACCAGATCACCTAGATTGCGCCAGCCATCAAATGTGTAGAAGGGATGATTGTCGGTAGCTTCAATTTGGCGACCGAGTTGGGTCCTCAAACGGTAAACAGGCTTAACACCATTTGCCATCGCAGCAGTGATTTTGCCCGGTTTGATACGCAATGTATCCGTATCACAGGTCAATGTATGCTCGATCTGTACTTTCCCAGTTGCTACATCGCCAATTTTGACACGACGACCTGAATCGGCATCCACGATCTCTGTGTCATAGACTAGACATTTGTTGAAGCCGTAATTAGCGAAGAACTCAATGTCATCAAAAATGATATTGATAGTCGGTTCATCAAGGCCGTGATTTGCACCGCGCTCCAAGAAAATATCGCGATGTTTCTTAAGATCTTTCTCTTTTTTCTTTGATACCGCACGGCGCATTAAGTCCGCTTCGCCCAACTCATAGTCGAACAATTTGCCTGCAATCTGCATCAGCTGCTCCTGATAAACGATGATTCCCATCGTTTCTTCAAGAATAGGCTGCAACAATTCATGCCGATATTGGATTTCCTCTTCACCCCGCAGACGCTTGTTATAGGTGGGGATAAATTCCATTGGGCCGGGACGGTACAGTGATACTGCGGCGATAATATGCTCAAACTTGGTCGGACGCATATCACGCAGCATTTGCTGCATACCCGAACCTTCGACTTGGAAGATACCGACCGTTTCACCGCGTCCCATCAGTTCGAATGACTCTTTTAATTTGCGGCTCACTTCAGGATCATCAGTCGGACGGTACGGGATATTGTCGAGTGTGAACTTGATGCCATGATAGCGCTCGATCAAATCGCAGGCTTTCCGCATAATCGTCAACGTGGAAAGTCCAAGGAAGTCGATCTTTAACAAGCCAATTGACTCGCAAGTTTCCATCGGGAACTGCGTAACGGCTTTCAGCGGGTTTTCGTTTTTGCCATCGCTATCTTCTTTTTCAACCTTGGTTGGACGGTGCAGTGGTAAATATTCCACCAATGGCCTATCGGCTACAATCACCCCAGCGGCATGGGTTGAGACGTGACGACTAACACCTTGCAGATGAACAGCAATATCAACGATCTTTTTGATATCGCCGTTGGATTTATACATCTGAAGCAGTTCAGGATTTTCCTCCACATAAGTCATAACCGGCTTGGGCTTCGGCTCGGTGGGGATGAGCCGCGCAGCCTGATTAACCACTTCCAGTGGCACATTGAGCGCACGTCCCACATCACGTACAGCGGCCTTCGCACCCAACGTACCGAAGGTGATAATCGCCGCGACTTTATCCTCACCATACTTACGCGCCGTGTAGTAAATCATTTCTTCACGGCGGTCATCAGGGAAATCCATATCAATATCCGGCATACTGACACGCCCCGGATTCAGAAAACGTTCAAACAGTAAATTATTCTGCATCGGATCAATACTGGTAATACCCAGTGTATAAGCCGCCACACTCCCTGCACCAGAACCGCGCACATTCCACCAAATATCAGCGTGGCGGGCAAACTGGCACAAATCCCACACAATTAAGAAGTAGGTATTGAAGCCCATTTTATCAATGATGCCCAATTCGAAGTCAAGCCGCGCCCGTAAATCAGCATCATCAGCGCGACTACCAAAGCGCCAACGCATCCCCTTCTCACACAGATAGCGTAGATAACTGGTTGAGTCATAACCTTCTGGAACAGGAAATACGGGTAAGTGATATTCCTTGTCATCAAGATTAACTTCGCACATTTCAGCGACTTTGAGCGTATTCGACATTGCCTCTGGCGCAACGTCACCGAAAAAACCGTACATCTCTTGCTGACTGGTCAGATGATAGCTAGCATCCGACATCCGCAGACGGTCGGTATCCGTTTTGAGGGCGCTGGTCTGAATGCAGAGCAGGGTATCATGCGGGTCGTAATCGGTATCAAGAACATAATGGACATCGTTCGTGGCAACCAATGGCACATTGGTATGGTTGGATTTACCGTACTCTAGCAACCATTTGTTGAGCGTTTCCAGTTCTGGAATATCATGCTGTTGAAGTTCGAGATAGAAATTTTCTTTGCCGAAAACATCCTGATACCAACCAATCAGTTCACGGGCTTCATCATCGCGACCTTCCATAATTGCGTTCGGAATCTGCGCCGCCAAACATCCGCTGGTTGCAATCAACCCTTCAGAGTGCTTCGCCAATAAATCGCGATCAATACGCGGACGATAATAGTAACCGTCGAGTTGTGCGGCGCTGGCAAGTTTGAGTAAATTTTTGTAACCAGTCTGGTTCTTAGCCAGCAGCAGCATATGATACGGACGTTTATCGAGCTTAGAGTCACGGTCTTGCATCGAACGGCGAGCCAAATAAGACTCAACACCGATAATTGGCCTTATACCTGCTGCTTTTGCCGTGCGGTAAAATTCCATCACCCCGAACATCGTACCATGATCGGTAATCGCCAACGACGGCATGTTCAATTCTTTGGCACGGTCAACCAATTTGTCGATGCGGCTTAGCCCATCAAGCAATGAGTATTCAGTATGAACATGCAAATGTACAAAATTCTGATCAGTCATGCGGGTTTAAATCCCAAAATCAATGATTGTTTTGCGTGGATGAAGCGAACATCTGTTATACGGTGTGATTATAACACCAATAGCCTGTAACGGCTCAAGGGCAGACCTAGAAATCACGTAATCATTTCGTAAGACTTTTGCAAGGAACTGGTAATAAGTCTGCCATACGGTAACTGTGATTTAGGTGTCGAGTTTTAGTATCAAATGGCGACCAAGATCACACTTACCAGATTATCTACGAGGAGATTGAAAATGCGTACTTTTTACCGTTTATTTGCTACGCTCAGCATAGCGGCTCTGGCATTTGCCATTTTCGCACCCACAACTGCCCGTGTTACCCGCGCACAGGACAAGCCGTTGGTCTGCGACTCCACCTTAGTCACCTTACTTCTTGTTGCCGAACATAATTATGATTATCTGACCAATATGGAAAAGAGTGGCAGCATGATGCCCCATGTAGAATTTGGGGATTACAAACCACTCCTCACAACCATCATGGCTAATATGATGGCAATGCAGCAAAATATGACTCAAGAACAAATGGACGCGGCGGCCATGGAAGAAAAGACCATGGGCGAGATGATGCCAATGAGCAACAAAGAGATCATCGACCAATATCTGAAAGGCATGATGATGTCTGACGGCTCAATGGCCGAGGCCACACCTGACGCTATGGGCTCAATGGATGCCATGATGACTGAACTGCCAACTGGCGCATTAGCTAATGAAGACCCAGCTTGTACTGCTCTGCGTAGCGATGTGGAACATTTCCTGCTGGTTCACACCATCGGCGACATGACAATGGGCGAAGCAATGAAATAACCTCGTCCAAAAAGATTTCTGACTCAAAGTAGCCTAGCCTTTGTGCTAGGCTTTTTGATTCACAAGGTAAAGCAACGTCTAAGCGGCTATCGCTTTATACTGATATTCATAATATCGTCTACTTAAGAAGGTGATTTAGTGATTGATAAATCGGTTCGCATTTCGCGTATACTCGGTACGCTGATTATCCTTTTTATGGCAGTTATTTTAATTACCAATATTATGCTATTCGCTATTGGTATGTCACTCTCTGGCTTGACCGTCCTATTTGCGGGAATAATCACAACGGGGATTGGTTGGGGGATATGCAACCACGACTTCAAACAAAATCCCCGACAGATTTTCGTCATCATAATAATCAGCTTATTCATCATCATAGTTGTTACAACGCTCATTAACAGCATCATTTACGACATTTCGTTTGATGGTCAAACCTACCACAGTGAGGCGATTATCAGCCTCGCCAATGGTTGGAATCCGTTGAGAATGTCTGTACCGGCAAATGTTTTTTACCGTGATTGGGTTGGCTTCTTTTCAAAAGGCCCATGGATTACTGCGGCTGCCATGTATCGCTTTACAGAGAATATCGAAACCGGAAAAGTTTTTAACAGTCTGCTGCTGGTCGCTTCTGGCTTTTTCAGTTACAGCGCATTCTCGACTTTTCCTCAGTTGAACCAACGTTGGCGTGTGAATTTAAGCCTCTTGATGATGTTCAATCCGGTGAGTGTGTGTCAGCTTTTCACTTTTTATGTTGACGGGCAGTTAGCGTCGTGCCTGATTATCTTAGTGAGCCTACTGATAATCGTTAGCCAACAACAACCTAATAAGATTTACTTATTAGCGGTTGCGGCTGTTCTATTAATCATTACGAATGTCAAACTAACAGGCATTCTCTATGCGGGCATTCTCATCAGCGGATTTGTAATCTGGTATGGGTGGCAATTTCGTAAACAAGCGATGCCTGTGTTCATTTGCTGCATATCAGCATCCGTAATTGGCATTTTTGTGATTGGGTATAACCCTATCATCAGCCAATTCACACATAATCTTATTGAGAAAGGTGATCCTTTTTATCCGGTAAGTTGGACACAACTCATCGCGATTGACCGTAATATACCTCAAGACTTCACCGGAAAAGATCGTTTTTGGAAACTCGCTGTATCCTTATTTTCCAAATCGCAGGTGAGTAGGCAAGCCCCTCAACTCAAAATACCCTTTACTCTAAGCGTGGATGAGCTGTTTGAATTTCGCTATCCCGATGTGCGTAGTGGAGGCTTTGGGCCGTTATTTGGCGGGGCGTTATTGCTATCTGTACTGATACTGGTAATTGGGCTTGTACAGCATCGCAAAACCCTTTACAAAGGGTTCATACCCATATTGCTCCTCTTAATTGTCATTAGCGTTTTGAGTACCAGCGAAACGTGGTGGGCGCGTTATATACCCCAATTGTGGACACTCCCTATTCTGATCGTGGCGTTTAGCATTCGCAATCAATCCAACCGTCTATCACGCGGGTTAATTGGCATATGGGCATTTGTGTTGGCGCTAAATATTATTTTAGTGAGCAGTGTTTCCATAATCGCGATGCTAAAAGATCAACAAATGCTACAGGCTGAATATGACACCGTGAAACAAATTGAAAAGGATTATGGTGCAGTTCCACTTGTCTTAAACGTGTTTCCTATCACGCAGGCTCGGTTTGAGCAACATAACATTACCTTTACATTGACCGACAAACTACCTTGCAGTCCTGAGCAGCAACATATCCTTATTTATAGTTGGAGCGCCATTTGTGATCCTGATATGCAAGCCAACTCTCAATAAAATGCTCAATTAGAGCCTGTGGAGCAACCGAATTATCGTAAGCTCATGCATATCATACTTATTTCCCACACCGCTGTTTTATACTAAAGGCACGTAAAATAGGAATCCGATTACAATAACATTATGCCTGAATTACCTGAAGTCGAAACCGTAGTACGTGGGTTGCGTGAGCCATTGGTTGGACGACGCATTGAGAATGTGTGGTATGAGCGAGAAAAAGTTATCCAGATGCCGAGCGCCGAACAATTCAGCGCCCGCATTATAGGACAAACAGTAAAAGCCATTACCCGCCGTGCCAAATATATCCTGTGTCATCTCGACCACGATCTATTGGCGATTCACCTTAAGATGACAGGTCGCCTCTTTGTAGCCGCGCCGGAAAATCAACCGCCCGAAGATCGTTGGGTGCGGTTACGCTTAGGGTTGGATAACGGCGAAGAACTCTGCTTTTCTGATGCACGACGTTTTGGTCGCGTTTATCTCGCGGGTTCGATTGAAGAGATTACCCCTGTCCTTGGTCCGGAACCTTTGGAGGACGACTTTACACCAACTGTACTCAGTCAGCAATTGCAGGGACGGAGCAAAGTCATTAAAGCGCTGTTACTCGATCAATCTTTTGTGGCAGGAGTTGGTAACATCTATGCTGATGAAGCACTACATCGCGCAGGCATTCATCCCCAACGCCGGGCCGACAGTTTGACAGCAGCCGAAATTGAGCGCCTACACAGCACCGTTCGGGAAGTACTCAATAAAGGGATCGAGTATCAGGGCGCAACCTTGAACTGGTATCGAAAGCCCGACGGAACAAAAGGCCAGTCCCAAGATCACTTTTATGTGTATGACCGTGAGGGTGAACCATGCCTGAACTGCGGCACACCGATTGTCAAAATACGTGTAGCCCAACGCGGAACACATTATTGTCCACATTGTCAGCCGGAGAAATAAGATATGTCCAGTGATTTCTCGGAATTTTTAGGTCAACCCTTTGTCAGCAGCATTTTGAGCATATTGTGCGTGGTTATGCTCCTGCTTATCGCGACTATTACAGCGATGGTTTATGTACGTCGTCGTAAGGCGCAGCAAAAACTTGCCGCATCTGCACCACCGGGCTTTGTAACCGCTAGCAATTACTCATCAGGCGATCACGATATGCCGGACTTAAACCTGTTGGTGCAAACGCCTGCACCAGCAGCGACAAAACCTGCTACACCATTAGACCCTGCACCCATAGCGCTAACACAGCCGCAGGTGGTCGCCCCACCCGCACCGATACGGTCAGCCCGCAAAGGCACATTCACGATAACACCCAAAGATGGCAGCTCGACAGAAGCCGTTGAAGTTTTGACGATCTTACGCGATGTGGTTGATGGCAAGTTACTTGTGCAAATGGGCGAAACAACCTACCACAATGTGAATAGCAATGTGGAATTCAAAGAACGCTTTAACAAACTGATGCGCGAAATGGGTCAAATGGCGACCAAACCAGCGGCTAGCGCACCCGATACTAGCGAAGCTGAATCGCAAAGCCCATCAGATGAATCAGAACCGCAAGTGTTACCGTCAATCAGCGACTTGATGCAATCCAATGAGCCATCATTCTTAGCCCCTAAAAAACCGACTGTACCACCTCTATCATATTCACCAAGCGGAACAGTGCCGGGAGATTTACCGAGTTTCAAGCTCGACGATAATCCGGTGCAAAAACCAAAGCGTGGGCAAAAAATGGATCTCCCACCTGTACCGGAAATTAATATCGCGGGTGCAATCGAAGCCTATCTTCAGCATAAACTCAGCCAAACGCCTGAATATGCGAACCACAGCATCCACATCTATCCCGCACCCGGTGGCGGTGTGAGCATTGAGGTTGATGGCAAATATTTCGAAGCGGTGAGTGATGTGAGTGATCCTACTGTGCGTGAATTTCTTTCTGACACCATCACCGAATGGCAAGAACGTCACTAAACGCCATGTTGTAACAAGCACACAAGAAATCAAAAAGCAGACAGGGATTTTGCTACCCTATCTGCTTTTTGTTTACCCAAATCTGTTATCAAACAAATGGCTCAGTAACCGCCACGACCGAAGCCTTGCCATTCGCCCCCATCACATAATGCCCGACTGGTCGCTGTGGGTCATGGGCAAAGATCAGCAGCGCACCCGTTTCGAGCGCCCACTTCTGCCAATGACGCTTGGTTTCCAGAGTGATAAGCGGCTCAACATCATAGCCTGTCATCCAACCTAAACGCTCAAAATGAATGGCATAGCTCGCCATATCACATACAAATAAAGCTTGCTCACCCTTACTTTCAAAACGGATGCTCATATGTCCCGGCGTGTGTCCGGGTGTCACATGCCCTGTGATGCCAGCGGCTATTTCGGTGTCGCCGTCGAATAAGCGCATCCGTCCCGATTCATATAGCGGCTGATAATTGATCGGAACATAGGTGGCGCGAGTTCGCTCATTCGGCTTTATTGCGTCTTCGTACTCGCGCCGCTGCACAACATATTCAGCATTCGGGAACGTCGGAACAATTTTCCCACCCTCGTCGTAAGTTGTATTTCCGCCTGCATGATCGCCATGTAAATGGGTATCAATCACCAAATGAATATCGGCAGGCGTGAGGTTGAGCCGAGCAAGTGCATCCGTCATGCTGCCATAAGGCTGATTCAGCGCCATAAAACTTCTCTGTTTATCGGTCAGTTTATCGCCGTGTCCCGTATCCACAAGGATATTCTGCCCGTTCGCCTGTACCAACAGGCAGTTGTGAATCATCCGCACCAGATGGTTTTCATCCGGCGGCATCAATGGCGACCATAATACGCGGGGAACAAGACCAAATGCCCCACCGGGATCAACATTGATAATCGACTCATTAATCATGTGGATGCGAAAGTCGCCAACCTGAATCATAAACCATACCTTTTGCTGTGTGTATTGTGCTACGAAGGAATCACGCCCGGTGTCGATTCAAATTGCGACACCAAACGATTACGTTCTACAGTAGGCAAGAAAGCAGCCTGTGCCGCATTGACCATGTGGCGTTTAACATCTTCCACCGAAAATGTCATGAAATCAACTGCACTAACGAGTTCATCCGTCAACGTAATATCACTCACCAACGGATCATCGGTGTTGATGGTCGTTGTTACACCATAACGATAGAGCTGGTTCAACGGATGCTGCGACCAATGAGCAACCGCGCCACTATGAACATTGCTGGTTGGACACACTTCCAAGACAATCCCACGTTCGATTAACCAGTCACATAGGCTGAGGTCTTCGATTGCCCGTACCCCATGCCCAATACGGTCTGCCATGAGCGCTGTAACTGCCGAACGAATATTATCCGCCGAACCCCATTCACCCGCGTGAATCGTCACACCCAGACCCGCATTTTTCGCCTGTACAAATATGGGCTGGAAGGGTTCTGCCGGGTAATCACTCTCATTACCTGCCAAGTCCATCGCCACGATATAAGGGCTTTGGTAGGCCAGCACTGCATCTAGAGTCCGTTCGGCAATGGCAAAACTTTCGTGCCGGTTGACTGAAACAATCAGCCGCACCTGAATATCGTACTCCGCTGCGGTCACAATAGCCTCAGTACAAACCCAATCAAGCACAGCTTCATAAGAGCAGTTCAAAATATTGGAGAGGGCGCGTGGGGTAAAACGGAGTTCGAAATACTTCACATTATCTATCGCCGCATCCACAACGACTTCACGCGTCATACGACGGATCACTTCTTCTGACAGAAAAAACTGCCGGATGGTCATAAATTTAGCGAGGAAGTGTTGGGAGTTATGCGCTTCGGTCGGCATCATCTGGACGAAGGGACGCAGTAATTCGACATCATATTCTGGCATCTCGATGCCATACTCTTGCGCGATTTCCACCAGAGTTGAGAGACGAATTGAGCCTTCCAAATGGCGATGCAGTTCGATTTTAGGCAGTGCCTGCATTGTGCGGCGGAGATGATCGTCTGCCAAATTATGCCCCCCAATGCTGTAACCCGAAGTGGCCTCTTTAGCCCTATATTATCATTAGCCGCGTTCAGCTAACAACCAGCTCCAATAACGCCATGCAATGATTAGACTCATTGTAAGGGCAAAAGCAGGCAACCCAATGTAAAGAATCACCGCGCCGGGATCATCTGGCAGCGGAATATGAGACTGGAGTATATTGAGCAGTCGATACGCTAAACTCACTATGAGTAAAACAGCACTTAACCAGAGTCCAATGTAGTAACGGGGGGCGCGTGTAACCTGCCCCAATCGCTTGCTGAGCAACCCCAATACGACCAGCGCGACGGCAACCGAAAACAACCCCATCAAAGCAAACAAGCCGCCTACTAACACATGACCCTCGTTTAGCGATTCTGCGTCATTCGGTAATATAAAAAGATCGACAAACCCAAAAGCGAAATCCCCGCCAAACCAAACAGGGCATCACCGGCTAAATCCCCGGCTAAGTGTCCGATGCTGGCATAACGCATGACAGCCGCACCAAACAACAAAATAGGAACAGCGAACCCCTCAAAAAAGGTGCGTTCCATCGCAAAGCGTTGGTAAAAGCGGGCAATCAGCAGCAGAAACACCAGCAGAACCGCTAAAGGAAACCACAGGTACAGCGTAAGAAATTGGCTGACTGATACTGCTGCCACCCCGAAGCCACCCTTTGTTTAGCGCATACTGCGGATAACGTGGTAGATAGCTTTCACCCGGAACAAGCGATCATCACAAGCACGGACAAATGTATTGACCATATCGCGCATTTGGCGGTCTTCAGCCAGTCGATAAATCGCCCGCCCTGATACCATCTGTCCGATGAGTACATTCGCTTCTACTAGCTCAGCCAATTCATTGCTGATTGCCAATATGTCGCGTCCCGTAAAACGGGCTATGTTTTCGGCGGTATCTGCCGCGTGGGGATTATCATGAAAAAAACGAGTGAGATCCCACTTAACGAAGGAATTCACCTTGTCATGTAGAAACGCAATCATTTGTGGGTCGAGATCATCTCCCAAACGTGGTACAACATCCATACGAGTCATTCGGCAAACCCCATCCCATAACTGAACTGTTACGAACGGAATGAAACAGAAATGTATTGGTTGGACGGGCAGAGATAAACTGCCCTTAGTCCAACACGCTGATCTTACTTAATTTTTGCTTGGTCGTCTTTCAAGTGGCAGTTCTTATACTTCTTACCACTACCGCACCAGCAGGGATCATTACGACCCAGCTTAATTGCGGCACGAACCGGTTCAGGTTTTGAGTCCGATGCCCCTGATGCCCCGGCATTAGTCGTCATCGCCGGTCTACTCAAATTCAGTTGGATCGGTTGAGCTGCTCGGCGCAGCATCGGACGCGGCGCAATTTGTGCCGTTAACAAACGGTAGGCCGCCTGTGTCCGGATTTCATCCATCATGCCTTGCCACATGCTGTATGATTCGCGTTTGTATTCAACCAACGGGTCACGCTGCGCCACCGACATCAAGCCGATACCTTCACGCAGCACATCCAAATCGGTCAAATGGCGCTGCCAATGTTGGTCAACTGCCTGTAGCATAGCCCACTTTTCGACTTTGGGCATCATCTCTGTGCCTAATTCTCCAGTCTTGTGGTCGTATGCCTCGTTGATAGCTGATAGCAGCATTTCTTCAATCTCGTCAACTTCTTTGCCAGCCATCGTATCCGGGTTGATGTGTTCAGGTACAGGGAAGATGGCGAGCGCACGTCGGTACAGCCCTTCCAAGTCCCATTCATCCGGCGATACATCTTCCGGCGTGTATTCATCTACCAGACCAATAATGGCGTTGTCGAGGATTTTTGTGTAATCCTCACGAAGTGTATCTTTTTTCAGCACATCACGGCGCTGGGCATAAATGACCTCGCGCTGCTTATTGACGACATCATCATATTCCAACACGCGCTTCCGCATGTCGAAGTTGTAGCCTTCAACACGTACCTGCGCTTGACCAATCGAATTACTAATCATGCGGTGTTCGATGGCTTCATCTTCAGGCATATTCGCCCATGACATAAAGCCCTTGACACGATCACCCCCGAAACGCTTCATCAGGTCATCTTCAAGGCTCAGGTAGAAGCGCGATTCACCGGGATCACCTTGGCGACCGCAGCGACCGCGTAGCTGGTTATCAATACGGCGGGCTTCGTGGCGTTCCGTACCGAGTACGAACAATCCACCTTGTGCCAACACCTTCTGCCGTTCGTCCTCGCATTGGATTTTGGCTTCGTCATATGCTGTTTGCCACTGTTCAGGAGTCATCGTGGCGAAATCGACACCTGCTTTACGTAATTTTTCACGGGCAGTGCCTTCTGGATTACCGCCCAGTAAAATATCGACACCACGACCCGCCATGTTGGTCGCAATGGTGACACCTGCGAACCGTCCAGCTTGGGCGATGATACCGGCTTCGCGTTCATGCTGCTTCGCATTCAAGACTTCATGCTTCACACCCGCACGTTCCAGCGCCTTGCTCAAACGTTCCGAGGTTTCGATAGCAACTGTACCCACCAGCACCGGTTGACCGCGTTGGTTGCGTTCTTTGATTTCATCAACTACCGACTTAAACTTAACCTGTTCATTCATATAAATCAGGTCTTCATAATCCTTGCGGATGATCGGCATATTGGTCGGGATAGCCACCACATCGAGGTTATAAATCTTCTCGAATTCTTCAGCCTCGGTTAAGGCCGTACCGGTCATACCTGCCAGCTTCTTGTACATACGGAAGAAGTTCTGGAAGGTAATAGTCGCCAACGTCAAGTTTTCGCGACGAACCTTCACACCTTCTTTGGCCTCAATCGCCTGATGCAAGCCTTCAGAGAAACGCCGACCGTGCATCATACGACCTGTGAATTCATCAACGATGACGATTTCCATGCCGTCGCGCCCCTGCTGCACTACATATTCCTTATCACGATGATAAAGAGTCATGGCGCGCAGCGAGTTATCCAGATACGGAATCATTTCCGAATGGTCAGGATGGTAAAGCTGCTCAATGCCGAGCCGCTTTTCAATTTTTTCGACACCAGAATCGGTCAGATAGACGATCCGGTCTTTAATATCCAAGACGTAATCGCCATCTGGCTCTTTGTCTTCCATACTGTCGGCGCTGCTTGGTTTGAGGATTTTGACGAGTTGGGCAAATTGTTTGTAGTAATCGGAAGGTTCGTCTGAAGGACCTGAAATGATAAGCGGGGTACGGGCTTCGTCGATAAGAATGTTATCGACTTCATCGACGATGGCATAGTAGAGTTCCTGCCGCTGTGCCATCTGCTCCAATTCGACCACCATGTTATCGCGCAGGTAATCGAAGCCATATTCGTTGTTAGTCCCGTAAGTAATGTCGGCCTCATAGCAAGCCCGACGCGTACTCGGTCGCAAATTCTGAACACGCGGGTCTGCCGATTGGAATGTCGGGTCATACATAAACGATCCAGCATCAGGGTCGGGACTATCGCCTTTGCTCTGGATGACCGCAACGCTCATACCCAGCGCATGGTAAATCGGCCCCATCTGCTGAACACCAAACTTGCTCAGATAATCGTTGGGTGTAACCAGATGTACACCACGACCTGTCAAGCCGTTCAAGTATAATGGCAAACTGGCAACAAGGGTTTTACCTTCACCGGTTTTCATTTCAGCGATACGTCCCTGATGCAGCACCATTCCACCGATAAGCTGCACATCATAATGACGCAAACCAGTCGTCCGCCGGGATGCTTCGCGTACTACCGCGAAGGCTTCTACCAGTAGATCATCGACCGCTTTCTTGAGCGCATCCAACTCGGTAATACCAACCAACTGTGCCTTGAACTCATCGGTTTTTGCCCGCAGTTCACTATCCGAAAGCTTTTTCATCGCTGGCTCAAGCGCGTTAATTCGCTCGACAACTTCCCTGTACCGCGTTAGCGCGCGCTCAACAGGGTCGCCCGCCACCATTTTTACTAGACTTTTGAACATTGTTGCCTCAATTTCCAACCTGCTAAGGTATGGTTTTACGAGTCGAAATTATAACACAAACGGATAAGCAAGGGTTTAGCTCATCGTATGAATTGCAAATGAACACACTCTACGGGATTGTGTACGGGCGATTATAATACAGCCTACAGCACATTGAACATTGAAACCTATTAACATTACGTAAAAAAGACAGAGTAGGGACTTATGTGCCTCAAAGAAATAAGCAAAGGCTACTAATTGACCAACATTTTCGTACTCACCACACGCGGACTCGAATCCATCAGCGCTGCCGAGATAGCCGAACTCGCGGACGTAACCATCACCGAAACCAGCTACCGCCGCATCGCTGCCGCATGTAACGGTTCACTCGCGCCCCTTCTCGGCCTACGTACCGTTGACGACGTTTATCTCGACCTTGCCCATTGGGAAGGCGTGTTTCATACTCGTGACATGCTGGGACAGTTCAACGCGTGGAGCGATCACCTTGATGTGCAGCAAGCCGCCATCAACTGCCGTCAAGTGCGCCCTATTCCCTTAAAGCCTGTCTTTTCTGTCAGTGTGAGCTTTATCGGCAAACGCAATTACACCGCCGATGAAGTCAAAAACAGCGTTGCGGATTCCATCACTTTTACACATGGCTGGACGTACACGCCTGATGACCGAGAGGCTAACCTCAACATCCGCGTGTTTATCGAACATGAGGAAGGTTATGTGGGTATCCGATTAGGATCACATGCCCAGCACGAACGCCTCTATAAAATGGTCGAACGTCCCGGTGCGCTCAAGCCGACGGTCGCCGCTGCCATGCTGCGCTTAGTAGATGTGCAGCCCGGACAGCGCTTGCTTGACCCTTGCTGTGGCTCCGGCACAATGCTCATCGAAGCCGCCTTAATGGGCGCATCCGTTCAAGGCGGTGACAATGACCCTGATGCTATCAAAGCCACTCGTGAAAATATGAACGACGCAGGTGTACAAGGCCAAGTCGAACAGTGGGATGCACGGGTGCTGCCTTTGCGTGATGGCAGCAATAAGCGTATCGTGACCAATCTTCCATGGGGACGACAAACTTCTGTGAATGAGGAGTTGGGATCGTTTTACATGCAGGTATGCAGCGAAATGGAACGTATTATCGCGGCTGAGGGGCGTATAGCCATCTTGACCAGTACGCCCCAATTGTTACAGTTTAGCTACTTGGAACTGATTCAATCCCTTGAAATCAGCCTGTTCGGGCAGAACCCAACCATCTCGGTCTATGGCGCTACTCGTTGAACAATGCGCCCACACTGCGCCCTTGATGTGACCGTAGAATGACTTCTGCCAACATCGGCGCGACCGACAAAATTTTCATATTGGGAAGAACTTTTTCAGCAGGCAGCGGCACGGTATTCGTGGTAATAATTTCCTTCAGCCCCAACTCGCGCAGATTGTCGTAAGCCTTGTCTTTCAACAGCGCGTGAGTAAAGACCAGCGAAACATCTTTTGCGCCATACTTGCGGATGGCTTCAACTGCCTTAACTATCGTGCCGCCTGTCAAGACTTCGTCATCCACCAGCAGCACATTCTTGCCGTCGACGTCACCGATGATCGCCAATGCTTCAGCCGTACCGGTGTTGAAAATACGCCGCTTCTCGACAATCGCCAACGGAGCATCGAGCTTCTCAGCCCAGTTGCGCCCCTTCTTAGCAAAACCCAAATCCGCCGCGCACACCACCAGATCGGGAATTTGCTGTTCCTTCACATAATCGCTCATCAGATGGAAAGCCGTCAGCGCATCGCCGGGAATATTAAAGAAGCCCTGAATTTGTCCGGCATGTAAATCAACCGTTATATACCGGTCTGTACCCGCAACTTCGATCATGTTCGCCATCAAACGCGCCGTAATCGGTACACGCGGTTGGTCTTTTTTGTCCGACCGTGTGTAGGACATATACGGCACAACCAGATTGATGCGTCCCGCCGAGTCGCGCTTAAGCGCATCAATCATGATCAACATTTCCATAATGTTGTCATGCAGCGGAGTCGTCATACTCTGAATCAGATACACATCCTGACCGCGAACACTTTCCTTCAGACGAATAAAGATGTTTTCGTTGGGGAACACAATCCGTTCATACGCTCCCAAAGGGCATCTCAATTGTTCTGCTATCTCGGCGGCAACATTCTGGGATGCTGACCCCGCGAACAGCATAATCCGTCCATAATGACCGTTCTCGACCGTCCGGTGGGTATCCGTGTCGCGAACATAGGTCGTACCCGGAACTTTTTCCAACACGCCCTCCATAAGCCTTGCACCTCGCACTTTGTCTAAATTTTGAGTGAATGAATAGTACAGTAGGCCGCCCCAAGGCAACCTCCACCGTAGTTCCCTATTTTGCCACGTTTACCTGTTGGAATGCCAACAGTTGGTTCACAGCTGTCTGTGGATCAAGCGAACGAGACTGCACTTGGTTCACGACATCCCGCAAGGTTTCTGCTGGCAAAACCGCAAATAACTGCTTCACCAACTCATCACGTACACGGTCAACCAATTCCATTTCCACATGCTGTTGCTCAAGCAGGTGCATTCGGTCAGCCTGCGTCAAATAGTGACGGTGTGCCTCAATTGCCGCCACCAACTCACCGATGCCCTCACCTTCTGTCGCAACCGTCCGAAGAACAGGCGGCAGCCAAAAATCATGGTTAGAAGAAGTTGGCTCTTGGGCAATCATCGTCTTGCCATGATGAGCAACCATTTGTTCGCGTGAAGCGGGATGACCCAGTTCGAGCATGTTGCGCAGCGCCCGCACCGTACTATCTACACCGGGACGGTCGGCTTTGTTGACCACCAAAACATCCGCAATTTCGAGGATACCGGCTTTAATCGCTTGGACATCATCGCCCAAACCCGGTGCTTCAATCACAATCGTGGTATAAGCCGCGCGGACAATATCCACTTCGCTCTGCCCTGCGCCGACGGTTTCAACCATCACACGGTCAAAGCCTGCTGCATCTAGCAAACGGATCGAATCGCGTGTTGCCCGCGCCAAACCGCCTAAACTACCGCGCGTCGCCATGCTGCGAATGAATACACCTTTGTCGCCGGAGAGTTCGCGCATTCGGATGCGGTCACCGAGGATTGCACCACCTGTAAAGGGACTTGTGGGGTCTACTGCGAGGATTGCAACTGTTTCACCTTGCGCGCGGTAGGCTTTAGCCAATTCAGTAACAAGAGAACTTTTACCCGTACCCGGCGCACCCGTTAATCCAATTACCCACGCGTGTCCGGTATGTGGATAAAGCGCCGTCAACGCTGCCTGAACACCTTCGCGCTCATTTTCGACAGCCGTCAGCAGTCGGGCGAGTGCGCGGCGGTCACCAGCACGTAAAGGCTCAACCAGTTCGATCATGTCTGCCGAGCGTCCATCAACTTACGAATGTGGATGACAATATCTTCGGTACTGGTTCCGGGGCCAAATACAGCCGACACGCCCATATCGTGCAAGGCATTTACGTCATCATCAGGGATAATGCCACCGACCAGCAGTGCGACATCCTGTAAACCGCTGCTATCCATTTCTTGCCGGATACGCGGAACCAATGCCATATGTGCGCCGCTGAGAATACTCAGGCCAACCACATCGACATCTTCCTGCAAAGCAGCTTCAGCAATCATTTCCGGTGTCTGGCGTAAACCGGTATAGATAACCTCCATGCCAGCATCACGCAAGGCACGGGCAATCACTTTTGCTCCTCGGTCATGTCCATCTAAACCCGGTTTGGCGATGAGTACACGAATAGCGGTCATGCTCTTGCGCCTCCTTTCATGAAGGTGGCATATATCGCATCAATTTAATCCGATTATAACAGACAACCCCCTCGCTATTGCCATGTCCAATTGAGACTGAAACCGAAAACAAACCGAAACTTAATGTATAACAATATCGTCATTCAAAAGCTGTGTTACAATATCCAAATGAAAAGTGTGCATTGCGGAGGGAACGGATGAGCAGTCTCGCGTCCAAGCAAAGCCAAAATCCTAACATACCAATCAAGCGTGGAAATTCAACTGCTAACACCTCTGCAATAGTGCAACGTGTTCCCTTTTATATTTCATTGGTAGTGGGTGCTGCGGCTGTTATCTTGCTGGCAGTTTTTCTTGTAACGGCATTGGAATGGCGGCAAAAACCCTATTTCGGTGCGATGCTGAGTCCCTATATGCTTGTAGATGGTTCAAAACCTATTAGCAACAACAACTGGACAGGGCTAAAAGCAGGTTTGCAGCGCCTCGATCAAATTACTGCGATTAACGGACAGCCTATCGTATCGGTTCCTCCCGATTACAATGCATCGCGCATAACCTTCCTCGACATTCTCGGCAAACTCCAAGTAGGCGATACCATCGAAGTTGCATTTCACAGACCGGATGCCAACAAAGTGCAGCCGGATTATTGCAGCATTGTCAAAAATGGCATCAGCGAATGTACGCTCTCTTACACACTGGGGATCTTGCCCGACAGCGACTTTATCGCCAATTTCATTATCCCCTATCTCGGCGGGTTGATTCTGGTCATCTTAGGTTTAGCTGTCGCATATTTGCGCCCTAATCAGTCTGCCGCCCAACTGGTTGCCATATTCTCCATCACCCTCGGCATTTTTATGGCAGGGTTGTTCGACATTAACAATACTTATGCTGCCCTTGTCCCGTGGCTGCTGGCAACCACCATGATTGGCGCATCGCTCGGCACACTGGCGCTCATTTTCCCCGTTCCAATGAATGCTGTCTATCAGTTTAAATGGCTGAAGTGGCTGCCACTCATCCTTAATCTACCGCTGCTCGTCTTGGGTGTGTATCTGTTTCTGAATCCACCCAGCGCAAATAGTTTCTCTGATTCTTGGCAGTTGGGCATCTTCTACGCGGTGCTGATGTTGGTTGTACTAACCATCAATCTCCTTCAACGGCGCGCAACCGCTATTTCGGCTGCCATCCGTGACCAAACCAACAGCGTTCTCATTGGTATTGCCTTAGCGACCGTACCGCTGCTCATCTGGATCATAGACGAGACATTACGTAATCTTATCAATACGCCGCTGTTTAACGTCAATACCTCACCAACTATGCCCTTCTTCATCATGCCCTCGATTGCGCTGGCCTACGCGGTCTTGCAGTATCGGCGTGTTAATACCGATCAGGTCATCAGCCAAGGCGTGACCTACAGTATTATGCTGGTGACGTTGGTCGTCGGTTATTTCCTGATTGTGTTCGGCGCAAGTTTGTTTGCCAATCAAGCCATGGCTTTACAGGGCAATCAATTCGTCATCGCCTTGACCATCTTTGTGATTGCAGTGTTCTTTCTGCCTGTCCGTAATGCGCTTCAAGAACGCATTAACCGCATTTACTTCCGCAAACGAACCAACTTTCAAGAACGCGTGGAAAACTTCGCCACACGCTTGGCCTCGTTGGAAACACTTGACCAGTTGATCGAAGCCTATCGTGACGAATTAGGACAATCGCTCAACCCGACCAATACCTTTCTGTTCATGTCCAATCGTCAATTGGGCGAGTACACCGCTTATGGTAAACCCAAGCCGGATACTGATGTACATTTCGAGACAGACAGCCCATTATTTGACCTGCTTGAGAAGAACGAACAGATTTATCTAGAAGCTGGTCGCGCGTGGCAGCCTGAATTATTGGTCGAAAAATCCCGACTCGGCATATTGAAAACGGTTGTCCTTGCTCGTCTGCGTGGACGTAAAGAGTTGATTGGCTTTGTCGCTATTGGCCCATCCCGCGCCGAAAGAGGTCGCTACGGTTTTGAAGAACTGCGCTTCATCCAAAACCTGACCGGACAACTCGCTGTCGCGGTTGAACGCGCACAGGTCGTTGAATCGCTGGAACGCCGTGTGCGTGAACTCGACGTCCTGAGTCAGGTCAGCCAAGCCGTCAACTTCACGATTGAGTTCGATGATCTGCTCGAACTCATTTACGCTCAAACAGATCGGCTGATTTCTGCGCCCTACTTCTATATTGCCCTGCGTGAACGCGGCAGCAATAAACTCTTTTTCGCCTTCTTCCTTGAAAACGATGAACGTTATACCGACCGTGAAAACCGCCGCTGGTTAATGGGACGCGACCTCTTTAGTGAAGTAGTCAAAACCGCGAAGCCGCTGCGTGTCGAAGATTATGCGGCTGAAATGCAAAAGCGTGGCAGCAGCATCATCTACGAAAGCCTTGACCTCAAAGGCTGGATGGGTGTGCCTTTGGAATCCGGTTCAAGTACACTCGGTGTGCTAGCAGTCGGTTCAACTGAAGCCGGTAAGAAATACACCGACGAGCAATTGCGCGTCTTTAGTGACATCGGTACACTCGCGGCGACATCACTGGAAAAAGCCCGTTTGTTCGCTGAAACAGATTTACGCGCACGGCAGCTCAGCGCCTTGAACGAGATTAGCCAGAAGCTCTCCTCCGAATTGAACGTTGAAAATCTGCTCGAACTGATCACCCAGAGCGCGGCAAACATCCTCAACGCCGAGGCAGGCTCGCTGCTCTTAACTGATGAAAACAGCGACAGCCTTGAATTCAAGGTCGCAACAGGTGAATCCGGCAAAGCCTTGATTGGTCGCAGCTTCCCCAAGAATCGTGGTCTAGCAGGTGAAGTCGCTACCAGTGGTAAAACCATCATTGTTAATGATGCCGCTAATGATCCGCGTTGGGGCGGCGAAGCAACCGGCGCGTTCAGCACAACCGCCGTTCTAGCCGTGCCGCTCATCGCCCAGAATAAAGTCGTTGGTGTGCTGGAAGTCCTCAATAAGAAAGATGGCGGTATCTACCTCCAAGAAGATGCTGACCTGCTAACCACCTTCGCAGGCCAAGCAGCCGTCGCCATCGAAAACGCCCGTTTGTTCCAGATGACCGACTTGCAGCTTAACCAGCGTGTTTCGGAACTTCAAGCGCTGGAACGTATCGACGTTGAACTGAACCGTTCGCTCGACCTACAAAAAGTCGCCGACATCACCATGCGCTACGCCGTTTCCAACAGCACTGCCACTGCTGGCGTATTAGGCTTAGTTGTGGGTGGTGATAATCCGCATCTCCAAATCATCTCCATATCCGGTTATAAACCCGAAGACTATCCTAAAGGTGCAGAAGGCTACGCATGGCCTCTTGAAGGTGTGGTTAAGCGTGTGATGCGTACCCGCCAGCCCGATCTCGTAAACGACACCAAAATCGATCCGAACTACATTCCAAGTCTGCGTGGTTCAACCAGTCAGCTAACCATTCCCATGCTCTCAGGTGGTGAGATCAACGCCATCCTCGTGCTGGAAAAAGACCGAGAACCCCGTCTGAGTCTGGTTGATATGGCCTTTGCTCAGCGCCTTGCCGAACACGCGAGCATCGCCATCACCAATGCCCAGATCAACGCCGAACTCACTCGCGCCAACGAATCCAAGAGCGAATTCGTCAGCTTCGTCGCCCATGAACTCAAGAACCCGTTGACCTCAATGAAGGGTTATGCAGACCTCTTGGTTAATGGCTTGGTCGGCGACATGAACGAAAACCAGAAGAACTTCCTTAATACCATTCGTTCCAATGTTGACCGTATGAACACGCTCGTCAGCGATCTCAATGACGTAACCAAGCTGCAAACCAACAACTTGAATGTTGAACTAGCACCCGTTGATTTCAACGATGTTGTCACTGAAACGCTGCGTCCGTTGACCCGCCAGATTGAAGAAAAAGATCAAACCCTTACGCTCCAACTGCCAGAACGTATGCCGAACATTCTGGCGGATCAAAATCGCATGATTCAAGTGCTTACGAATATGGTGAGCAACGCTTACAAATATTCGCCTGAAGGCACTGAAATCCTCATCAAAGCTGAAGTGCAGGCTAAAAATCTGGACAACAAAGGGCGCGATCAGGGCCCCGCCCTTCACATCAGTGTGAAAGACAGTGGTATCGGCATGAGTCCCGAGGACTTAGCGAAGTTGTTCACACCCTATTTCCGCAGTGACAATCCGCTCACGCATGAACAACCCGGTACAGGCTTAGGCCTAACCATCACACGCGGCCTCATCCAACAGCATAAAGGTGATGTCTGGGTTGAAAGTGAACTGAGCAAAGGCTCAACCTTCCACTTCACCATCCCGATTGTGCCGGAAGTTCAGCCCACAACCCAACCGGAAATGCAGCCCGCAAAGTAAGCGCACATCTTATCCAAATAATAGAAAGCCCGTGTTACAGTAACGCGGGCTTTTTGTTATCTCAATCTACCTACAAATCGCATTTCTGTAGGGACGAGGCGTGCCTCGTCCGACGCAATTTATTCTCAAATGTGTTCACCTCACGGAGCCAATTTATACTTTGCTGTATAAGTCTGGTCAGTGTCGCCTGTTGTCACCGTATGGGTTGCCGCGCCACCATCTGACCACGACTCAAAGGTGTACGTTACACCATTCACCGTTTGTTCCGCAGGTGCGCTCAAAATATTGTCGAAGCCGATTAGCGACGGACGGATAAACGGCGTTTGAATCGTGCCTGATTCATTGTAGCCGAGGTTCAATCCCGGCGGATCGCTCTGAATAGTCTGGTTAATCTTGTCGGGATAAATCGACACCGAAGCCGTAGAGATCAACCCATCCGCATCCGTAACTGTCAAGACAATCTCGTACCATGTCTCTTCGCTAAAGTCGTGTCCAGTCGTTGGAATGGTAAACGTGGCTGTTTCACCAACTTGTCCCGCTGAACCGGGATGCACATGATCAATATGGTGGAAAATGGTCTTCCAAACATAGTTATCAGAGTTCAGTGTCGCGTCATCGGTTGCACTGCCCGTCATCGTAATCACATCGCCTGCTTTAAAGGTTGCCTTATCTTTCGGCGCTGTGATGCTCACTGTCGGCGGCGTACCAATCACAATATCAATCGGGTTAGACAACGCCACCGTCTTGCCATCCGATACCGTCAAACGCGCTGAATACTCGCCTGCCTTCTCATAGTTGTGCGACATATTCGCTTGGTCGCCGGTTGTATGATCGCCAAAATCCCAACTGTAAGTGAGTGTATTATTATCCGGATCAGTTGCTGCGCTGCTAAAGTCAATCGCTAATGGTGCTTTCGACCCGGTCGTTACGCTTGCTTGTGCGTTCGAAATCACAGGTGGATGATTATTCGCGCTGTAGCTAATGCGTCTTATCGAACCCGGCCCAAGGTGATTGCCATAATTATCCAGCGCAATATCCACATAATAGAGTGCGCCGTCCGGCCCTGTTTCCATATCGACAATATCGCCGTAGGGCTGGTCATTTACGCCGTTTGTCGGCAGGAAATTTGCCTCAGTCGGTTTGCCCGCAGCATCAAACGTCAGCCGCTTAATCCAGTGCTGGGCATAATCCGCGAAGAAATAAGTCCCTTGATACTCTTGTGGGAACAAATCAGCGCGGTACATAAAGCCGCCGATAATCGAGGCATCACGCCCATTATGCGGGTAGGTATAAATAGGATCGGTTATACCCTCTTTATTGCAAACGCCTTCGCAAATCGGCCAGCCATAATTCGCGCCCGCTTTACCGATGTTGAGTTCCTCAATCGAATTTTTATCGTTGCCGCCGACATCCGCGATATACATCACATTGGTGACTGGATCAAACGAAAACCGGAACGGGTTACGCAGCCCCATCGCCCAAATCGCGTCCAAATTCGGGCCATCACCGTCATAAAATGGATTGTCTTCGGGGATCGTGCCATCGCTGTTCAGACGCAAAATCTTGCCATGATACGTATCCAACCGCTGCGAGACATTTTGTGCGCCCTCGGTTGGATCACTGTGGAAGCCCACCGCTGCGTACAACTTGCCATCTTTACCGAACGTCAACTGTCCGCCGTGATGCCAGAAATCCGCCACCACCAAATCTTCCCAGATCACCTTTTCAGTCTTCAAATCAGTGGTGTTGTCATCACTCAGCGTAAAGCGGGAAATACGGTCATGCAGTGGGGTATCAGCCGTATAAAATACATAGTAGTAGTGATTAGTTTTAAAATCGGGATCAAGTACAAAACCAACCATCCCCCGTTCACCTTGTGCGGTATTGATATTTTCAAGTTCCAGCACCGGAGTACGGCTAACCCGCGTTGCACCCGACTCAACCAGTTCAACTTTGCCCGCGCGTTCAGTAATAAACATCTGACCCGATGGCCCAAAGGTCAAACTCGTCGGTTCGTATAAATTCAAAATGAGTGATTGAAGATAAAAATTATCAGGGGGTTTGGAAGGGTTTGTTGCTAAAGTAACCGCTAAGCTAATCTTTTCAAGGAGATTATTCCGACGAGCCAAGTAAGCGATACCTCCAACCGCCCCAATAATGATGACGATCACACCCAGCAAAATAATACGTCGTCGTGTCACGGTAGTTCTCTTTCAGTTAGCGTCGGTCACAGTACTTCTGCCCTCAAATAAAACACAGCTAAATGAAGGATGAAGCATTTTTTGAGTTGGAATGGTTTTCAGCTCACTAATACTCTGTCACAAATAACTAATTTCCGCCTAAAATATTCCACCTTGCATCATCGTAAACCTCAGTAAAACAAAAAAATGCCTGCGTCATTGTAACGCAGGCATTTTTATAAAATGAACAAAATCACGAGCCGTTAGCTGATGTGCGGCACGATTTTAGAGGTAATCTTGTCTTTCGGCTGATAACCAGTAATCCGTTCGACCGCTTCACCACCCTTGAACAGCATCAGCGTCGGAATACCCATGACGTTGTAACGCATCAAAACATCCGGGTTAGCATCCGCATCCAGCTTGCCGACACGTACCTTACCCTGATATTCGTCCGCGATTTGGTCAACCAACGGCCCGATCATCTTACAAGGGGTACACCATTCAGCCCAGAAGTCGATCAACACCGGTTCGGTTGATTCGAGAACTTCTTTCTGGAAATTTGCTTCTGTTACTTCAAAGGTCTTGTCACTCATCACGGCCTCCATACCCTATATCTGTTTTGACGCTGTTTTCTAGCCATGTTATCATGATGTCTAGTATGTCGCCAATTTCATTAACACTCTAGCAACAGCGTGAGAATTTACTTTATCCTATGTATATAGACGATCCTCAGTTACCAGAACTTACCCGCAGACAAGAAGAAATCCTCTCCCACATTATTCGCGCCTATACCAATTCTCCTGAACCGGTAAGCTCCAAGAGTTTGGCGGAAAATGCGGCCTTAAACGTTAGCAGCGCGACCATTCGCAATGAAATGGCCGTGTTGGAAGAACTCGGTTATGTCACCGCGCCGCATACCTCTGCGGGGCGTGTACCTACGGAAAATGGCTATCGCTATTTCGTCAAACGCCTCATTAAAGCCAGTGATTTACCATCTGCTGAACAGAACCATATCTCGGAAATATTTCAGAATTCGCCTTTAGCCACCGAACAATGGATGCGTCGCGCCGCCACTATTCTGGCGCGTACAGTTAACAGTGCTGCTCTCGTCACACCGCCGATTGCCGAAACCAACCGCTTCAAACATCTTGAAGTCATCTCGATTCAAGGTCGGTTGGTGTTGATGGTTCTGGTTCTGTATGGAGGTGCAGTCCATCAACAGATGTATAACCTCGCTGATCCCATTCCGCAGACTCAACTCAGTGAAGTGGCCTCGCGTATCAATACCCTTTGTATGGATTTAAATGCCAATCAGGTACGGATGAAGAGTGTGCAATTGCAACTGCTTGACCGCGAATTGGCTGATATGATTGCCGACCTGATGGAAAAGGCTGATAGCAATCCGATGAGGCTCGTTTACCGTGAAGGCTTGAGCGAGGTCATGGGCAGCTTCCAAAGCAGCGCAGGCGCACAACAAGCCGTGCGAATATTCGAGGAACGCCCCTTCCTGAGCATGATTTTGAACGAACTGGGACCGAATATGAATCAGGTTGAGGTCGTTATCGGTGGTGAAGGACGCTGGTCAGACCTCAAACATGTCAGCATGGTTTTTAGCCGCTACGGTATCCCCGGACAGGTCAGCGGAGCGCTCGGTGTGGTGGGTCCCATCTACATTAATTACGGGCGCGCCATTAGTACCGTTCGTTATGTGGCGGGTCTAATGACCGAAGCGCTCGAAAACATCTACGACACCAGTAAAACAGGGGACGAACCTGTGGAATAAATGCGCTCGCAAAGCATCGGCCAATACACATCTAAAACGTCAATCGGCAATTCATATGCTTATCATATAAACGTTTATGCGATTCTGATACAATGCCGCTATATTAGTCATGTCTTACACACCACATTTGGTGTGTCATTCAATCTGAGAGAGGAAAAAACATAAGTGACACAAGAGGAGACGACACAGTTCGCCGCCGAAGAAAACGGTGCGTCACAGTCTAATGAAGGAACACCCGTTCCTGATTTGAATCTGGCTGAAGTGTTGGCAACAGCACGTAAAGAAGCTGCCGAATTCAAAGAGGGTTGGCTGCGTGAACGAGCGGACTTTAACAATTACAAGAAGCGTGTCGAAGGGCAAATGAAAGATTTGCGCGATAACGCAGTTGTTGATGCCATGCTTAACCTGCTGCCTATTATCGACGACTTCGAACGGGCGATGGCAAACGTCCCCCCTGAGATGAAAGATCATCCGTGGATGAATGGCGTTGGCGGTATTCACCGTAAATTCCAGAAAACGCTGGAAGAAAAAGGTGTAACCGTTCTTGACCCGGTCGGACAAGTATTCGACCCCAACCGTCATGAAGCGGTGACGACAGAAGCGAGCAGCGAGGTTGAAAGCGGTCATGTGATCGCAACGCTGCAAAAAGGTTATGCACGCGGAGAACGTATTCTGCGTCCAGCCTTAGTTAAGATAGCAATCTAAATAAATCAGTGCGCGGGGAATCAACCACCCCGGACAGCAACTCGCACCAAATCAAACCAAGGAGAGCATTAAAATCTATGGGAAGAATTATCGGTATTGACCTCGGCACAACCAACTCGGTTGTCGCTGTGATGGAAGGCGGACAGCCTGTGGTCATTCCCTCATCTGAGGGCAATAACCTTATCCCGTCCGTAGTAGCCACCAATCCCAAGACTGGCGAACGTGTCGTGGGCAAGATTGCCCGTAATCAGGCCGTCGTCAATCCAGAAAACACAATTTTCTCGGTCAAGCGTTTTATGGGACGCAAGTTTTCTGACCCGTTGGTACAGGAAACCGTTAAGCGTGTGCCTTATAAGGTTAGCGCTGCGCCTAATGGCGATGCCCGCGTTCATATGGGTGGCAAGGAATACAGCCCGCCCGAAGTTTCAGCTATGATCCTGCAAAAGATCAAGGCTGACGCAGAAGCCTATCTCGGTGAACCCGTTGATAAGGCGGTCATTACCGTACCGGCCTACTTCAACGATGCTCAACGTAACGCCACCAAAGATGCAGGCAAGATTGCCGGTCTGGAAGTTCTGCGTATCATCAACGAACCGACGGCCTCCAGCTTGGCCTACGGTATGGGTGAGAAGAAGAATGAAGTCATCGCGGTCTATGACCTCGGTGGTGGTACATTCGATATTTCCATCCTCGAAGTCGGTGACGGCGTGTTCGAAGTTCGCAGCACCAACGGCGATACCTATCTGGGTGGTGACAACTTCGATGAAGTCATCATTGATTATGTCGCGGCTGAATTCAAGCGCGATCAAGGCATTGACCTCAAGGGTGACCGTCAGGCGCTACAGCGTTTGAAGGAAGCGGCTGAGAAGGCCAAGATTGAACTATCCAGCACCGTTTCGACCGAAATCAACCTGCCCTTTATCACGGCAGATGCCAGTGGCCCCAAGCATCTCAATATGACGCTGACACGCGCCAAAATGGAAAGCTTGACCCAAAGCCTCATCCAGCGCTCAATCGCTCCTTGCGAAGCCGCGCTCAAGGATGCTGGCCTCAACAAGAACGAAATCAACAACGTCATTCTGGTCGGCGGTATGACCCGTATGCCAGCAGTCGTTGAATCAGTCAAGAACTTCTTCGGCAGAGAACCCAGCAAGGGTGTCAACCCCGATGAAGTAGTCGCACTAGGCGCCGCTATTCAGGCCGGTGTCTTGGGCGGCGAAGTCAAGGACATTCTGCTCCTCGACGTGACACCGTTGTCACTCGGCGTGGAAACACTCGGTGGCGTGGCAACCCCACTCATCGAACGCAACACCACCATCCCCACTAAGAAGAGCCAAGTGTTCTCCACGGCGGCGGACGGTCAGACACAGGTTGAAATTCACGTCGTACAGGGCGAACGCCCGATGGCGAACGACAACAAATCGCTCGGCAAGTTCATTCTCGATGGTATCCCACCCGCGCCGCGTGGTGTGCCTCAAGTCGAAGTCACCTTTGATATTGATGCCAACGGTATCATCAACGTGAGTGCTTCCGACAAGGCCACAGGCCGCGCACAGAAGATCACCATCACTGCCAGCAGCGGTCTGTCCGAAGCTGAAATCGACAAGATGGTTAAGGATGCAGAAGCTCATGCCTCTGACGACCTCAAGCGCAAAGAGCAGGTTGAAGTCAAGAACACAGCGGATAGCACCATCTTCTCTGCCGAAAAAGTCCTCAAGGACTTCGCCGACAAGCTGCCTGAAGATGCCAAGAAGCAGACTCAGGAAAAGATTGATGCCACTCGCAAGGCCGTCGAATCGGACGATCTGGAAAAGATCAAGGCCGCGACCGATGCGCTCAACCAGCACATCCAAACCCTCGGTGGCAGCATGTACCAGCAGGGCGCGTCAGAACCCGCTCCGGGTGCTGATCCGAATGCCGGCCAACAGCAGAAGCCAGCGGGCGAAGATGTGGTCGAAGGCGAATACACCGAGGCGTAAGCTTCACCACAGTGTAATCGAAAGATAAGCCGACAAAATGGGTAGGGATTAATCCCTACCCGCTTTTTATTAATTAGCAGAATATCTGGTGGTACAATTTATTTTGTAGGGATACGACAGTTCGTATCCACCACAATCATTTTCTCTCACGAGTAAATTTCGCGTTATCGACATGCAATCTTTCATCTACACCTGATGATGAGATTATTAGCTGGGGGATGTGGACGATTTTATGGCACAGGATTATTACGAATTACTGGGGATCCCCCGGTCTGCTGGCAAAGACGACATTAAGAAAGCCTTCCGCAAGCTCGCCCGTGAATATCACCCGGATGTCAGCGATCACGACGACGCTGAAGCCAAATTCAAAGAAATCAATGAAGCCTACGAAGTCCTCTCGGACGATGACAAACGCGCCCGTTATGATCGTTATGGCGCGGCTGGCGTAACCGGACAACCGGGCTTTAATGGCGCGGCTGGCTTTGGCGGCTTTGAGGAAATCTTCGAGGAGTTTTTCAATAACTTCGGTGGTGGACGAACCGCTGGACGGCGGCGTGGTCCACGTCCCGGTGCAGATCGCCGTGTCGATGTGCAAGTGACCTTTGAAGAGTCGATCTTTGGTGTCGAAAAGCAAGTCGAGTTTGACCGTCTGGAAAATTGCGAAACATGTGGTGGTAACGGCGCTCAACCCGGCACGTCGCCGGTTACCTGCCCCGAATGTAAAGGCGCAGGTGAAGTCCGGCGCGTGGATCAAACCTTCCTCGGCGCAATGGTACGCACTTCCACCTGCCCTCGCTGCAATGGTCGTGGTGAGATTAATCCCAGCCCCTGCAAAACCTGCAACGGTCAGGGTGTCCTGCGTAAACATGCCAACCTGAACGTCACCATTCCCCCCGGTGTGCGTGAAGGCTTGCAAATCCAAATCAAGGGCGAAGGTGATGCGGGCGAACGCGGCGCACCGCAAGGCAACTTGTATGTCGTCATTGATGTCAAACAGCATCAGTACTTCAAGCGCAAAGAAAATGATGTCATCTTGGACATCAACATCAATGTCGCACAAGCCGCTTTGGGCGATAAGATAAATGTCCCCACCGTTGATGGGGAAGTCGAACTCGCCATTCCTGCTGGCACACAAACCGGTAAAGTCTTCCGTCTGCGTGGCAAAGGAATCCCGCGCCTCCGCAGCGATGGCTCTAACTCCGGTCGCGGCGACCAGATGGTTTACGTCCAAGTCGGCGTACCCACCACCCTCACCGCTGAACAGCGTGACCTCTTTGAGCAGCTTGCAGGCACATTCGGCAGTGATGTTACACCGCAGCAAAATGGGCGTGGTTTCTTTGACCGGGTGATGGATTTTTTCGGCGGCGAACAGGCATAGGGGTTTCCGACAAAATTGAGTAAAATAAAACACAAGAGCGTTCAATCGAACGCTTTTGTTTTATATATTGAATATGTATGTGACCACTCAAAGGTTACAAGATTAACGACCACCTTATCGGCTTTTCTCCCTCCATCGCTTGCGGGGGAGGGTTAGGGTGGGGGTTGACTGGTCACTTGCGATAACAACTTAGGAATACCCACATGGATTGGATCGAAATTGCGCTCAGTGTCGATGGTGAATCAGCCGAAGCAGTCGCGGAACTCTTACAGCGTTACGGGCATCAGGGCGTGGCGATTGAGCAGGAAGGCATCATGCCCGAACTCTATGACGAAGGTGCAACCCCGCCACCTACTCGCTTGACCATTCGCGCCTATATTCCGGCGGATGACCGTGCTGACGATGCCAAGATGCGCCTTGAATCAGCCCTCGGCCACATGAATATGATGTACCCCATGCCCACACCCACCTACACCATCGTCCATGAAACCGATTGGGCGGAAGCGTGGAAAGCGCATTATCACCCCGTTCGCATCGGTCGTAAGCTGTTTATCCGCCCACTGTGGATAAAAGTGGATATGCAACCTGACGACATCGAAGTTGCGCTTGATCCCGGCATGGCCTTCGGTACAGGTACACATCCCACCACCCAATTGTGTATGGAAGCCCTCGAAGATTTGGTGCAGCACGGTATCAAAGTATTAGACCTCGGCTGCGGTTCAGGCATTCTCGCCATTACCGCTGCTAAATTGGGTGCAAGCCACGTTTTAGGTCTGGATAATGATCCGATTGCCGTCAAGGTTTCACAGGAAAATATCGAGCAAAATGGCGTTGCCGACAAAATCACCGTGCAAGAAGGCAGCCTCGAAAATGTGATTACCTCTGCCCGCCGTTTTGATCTGATTGTGGTCAACATTCTCGCCCGTATCATCATTATGATGTGCGATCAACACCTCGGTGATGCGGTACGCCCCGGTGGATTAGCAATCTTTAGTGGCTTGACACTCGAACAGGCTGATGATGTCGAAGCTGCCCTCTGGAAAACCGGCCTCGAACCCTACAAACGCCGTGTCCAAACTGACGGCGATTGGGTCGTCATCGAAGCCCGCCGCCCGAATACCTAATCATGAAATCAGATATGAACATTTTCACAGTCCGCATTTGCCTTAATTCCCTCCCTCGCTTGCGGGGGAGGGTTAGGGTGGGGGTTTAAACGCTCATGCCCACCGCCCACTTCCGCTTTCACGACTCGCTCAACTTTTTCCTGCCCTGCGCCACTAAAGACAGACTGATTAATCACGATTATGAAGGACGTATCTCGGTCAAAGATATGGTCGAGTCGCTTGGTGTACCCCATCCTGAAATCGAAATGATTGTCATCAATGGTCGCTCGGTCGATTTTAATACCATCGTTCAACATGGCGCATTCATCAACCTTTATTCGGTTTCATTCGTGCCGGAAATCCCCAACCGCGAACTTTTACGTCCACCTTATCCCACTCGACCAACCTTCATCCTCGACCAGCATCTAGGCCGCTTAGCTGCCTACCTCCGTATGATGGGCTTTGATACCCTTTATCGCAACGACTACCATGATGAAGAACTCGCCCAAGTTTCCCATGATGAAACCCGTATCCTCCTCACCCGTGATATTGGCTTGCTCAAACGCAGCGCCGTCATTTATGGTTACTTCGTCCGCGAAACAGACCGCCGCAAGCAGCTAGCCGAAATCACAGATCGCTTTCACCTTAAAGAGGATGTCATTCCTTTCTCGCGCTGCATGAAATGTAATGGTCTTGTTGAAGCGGTCACCAGTGAAGAAATCGCCGACCAACTCCCCGAAGGCACAGCCCGTTATTACGACACTTTTCACCGTTGCACATCCTGCGGTCAAATCTATTGGAAAGGCGCACATCACCAACGCATGCAAACCCTCCTCGACGAAGTCCTAAAGTAATCTATTATTTGTCTTTACTCGATCATGTCTAAAAACATGCTAACCAAAAACAAACTTTCAGCCAGCATTTTGTAGGGACATGGCATGTGTTGAGCATTGTAGAGTGTATAAATAAAACGATATAAGGATTGAACAATTTGAAAAGTCTAATGTTTGCCTGTCCCGGCGGGTCAGAGTGGGCTTTAGCCTACTTCCCGCCGGAAAATGGAGCCGGACGGCTTTAGCCTCTGGCGGGAAAACCACCGATTTATTGGGCTCTAACCTGCTGCCTTAAACTAATCATGTGTCGTATAACGTATGCCGTGTCCATCGCTCTACCTAATGCAACAGATTGAATTTTATTCGGAACTCATCAAGCTCTTATAGCTTCGGTTTACTTTTGGTTTGTCGGCATACCATTTACTAACTGTCTATCAACCCTGGCACCAAACTTGCTCCCTCAAAATGGTTAGCACCGAACCTCCGAAGTAGTTACAAAATGTTCTTCCAAAATGTAACCCATTCCTGTCCCATATCCTTTATACTGTTCATCAGGTGAACGCTTATCTTGTATTGCTCCCTTGCCCTGTTACTACGGGGAAAGGGTTGGGGTTAGGGGTATACTCACGCACCTTAACATCCACCAATCGTTGTAAATGTGACAAAAATCAACCTATTGCAACTGCAATTTTTCTGACATTTGCAATATTTTCGACGTTTTTGCCGCATATTGCGCCGATTATCACGCAGACATTGCCGACATTTGTGACAAATTGACCGATTCTCAACTGCAACAACAACATCAACAGCATTATTTCAAATGCCTTCGTTGAACTGACAACTCTAAACTTCACTTCTGAATCTGAAGAATTTGCAGAATTTTCCGAATCTTCAGCAGTTCGCTCACTCAAATCCGCAGTCGAAACCCTTTTTGGCAATTGCAGTTTTTGCGGTTTTTGAATCATTTATGGGTTGTTTACGAAACTGGCGACTGGAGACTGTTACCTGTCGACTTCCCTATGCCATCTGCCGCAGTACAAACATCCCCCAACCAAAGTAGCGTCTTGAGTAACGCATGTACGCCCGTTTATCCTGTGCAATCCACTGTGCCAGCGCAGGTGCATCACCATCATGGGGATTCTCGCGCAGCCAGTTACTCACGCTCATCCACTGCCCTGCCGCATAACGATCCCATGTATCGTGGTCAGCCAGCACCATCTCGATTAATTCCAAACCGCACAATTCAAAGCGGTCAAGTGTCCCTTCAAGCGTAGCAAATTCTTCCGTCCCTACGCCCAACTCCATATAAGCATCCAACGGCGGTAGATCAATCCAGTAAGGCTCACCGATGATAATCAGGCTGTTTTGGTTAGCTAATCCCTGCTTCATTAGCTCTAAAATGCCCACCAAACCGCCACCAATCCAGCTAGCACCCAGACAGCTCACCACATCAAACTGCAATTCAGGCTTAATGTAATCCGAGCCGTCCGCTTTGATGAATTGTGCCTGTTCGGTCACCCCCAGTTCAGCGGCACGATGTTGAGCAATTTCCAAAAATGTCCGGTTGGTATCGACTCCTATACCATTAACACCAAAAGTCTGCGCCCATCGGCACAACATCTCGCCCTTGCCGCAGGCCAAATCGAGGACGCGCACACCCGGCTGCAATCCGCATAAATACCCCAGCAGCATCAACTTATCATCACTAATCGGGTTCAGAATGCGGTGGTTCGCCTCAGAAATCTCGTGGAAACGTGCCGACATAAAACCTACTCGCTTTGTTGTAGCCAATATTGGTACGCGCGCTCAGCCCGCCGTCCGTGGTCAAAGTGCCAATTCGTAATCGTGTTGAGATCATAATAGCCGACAACTGGCGTTTCGTGCGAAGGGGTTAGAACGCCACCTGTCACCTTACAGAAAAACACCAGCGCGTACAATGTGTTGGGCTGCCCGTATTCTCCCGGCATTACATTAAACACGTCGATCAACGCCCCAACCTCGACTTCTAAGCCCGTTTCTTCCCATACTTCACGCTTCATATTTTCGCGTGGCGTTTGGTTAACCTCGCAAAACCCCGCTGGCAAACCCCACCGCCCATTATCCGACCGTTTAACCAATAGCGCTTGCCCTTGCTCATTAAAGATGCCTGCCGCGCAGCCCACCTTTGGCGTAACGTATCCCAACTCTTGCCGGAAACGCTCACTAATCTCGGTTTCCGATAATCCGGTGATTGTCGCGTACTCGGTAATCGCCAATCGCATCAGCCGTTCATAACGTTCGCGGTCGTAGGGGTCTTGTGCGTAATTGAGTCCCAGTTGGGCAATCGAACGCAGTTCATCTAACAATGCTGCTATATTCATTCCGGTGTCCTTGCTTCCCTGTTCGGCTACAACATCACCTTGCCACCATCCACATTGATCGCCTGCCCTGTCAAATAACGTGATGCATCCGAACTCAGAAACAGCACCAATCCCACCACGTCTTCGGGTATACCCAACCGTCCTTGTGGAATATCTTCCAGCCATTTTTTCATCTGTACTTCGTTCTGGCGTAGGTGAGTTGTCATCTCGGTTTCAATCACACCGGGGCAAACGGCGTTCACACGAATGCCGTAGGCTGCGAACTCTCGCGCACACTCCTTGGTAAAGCCGATCAATCCAGCCTTACTCGCCACGTAACCCGACCGCAGCGCTATCGGAATATTGTGTCCGGCAATCGAGGAAATATTGATGATGACACCTTCTCCCCTCACCCGCATGATTCGGCCTGCGCTGCGGCTGGTATAAAACGCGGCATCCAAGTTGGTGCTGACGGCATCGTGCCAATCGGCATCGCTCATTTCCAAAATGGAGGCTCGTGGTTCAACCCCGGCATTATTAACCAGAATATCCAGCCGCCCGAAGTCCGCCACCACTTTATCGACCATCTTCTCAACCGCCGTCGAGTCGCGCACATCAGCGATATAGGCGTTCGCTTCGCCCGAAAGTATGCCCGCCGTCAAAGTCGCGCTGGTCGTATCAATATCATTCACAGCTACCGCCGCACCGCAATCCGCAAGCCCTTGTGCGATTGCTTTACCAATGCCACGTCCAGCACCTGTAACCAGAGCGACTTTACCCTTTAAATTTACGCTAAACATCGTTGGTTGGCTTCCTTGTTTTAAGGTCGTTTCCACTAACCCTTGACTTACCTTATGACCTAGTAGCATTATACCACTCAGGCGATTTTAATGGCGCAAGCTGAAAAGATTGTGCTATAATCATTCGTGACGTTTAGCACAAATTGAATGTTGTGAACGATGGCATATAAACGACTAAATGAATTCATAGACAAGCTCGAACAGGCAGGCGAATTAGTTCGCGTTAAAACACCTGTCAGCGCTGAACTCGAAATCACCGAAATCACAGATCGCATTTCCAAGCTGCCCGATGACCGCAACAAAGCACTCCTGTTTGAACAGGTGGAAGGCAGTCCATTTCCACTTGCGGTTAACCTCTACGGCAACCCCCGGCGCATGGCATGGGCGATGGGTGTGGAGGATTTGGATGAGCTAAACCAGCGTCTAGCCAAGTTGATTGACCTCAAACTTCCCAAGGGTATGGGGCCGATGATGAATCGTGGCATGGAAGTGTTTGAAGCCTTTCGCCGTATCGGACTTGGCCCCAGTAAAACGACCAAAGCGCCGGTTCAGGAAGTCGTTATTACTGATAAACCGGATGTTAATATCTTCCCGATCCTTAAATGCTGGCCTCACGATGGCGGTAAATACATTACCCTCACATCCGTTATCACCCGCGATCCGGGAACCGGCGCACGTAATGTCGGTATGTATCGTGTGCAAGTATATGATGGTCAAACCCTCGGCCTGCACTGGCAGCGGCACAAAGGTGGCAAAGAACATCAAGAAGCTGGCAAAGCACGCAACCAGCAGAAAATCCCTGTCGCAATCGTACTCGGTGGTGATCCGGCTGCCATGTGGTGTGGTTCGGCTCCCTTGCCCCCCGGCATTGACGAGTTCTTGCTAGCCAATTGGCTGCGTGGCAAACCGACTACCTTCGTAAAATGTGTCTCGCAGGACTTGGAAGTTCCAGCCAACGCCGAAATCATCATCGAAGGCTGGTTCGACCCGAACGAACACCGCACCGAAGGCCCATTCGGTGACCATACTGGCTTTTATACACCACAGGACTTATTTCCGGTGATGCACGTGACCGCGATCACCCATCGCAAAGATGCGATTTACCCTACGACGATTGTGGGCAAACCGCCGATGGAAGATTTGTGGTTGGGTAAAGCGACCGAGCGCTTATTCTTACCTTTGATGAAGCTCTTCATGGGCGAGATCGTGGATTACGCCATGCCTGCCGAGGGGGTCTTTCACAATCTGGTGGTCGTCAGCATCAAGAAACGTTTCCCCGGTCATGCGCAAAAAATTATGTATGGCTTGTGGGGTCTCGGTTTGATGATGCTCACCAAAGCCTTTGTGATTGTGGATGCCGAGGTCAATGTGCATGATTTCGCTGCGGTCGCGCGAGAAATATTGGACAACGTCGATTGGCGGCGGGATGTGACGATTGTTGACGGGGCAGTTGACCAACTCGATCACTCGGCGATTGAAGACTCCTACGGTGGTAAAATAGGGTTGGATGCCACACGTTCAACAAGGACAGAATTTTTAAAATCTTATCCCGCCCCTGCGCCTATTGCCAGCGAAAAGCTGACGGCGATTGTGGGATGTAAATGGTGCGAGACACATCAAACAATAGTGGTGGCGCTCGACAAAACGCGCTTGAAGCCTAAAGAGGCCATGCGCCAAATCTGGGCGATTTGTCCGGATTATAACTTGCTCATCCTTGATGACTTTGTTGACGTGAACAACCTCTCGGATGCGGCTTGGCGAGCTCTAGGCAACACCGATTGGCGGCGTGATATTGCGTTCAGTGGTGGCGAAGTTGACCACTACGCCAGTGGTGATTTACCACGCAGTTTTATCGGCTTGGATGCCACCAGCAAAACATCTCATGACGGGCATCCGCGCGGTTGGCCGGAAGAAATTGAGATGAGCGCCGACATCGTCCAGAAAGTCGATGAGCGCTGGTCAAGCTATGGTTTACAATAGGCGTGGTGATATGCTATGCCTACACTACATTTGTTATTGTCTGTAGGGGCAACTGCCATTTTAAACGGGGCAAGTTGACTTGGCGGTCATGTCCCTACAGTCAATTTTTAGAGAGCAATTTCGAATACAGGAAGTCAACGAGAAGATTGAATGGCTCGTAAGTTTCAACGCCGTACCGAAAATTTCACCTGCGAGAACTGTGGAGAATCGGTTGTCGGTGACGGATACACCAACCACTGCCCGCACTGCCTGTGGAGCAAACATGTCGATATTAATCCCGGTGACCGTGCGGCGGAATGTGGCGGGCGCATGGAACCGCTTGGCGCAGAGCAAAAATCGGGCGAAACTATCATCATTCATCGCTGTATTAAGTGCCAGCACATCAAACGCAACCGGGCTGCCGCTGATGACGACTTTGATCTCCTGATCGAACTCGTCGCGATGGGCAACCCATTCTAACCACTAGGGAATTTCCCCCTAAACAATTGAAAAGGCGAGGCTATGACCAACATAGCGGCAAATACCCCAACGAACGACACCATACTCACCAAGATCAAAGTTTTCTTTGATCTCATCAAGTTCGAGCATACTATTTTCGCGCTGCCTTTCGCCTATTTAGGTATGGTGTTAGCAGCGAGCGGCTTACCGACATTTCACCAATTTTTCTGGGTGACGGTCGCAATGGCTTCGGCACGGACGTTTGCCTTTGCGGTGAATCGTTATGCTGATCGACGTTTTGATGCCACCAATCCACGCACGGCTAAACGTCCATCCGTAACAGGCCGCATCAGTACACAACTTATGATCGGCTTCGCGGTCATTTCGCTGATATTGCTGGCGATTAGCGCGGCACTGCTGAGTCCACTTGCGCTGATTTTATTCCCCGGCGCGTTGATTTTTCTGATTGGTTACTCCTACAGTAAGCGTTTTACGGTGCTGTGCCACTGGATACTGGGTTTCACGGACGGGCTGGCGGCTATCGGCGGATGGATTGCGGTGCGCGGCAGCATTTTTACAGCGGCAGATTTACCTGCTTGGCTGTTGATGCTGGCGGTAACCTTTTGGATTGGTGGCTTCGACCTGATTTATGCCTCGCAAGATGTGGAACATGACCGGCAAGAAGGTTTGCATTCGTGGCCGAGCCGCTACGGAATTGCCAGCGCGTTATTTATGGCAAAGGTCAACCATGTGCTGACTATTCTGGTGCTGATTGTGCTGGGCATCACCTTTCCATTGGGATGGCCTTTCTGGTTGGGTGTGATTATCGCGGCGGGTTTGTTGGCTTACGAGAACAGCCTCGTCAAACCGGATGACCTGTCGAAGATGAACCAAGCGTTCTTCCAGATGAATTCTTATGTGGCTGTGAGTTTGTTCATCGGCACATTTTTAGCACTGATTGTTTAAAATCCTATCCATGAACCAAACGATTATCCTGATTGGGCCAATGGGCGCAGGCAAAACGACTATTGGTAAGCTGATTTCTGAGCAACTCGGATTACAAAACGTCTCGCTGGATGAGATACGACAGCCTTACTATGATGAAATTGGCTACGATAACGCTGTCGCCAAACAAATTCATAGCGAACGCGGAATGGCGGGTATCCTAGAATACTGGAAGCCGTTTGAAGCCCACAGCGTCGAGCGCGTTTTACAAGACTACGACAACTGCGTGATTGATTTCGGTGCGGGGCAGTCAGTTTACGACGATGAGGCTTTATTCGCCAAGGTCAAAATGGCGCTTGAACCGTATCCGAATGTGGTGCTGCTTATACCTTCAGCGGATAAAGATGAGGCTATTCAAGCCTTGGATACACGAATCCCCCCGGACGTGCCAGCGGAAATTATCCCGTGGTATAAAGATATGAATGCCTATTTCGTCCGTCACCACGCGAACACAGATTTGGCGAAGATTGTCGTTTATACCCAAGCTAAAACTCCTGACGAAACCTGCGATGAAATCATCGGAAAGCTAAAATAGCGATATGGCAAATCTCACAGGCAGCGAACGGGCTGCATACGTACAGGATATGTTCGGGCGCATCGCAGGCCGCTATAACCTGATGAACCGCTTAATGACGGGCGGGCAAGACCTGAAGTGGCGGCGGTTCGTTGTCCAGCAGGCACGGTTGAAAACGGGCGATAAGCTGCTTGATCTGGCTACGGGTACGGGCGACATCGCGTTTGAGGCGCTGAAAGCAGTGCCGACTATACAGGCTGTGGGTGGTGATTTCTCGCTGCCGATGATGATCGTCGGGAAGCAGTTGCCGATGGGTGACAAAGTCGGTTGGACGGGTGCAGATGCGCTCAACCTGCCCTTTCCTGATGGGACATTCAACGCGGTGACTTCCGGTTATCTGGCACGAAATGTAGTTGATATTCCGCGTATGTTTGCTGAACAATTACGGGTCTTGAAATCCGGTGGGCGAATTGTGGTGCTGGATAGTTCGCCGCCGAAAGATAACCTGCTCAAGCCATTCATCGAAATTCACCTGCGCTACATCATTCCGCTGTTGGGGCGGATTGTGGCGGGTAAGAACGGCGCGGATGCTTACCAGTATTTGCCGAGTTCAACGCAGGCGTTCAAGTCACCAGAAGAACTTGCCAATTTGATGAAACAGGCGGGCATCCGTAATGTGCAATATCGGACGTTCATGTTTGGGACGATGGCGGTACATTGGGGCGAGAAGTAGGTGCAAAGTAGTCCTGAGTGCTGAGTTTAGTCGTCAGGTAACAGGCTTCAGTCATCAGTTTTTAGATACCTATTAATGATTCATAGACTGCAAAAACTGCAATTGCCAGAACGGTTTATAATGCGGTTTTGAGGGAGTAAGGCGCTGAAACTGCGGAAAATTCTGCAATTTCGTCAGATTCAGAAGTGAAGTTTTGTGTCGGCGGTGGTGGCGATGTCGTCGCGACAATTGGCTCATAGGATTTCCTTCGAAGGCAAAAGCAGCACTGGCAAAAGTGGATTTTGTGCCAATCGTTCAAAATGTTAGAAATATTGGTGGATGTTAAGCTGCGTGCGAGACCCCTAACCCCAGCCCTTTCCCCGTAGTAACAGGGCAAGGGAGCCAATGCAAGATAAGCATTCACCTGATGAACAGTATAAAGGATGTGGAACGGAAACGGGTTACATTTTGGAAGAACATTTTGTAACTCTTTGGCGAGGTTGGCACTAACCGTTTTGAGGGAGTGAAGCAGATCGTGAAGTTGGCGGATGGTTAGTAAATGGTATGCCGACAAACCTAAAGTAAACGTTGGTTATAATATAGTAAAGAACCCCCTCCTAGCCTCCCCCGCAAGCGAGGGAGGAACCAATACAATAAACAGAGTCACGTATATGAATGAGCTTGAAGCCAATAGGAATATGTGGGAATTGCGAAAATATGATGTATTGATTGGGACGCTGGAAGTTTATGATCAAGACATGTTTTGGTCTACAGCACGTTTCCAAGCGACACTTGCATTTGAACCTTACAAAGCAACATTTAGCGAAGGTCGTGATATTCCAGACGGCGGTGCTGAACAAGTTGAATGGGGAAAATGGGCAGATAAAATCAGCAGTTTTGGCCTACATCTCATTCACACAAGAACTCAAAAAAGAGCAAGTCAATTCATTCTGTATATCAATGATCATGAAGCAAGCTTCAGAGTTCTACTTGACGAAGACAACTCCAAAAAGGAATAGTCATGAGCGAAATGCCGAATATCGAAGACGATGAAAATAAGCCTAAAGTATGGGAGCTCAGACGTGGTGACGAGGTTCTTGGCATCCTCAGTGAAAATGACTGGTATCAACCCCCCTTCCGTGGCTACGATTATAAGCCAAATGCAAATTACGGGAAATATTCCCTGCTATTCGCTGAATTGATGCAAGCAAATAACAATGCGTGGGAGCATATTGGAACAGAGAATGAAGACTATGTGCCTGAACTGCCTGCGGAAGTGGAGCGACAAGAAGCGCGTTTGAGCGAATTAAAAGGACAGGTTGGTTCTCTCAAGCTTAAGATGCGTCCGATTGACAAGAAAGGGTCTGATTCACGCATCGTTTTGATTTTTATCGACAAAGACAAAGCGCAGATCATACCTGATTTTGAGCGTTACAATCCGTTTGATTATCTGGAGTGGGATGCGGATTAAGAAATGAAATATCGGGCGGGATAAATCCCGCCCCTACGAAGAATGCGGCAAAGGTTGCTTGATATGGTCATTTGTATTTGAAAGTTTAAACGCTATGACATTACGGTTGATTATTGGGATTTCGGGTGCGTCGGGTGTGATTTATGGCATACGGATGCTGGAAGCGCTGTCGCAGGATAAGGCGATTGAAACGCATCTGGTGATGAGTCCGGCGGCAAAATCGACGATTGCCCAAGAAACCGATTGGAAAGTCAGCGATGTGGAAAAGCTGGCAAGCGTTGTGCATAAGCCGGGTGACATAGGAGCCAGCATTGCCAGCGGGTCGTTTGAGACGATGGGCATGATTATAGCACCGTGCAGCATCAAGTCACTGTCGGCGATTGCTAACAGTTACGACGCGGATTTGTTGACACGCGCGGCGGATGTGCAACTCAAGGAAGGCCGTCCCGTGATTTTGCTGCTGCGCGAGACTCCGCTGCATATCGGTCACTTGCGTTTGATGGTACAAGCGGCTGAAAATGGTGCGGTGATTATGCCACCTGCCCCGGCATTTTATGGTAGGCCGAAAACGGTGGATGACATCATCAACAGCACAGTAGGACGAGCGTTGGCTCGAATTGGTATTCAAAACACGTTATACTTTGAATGGTTGGGGATGAGTAAAGAGAGGCCAACCAGCGATGAGTGAAGCAGACAACCGGCAAGTCATTCGGGAATTCTTGGAAACTCAATCCACGCTGGCACTGGCAACGGTCAACGCTGAGGGGCATCCTGAAAGCGCACCGATTTTTTATGTGTCAGACGACCAGTTCAATCTCTACTGGCTTTCGGGAACCAGCGCTGCACACAGCATCAACCTGAAAGCTCACAGCCGCGTTTCCGGCAGTATTTATCCGGCTGTCTGGCAGTGGGCCGACATCGTTGGGCTACAAATCAAAGGGGAAGCGCAGACCGTGAATGACGAGCGGGTGCGTGAACAAATCCTGCTAATTTATCTGCGTAAATTCCAACTGTCCGCGTCATTTGATTCCCTAATTGCCAACAGCACCGTGTATGTACTGCGACCATCGTGGATGCGCTGGGTGAACAACAGCGTGACATTTGGGCATAAGGTCGAACTCGATCTGAGCCAATAAGCCAAAAATTTAACCGCCAAGACGCAAAGAACGCCAAGGTGTTATTCAATTAATTCATTGAGGGTTGTAGAATCGCGCGGAGAGCTTCTAAAACGGGCTTCGGTGTGAAGTTGGAGTACCATAAACCGAAGTGATGTTCGGCGTTATCGACACTGGGACAAGCAGGTTCTAAACAGGTGGCAGTTAGTGGAAAGTCGAAGGCTGTCCAAACGAGCCAACCGAGAAGATTGTCGGATTGGGCGGCTTGAGCAACTGTGGTAATCAAAGTGCTTTGCTCTTCAAGTGAATAGCGAAAGGTGCTGTAGCCAAATTCTTCAAGCAAGATAGGCTTATCCGTTTTGGAACGAATTTCGGCAACGCGTTTAGTCATTTCATCAGCACCTGTCCAATGATGGAAGCTGATGAAATCGACAAAAGGCGCGGTGGATTCACTGTCATGTAACCAACCAGCAGTGATGAGGTGATAGGTATCAAGCGAACGAACGAGCGTCGACGTTTGGCTTAACCAGTTGAGGACATCCTCACGAGGAAAGGCCGCACGACCAAGGGCATCATTCGAACCGTAATCAATATCGCCTTCGTTGCGTAAATCCCACGCGAGGATGGCAGGCTCATCTTTGTAGCGGTTGATAACAAAACGTGTTTGGGCAGGAATAACCGTTTGATTGGTATACAACGGAACAGCAGAAAAATCCGGCATGTCGTTCAAGGTGATGATGAGGTGGAAGTTTTGGGCAGCAGCGGCTTTGATAACGGCATCCAAGCGACCAAAAGCATCAGGATTGGGACGATCATTGATGGTCGGACAAGCAAATAAAGCGTTATTCCACAGGAAAATACGCAGCGTGTTGAAGCCGTAGGAACGCATCAGTGCCAGTTCTTCGGTGACAGTTTGCAGGTCAACCTGTGTCAGAAAGCGCCGCCAAGGGTAACGTGCCGGATAGTAATTCGCGCCCCGTGCTAAAAAAGGTTTGTCACCCAACATAAAACGTCCATCTTGCAACGAAATGAAAGGCTGCGAGGATGACGGTGTATATGCGGCTAAGGTGACGGGCGTAGTGCAATCGGCTGCGGCACGAACAGCATTCGGATCCTCTAAAAGCCAGAGTACCACAGAGGCATTATCATCCGACTCGCCGGGGCGAGGATAGGCGGCGATGCGAGTGGCTTTAGCTTTGAGCGCGGCGACATCCACACCAATTAATGGCGCGGTATCGGCTAGGACATAGACGGCGTGCTGGTTGGTTAAAACGGCTTCAATATCAGCCACACCGGGCGCACCCACACAAGTCAACTTCAAGCCACTCACGGCATAAAAGTTGGCTCGTTTGCAACTATCCGCAAACATGCTGCCGATAATCGGTAAATCACGGCGAGTGATGGTTTGGGGTAAGGCTTGCATGGCTTCACGTAAGCCATAGCCTGAACTGTGCGAAGTAATGTGTTCATAACGGGCATCGGCAGGCAAAGGCAGCGCAGCGGGATTGGTATAAGCTGTCAAGAAGAATGGGACAATACCGAAAAAGAGCGCCATTACGCCAAAGCCCGTTACAAGCTGCTGTGAAGTGGCATCACGGACACGAGTCAGACCTATGCTCAACCCAGCCCCACCAAGAGTCAGCAGCAGCGGCAATGTGACCACCCAATGACGTGAAAGCACTTCACGCCCAAGGAAGAGAATGATGAGCAGTGGAAGGATGCCGCCGAGAAATAATGCGGCAATTAATGGACGTTGGTCGGTTGGAATACGTTTGCCGCGTAGGACTCCGGTTGCCGTCAAGAGCAGCAGAATGAGACCAACTGCCAGCAATACTACCCACGTAATCGAGCCATAGCCCGTCAACTGCGCCCAGAGACGATCCAGATTAGCAATGAAGGATGGTTGTCCACCAGATGAGCCGCCAATCCAACCGAGGGCGATGGAAAAGAAATCTTCGCCACGCGAGGCAAGATAGATCAGCGGTATGGCAAAGCAAATGGCTACGGTGATGCCAATGATAAACAGACCGATAATGCGCTGTCGCCATGAGAGACGATTGGCGAATAAGACTATGAGGCTAATCGATAGGGCATAAGGAGCGGCGGTGAATTTGAACAAAGCGGCAGCAGCGAATGCGAGGCCGATAAGTATAAAAGGCCGAACCCCCACCCTAACCCTCCCCATAGTAACAGGGAGGGAATTGTTCAGTTTGAGGCGCAGGGCTGCCCAAATAGCAAGGACAACCAGCGAACCGGCTTCTGAATCACTAAAGGCTAGCCGTTCATAAAAGAATAAGTATGGGCAACAAATCCAGAGCGCTCCGGCTAAGACTGCTGCGACACTGCCGAACAGCCGATAAGCCAGCGCATATCCCGCAGCCAAACCAATTAAGCTCACCAATAATGTAGCGATGCGTCCGGCAAATACGGGTTCATTTTGGGGATAAAAAGCAGCAATCAACCAATGATTAATAATTTTACCGTCGCTGATGGCCCAGAAAGGATGTCCATTCCAGACTTCGACAGCACGTGTGAGGTGTAAGCCTTCGTCATTGTGGATGGGCAGAAGATCGAGCGCATTCAACCGAGTTGCCCACAGTGCCAGTAATAAGAGGATGCCAAGCCACCACGTGCGTTTGTTCACAGAAGCTCCAAAAACAAAAAAGCCCGCAGAAGCGCGAGCTTTCTTTAAAACCGAGACCCGACCGGACTACATCTCTTGCTCTTCTTCGGGGTCACCACGTACACCGTCTTTGTGGCGAAAGGTAATACGCCCACGTTTTGGGTCATAAACGCTCATCTCTACTGTCACCCGGTCTCCAAGCAGAATACGGATGTAATATTTCCGCATTTTCCCAGAGAGGTAGGCTAAAATACGATGCCCGTTATCCATTTCCACGAGGAATTGGGTATTCGGCAGGGCTTCAACAACCTTGCCTTCTACCTTTATTTTATCATCTTGTTTGGCCATAGCCCTCCAAACCGGCTAAAACAGCACACCGTTAGCATCATGGTAAGCGGCTGACACCATGATTTCAGGTATCACAGATTACTCATCGAACGCCAGTCTTACGCTGACGGCGACGTGCGCGGCGAATAGCCTTTTTCTTTTCGATACGGCGGAGTTCGCTCTTTGAAATATGCCAACGTTTGCGACGCACAGTGCTTAACACACCGCTATTGGTCACTTTCTTACGAAAACGACGGAGTAACGATTCCTGCGATTCATTCGGCTTCAGTGTTACATTTGCCATAGTTACCCGGCTGCTCCTTTCTTCGAACTTATTTTAATAGTTAGGGACAAACAACTACAACAGCGGCACAAATCTATGCCGCTGTTGTGTGTAAGGTTTACGATTGTACTGGATCAGCGGTCTCAACGCTACCCTGATCTTCACTCTGAACGTCTGCAACAGCGTCAACAGTGTCTTGCGCCTCAGCACCTGCGACAGCGCCTTCACGCTCTTGCCAGCGTTCTCGTTCTTCCTGTGTCACTTCCTTGAGGCTCAAGCCCAAGCGCTGACGATCTGGCTCAATGCTAATGACGCGCAGCAACAAACGCTGGCCTTCGTGTACCAACAGGC
>JBBQLX010000006.1:0-103746 GCA_038328375.1 Aggregatilineales bacterium | reverse complement strand
TTCGGAGGTCAACACCCTATGGATAATAACAATAGCTGGTTGGTAGCGGGTGCATTTTGTTGTGTGATACCAACCCTCATCTTGATCGTGGCCTCGGCGTGGGTCATTCGTAACGGTCAACGTTACCTGACACCGGACACGGTTGATTTACATCAGCAGTTTGAACGGATGAAAGCGCAAAACCCACAAGCTAGCCCCGAAACCTTGGTGAACAAGATCATTCACCGGCAGGCACTTCGCAGCGGGCTGATCGGTGCGATTACCAGTGTAGGCGGTTTGCCTCTCCTTCCCTTCGGCATGACGATTGATTTATATGCCACTGCCCGTATTCAAAACGCGACCTTACACTTCATCGCGTGGGCGCTCAACCCACAAGGCGCGAACGCCAACACCCCTATATTGAGTTTAGGGCAAACCCTTAAGCTCGGTGAAGGTGGGCAAGTAGACGACTATGTTTCCAACCAGACGCAGGCACTCGGCCTCGGTTTATCACGCCGATTAATCGAGATGATCACCGAAAAAGCCTTCGCGAAACTCATTCCCGGCCTCGGCTTAGTGATCGGTTTTGTTGTGAATTATGCGATCACGCGCGGCATCAGCCAGCTTGCAGTACGCTGGTATCTGGGACGACTGCGAACGCATCCAACACTCATCGCGACCGGATCAAACACAGCTTAAATACAAATGCAAGCCCGTTGAATTTTACAACAACCCCTACGAATGGATTGGCGAAACGTTCAATATGGAACGTGTATTTTGGCAAAATTGCCACAAAATGACAATCAATCGGCGGCTGGCTCGGCTGAAAACCGCTGCAAATTGGCAGTGGGTCTGCCGCCGCCAAGATTGCCATTGGGCGTTGTCAGTTTACAGTCGCCAGTTATCAGTCTTGAATACAAGAAGACTGATTTAGGCATTATCAGGCAGACCTTTGCCGCCGATGGGAGTCGTCTCGAAGCGTTCGCCGAAGCCCGCAATTATCGGTCGGGCTTTGGCGATAAGTTCTTGCGTCCCTTCCAACTGAAGTGAGGCATCGTGAGCCTCTTTATCCTGCCAAACCTCGGTTATCCAGATGCCGTTGGGATCATCATTTGCGCTGCTGACGACATACATATAACAGCCTTTAACCGCATCCATGCCTTTGGCGGCTTGCAGCAAATAACCGATTAACGTGTCACGCTGTCCGGGTTGGGCAATCATTTTTCCAGTTAAGCCGTACATTGGATTTCCTTCGAATGTATAAAAGAGAACATGCGGAAAAACCACAATAACAGTATAGAACAAAAAACCTAGTTGGCAAGTTCGAATACACAAACCTTATACTTGCGCTATGAGGCAGCATTTTCCGTAACATGTTGATAATCTGGCAATCGCGCCTCAACCTCACGCACGGATGAAAAGAAAAAACCAACCAAACCTGCTGAAGCACTGAGAACACCAGCGATCATTAGCAGCAATCCCATGCCTGCACCGGGGCCAGTCCCAACTAAACCACCGAGAATTGGCGCGAGACTGCCAGTGGGCATCAAGGCAGGCTCAAGCACTTTATCGGAGAGCAGTCCGGTTAAGATCATGGAAAAAGGGCTAGCGATACTAACCATCAAATCACGGGCGGCAAAAACGCGTCCCTGAATTTCTGGCTCGATCTTGGATTGCCAGATAGCTTGATACGATCCATAGAGGACGGGGATAAACACTTCCAAAAAGATGGCGGCGGTGATCCATACCGGAAGACTCTGACCAAGCCCCATGAGTGCATCCCCGAATAATCCAGTGAGCGCCACACCCACCAGAACACCATAAACTTTGCGACGTGGGCCACCCCAAACCGTCAGCAACACTGCCCCGATGACGCCGCCGATGCCCAAAACTGATTGTACCGTTCCGAGTATCAGTTCGTTGTTGCCCGTCCGCGCCAAGATCATCGGCAGGATCAGCGGATAACCGAGTGATTCGGCAGTAGCAAACGCCAAAAGAATCAAGAGTAAACCGAGTAGGCCGGGTCGTCCGAAAATGTAGCGGAAGCCCACAACCGCATCTTGTAGAAATGTTCCCCTACTGGCTTTGGCTTGTATTGTCTGCGTAGGATTCGGGATGTGGATGAACAAAAGTGTACTGACGGCAAACAAAAAGGTGACGATGTCGATGAGCAGAATGCCGGAAATGCCGATAACAGTGATCAGGATACCTGCGATGATCGGCGCACCGATTTTCGAACCGTATTGTGAGAGGGATTGTAAACCACTGGCGCGGGCATATTGTTCTTTGGGCAGCATAACCGTGATCGAGGCCGAGTAAGCCAGATATTGAAAGGTGCCTGCTGCACCATCAATCGCAGCGGTGACATACAGATGCCAAACTTGTAATTGTCCGTTGGAGTAGAGAAGCAAAATGATGACACTGGATAAGCCTGCCGCGAGATCACTAACGATCATGACGCGCTTGCGATCCCAACGGTCGATCAAAACTCCCGCAACCAAGCCCACAATGAGCGACGGGATCAAACCAGCAACGCCTGTGAGGACAGTGGCAGTAGCTTGTCCGGTTTTCTGCCAAACCCAGATCATAAGGGCAAAGGTACTCATGCTGGTTCCGATGAGCGAGATGGTTTGTCCAAACCACAGGATTCCAAACGAGGTTATAGAGCGATTGGTGTTCACGAAAATCAGTCCTTAGGTAGTCAATCAGCAAGCAGAACAATTCCGATCCTCACAGGAATATTCGCTCGGCTGTTATTTATAAAATTAAAGATAACGCAGAGAAAGATACCCTACCGTAACGAAACGATAGGCGAGGTAAACCCACACGAAGGCCTGAAATTGGAATACAACAGGCTAAATATAAATTAAAACGCGCAGAAGTCCATTATGAACCTGTGGACTTGATCAATTCACTGGCGTTGCTAATTCAAACACAGCGAGTTTCTCGGCAACCCATAAGACAAAGCAGGTGATCACTATGAAAAAGCAAACCCCGACTAGCATGGAAATGACGCTTCCAACCGCAAAAGGGGCGATAAGCACAAAGTGATCACTGCCGGGATTGATATGCGTGATATTCGAAGCGCTCATTAAAAGTGTGAGGCCATTATCAATTAAGGTGCTAAAAGCATCCACTATTGCATAGTAAACAGATGGAACGCCCTGTATCGAACCGAACGTATAAAAAATCCTTATGCTGTACAACAAGATCACGACCGGCACAATTGTCAGCATTATTTGGAGGATAAACCCGCGCACAACACCCAATGTACCGCGTTGGCTGGGCACAGAACCTAGCACTCCACAAGCGGCGGATAAACCTAAGTTAGCCAAGGTGAAAGCAATGCCAAAAACTCCTACAAATAAAATAGTCATATCATTTGACAACTGGATATATCCCTGTAAGGAACGTGCAGAATATCTAAAATTGGCTGCCATGTTCAGGATAAAAGCGGTTGTCGCGCCGATACGCAGCAGAGCCAGCAAGCAATAACGTGGCAGTTGGTTTTCAATGACCGCCCACCATTTACCGCGCACAATCTGACGGGCGTTAATGCCCGTTAACACCAATAGTTCCCATGTTCCGGCTTCTCTTTCGCGGCTAATACTGTTTCCAGCTAATACCATCGTCTGAAACATCAGGTAAAAATGCTGCGTGATCGTAAAAACGACCAACAGATTGAGCAGTGAACCGAACGCCCTGCCAAATAGGGTTGGGTCAAGCTGCATGAATGACGCAACCAATAATCCTCCAAATAAAGTAAGTGCAAAGGTTATCAATATCCAGATGATGATCCGGCTCAGCCGTCGTCGCCACGGTTTTAATCTTTTAGCCGAACGGATTTGATACCGACGTTCAGCTTGGTTAATGACATTATCAGAAGAAATGGCAAGTGAGAATTGAAATGAACGCATCATCTTCCTTACGGTGGATTGGAGTTTACGCTATTTTTCAACAGGTGTCGCCAATGCACTGACGGCACGTTTTTCCGCCCGCCACAGCGCAAACCAAATCAGCAGGCCATACCAAACCAATGTCAGCAGTGCAGCAAAGATCCAATCAAATTCGATAGGCTTTATAGGAACGAAGTTTGCTGCACTAACATACTGGTAATGCACATTCATGAACGATGAAAGCATCGTGTAACCGTTATCAAATAATGAACCTGTACCAATTCCAAAAACAGTGTATACGGATTGCCATATTGAATCATATCTGACAGAAACATTATAAGATCGGCTGAAAATGAAGAGTGCTACAATCGCGGGTATAAGGGAAAGGACGATTTGGTTGGCAATCCCACGCGTGACAGCCATCGAACTGCGTTTGCTGACCACTGAACCCATGACCCCACAGGCAGCACTAAAACCCAGATTGGCAACCGTAAGCAGCACACCCAAGAAGACCGAGATGAGAATGCTCAGCGGATGTGGAAGCTGCATCCGTACATCATAATTGGATGTGTAGTAATAACTACTTGCCAGAATACTAACACCCATAGCAACCGACGCACCCGCACGAATGAAACCTAATAGCAAATAACGCGGAAACTGGCGTTGAACCGTCGCCCACCATTTACCGCGCACAATTTGACGGGCATTAATGCCAGTGAGAACCAGCATCTCCCATGTTTGGCCTTCCCTCTCACGGGAAATGCTGTTAGCCGCCAGTGAAATAGTCTGAAATATCAAAGAAAGATCATAAAACAAGGTGAACAAGATCAGCAGCGGAGGCGCGACTCCCAATAACTTAATAATAGGAGTTGGATCGCGTTCTGTGAGCGATGCCACCAGCAACATGGTTACTAGAATAAAAACAATCCCGATGATAAGCCCCTTCGATATAGCATTCAACCAGCGCCGCCACCGACGCGCCGGTTTAGCTGATCGCTGTTGATAGATCAGCTCAGCGCGAGTAATGGCATTTTCAGGGAAGAAGGCAGGCGGTAGTTGGAATGAGGCCATGGCTTACTCAGATAAGCTTTTGAATAATATCGTATACGAGGACGCACCTTAAAATCTCCCCTAACTACTGGGGGTAACTAATGAGCGCTTAAGGCTTCTTTTTGCCACCCACAGCGCAAACACGATAAGTATGATGTAAAAAGTGAGTGTTAGCAGTGCGGCAATTATCCAATCGAAATTTACAGGAACAATGGATGAATAATTACTTACATTTTTAGAGACAAAAGATACGTATAGAGGGGTCGAAAGTAAGCCATAGCCGTTATCAATCACTGATGTCGAAGCGAGACTGGTAGCTGCAAAACTGATTGAAGAATAGATTGATCTGGACGCTGGCTCAATAGCGACAAGAAGGAGTCGATTGAAGACGAATATCAGAATAATTGCAGCAACCAACGAAAAGATAATTTGGATCGCAAAACCGAGAACAGTTGCCCTAGCACTACGCTTGCTGATAGCCGAACTCATCATGCCACATGCGGCGCTAAAACCTAAGTTGGCGACCGTCAATACGATAGCCAACACGCTGGCTACCATAATCGTGATGGGATGAGGAAGCTGCACATAGCCATTATTGTAATAGGGTGATAAAAACGACATTGCGGCAACACCCATGCCAACCGCAGCGGTTGCACCCACTCTTAAGATACCAAGCAACAGATAACGAGGTAATAATCCCTGTACTGTAACCCACCACTTACCCCATACAATTTGCCGTGCATTAACTCCGCTTATGCCTGCCATATCTCCTGCTTGATTCAACTTCTCACGCACAATGCTGTCTGCTGAAATGGAAATGGTCTGAAGCATCAGATAGAAGTGATAATAAACGATAATAATCACTAATAGTGCGGAGAAGAGCAGAAGCTGACTCGCAATAGGGACAGGGTTAGTCTGGGTTAATGAAGCAATCAACAGAATCCCCAATTGAATCAACGCATAGGCAACCACCAACACTGTGATAATGCGATTGACCCAACGCCATCGAGGTAGTGTTTTTGCGGCACTCTGTTGATAGGCGCGTTCCGCACGGGTGATGGCATTTTCAGGAAAGATGTGAGATAGCCATTGGAATGAGGTCATTGGTTTCCTTAGCTAAGCAGACCAATATTGCAGCAAGTATTTCTCTCTTAGAGTATCATATTTGTGTTTAAGGTTATGCGAAAGGAAGTCTCATGCTGGGAACACTCCCCAATACCACGTTGGAATTTATGAATTGGTCTTGGTCGCAAATTGAACCGGTGTATGCCGAACTCATCGACCGTCCGATTGATGCCAGTAACATCGAAACATGGCTAGGCGATTGGACGCAGTTGATCCGTTTGATCAGCGAAACCAACAACCGTTTGGAAATCGCCACGACGGTCAATACCGAAGACAAAGATGCCGTCACACGGCTGCAAAACTTCATGGTCAACATTGCTGAACCCGTTTCAATTGAAGAACAAAAGCTCAAAGAAAAATTACTCAGGAGCGAACTGGCTCCAATGGGTTTTGAAAACGCCATGCGAAACATCCAAACGGAAGCCGAGATTTTCCGTGAGGCGAATGTGCCACTGGTCACGGAAGAACGCAAGCTGAGCCTCGAATACAACCAAGTTGTCGGCGCACAATCGGTCATTTGGGAAGGCCAAGAACTGACCATCACACAATTGAAGCTCAAGCTGCAATCCGATGACCGCAGCGTCCGTGAAGCGGTCTGGAAAGCGATTGCCGAACGCCGCTTAGCAGATCGCCCTGCCCTGAATAACCTGTGGACGAAGTACCTCCCGCTGCGTGAGCAAATGGCACAGAACGCCGGTTTCGCCAACTTCCGTGATCTACGTTGGAAGCAGTTCAAACGCTTCGACTACACCCCTGATGACTGCCTGACCTTCCATGATGCCATTGAAAAAGTGGTTGTGCCTGCCGCCACCCGCATCTATGACCGCCAACGTCAAAAGTTGGGCGTGAATACCTTGCGTCCGTGGGACTTAGACCGCGACGAAGTTTATCCGCCGAGCCGACCACCTCTGCATCCATTCCAAACCGTCGAGGAATTGGTGAGCAAAGCCGACACGATTTTGCATAAGGTCGATCCCGAACTGGGCGATTACTTTAGCATCATGCGTAAGGAAGGGCTGCTTGATCTGGATAACCGTAAGGGTAAAGCACCGGGTGGTTATCAAGCAGGACTGGTACAAGCTCAGCGTCCCTTCATTTTCATGAACGCCGTCGGCACACAGGATGATGTGCAAACGCTACTGCACGAAGCTGGTCACGCTTTCCACCTATTCGAAGCGCTCAAGCTGCCCTATTCGCAGCAGTGGGAATACACCTCGGAAATTGCTGAGGTCGCCTCGATGTCGATGGAACTACTCGCCGCGCCTTATCTCGCAGCCAGTGAAGGTGGTTATTACACGCCGCAGGAAGCCGCCCGTGCCGAGATCGAACACCTTGAGCAAAACATTTTGTTCTGGCCGTTTATGGCAGTGGTCGATGCTTTCCAACATTGGGTTTATAGCAATCCGCAAGAGGCGGCTGATCCCGCCAAGTGTGATGCCAAATGGGGCGACTTATGGGGGCGCTTTATCCCCGGTGTCGATTGGAGTGGATTGGAAGACTCGCGCGTGACCGGTTGGCATCGCAAGCTGCACATTTTCCAAATCCCCTTCTATTACGTGGATTACGGATTGGCACAAATCGGCGCGATGCAAGTCTGGCGCAACTCCATGACCGATAAAGCCAAAGCGGTGCGTGATTATCGCTATGCCTTGAGCTTGGGTGATACCAAACCACTGCCTGAACTTTTTGCGGCAGCCGGCGCGAAGTTTGCCTTCGATGCTGGCACATTGGGCGAATTGATTGAACTCAGCGAGAAGCGCATCCACGAATTGGAACAGGTTAAATAATTTCGGGCGTGTAAGGGCGCACGGTTGTGCGTCCTATACAACCCAGAACAGGTCAAGCTATGGTCGCAACCCCCGAAGCCGTTACTATCAAAGTCGATGCTGCAAAAAACCTTGGCGAACTGCCGCACAACTGGAATTACATCGGCTACGACGAGATCAATTACACCTATACACCCGAAGGCCAAGCACTGCTGAATAAGTTCGGTGAGTTGAGCGGGAAACCTTACTATGTCCGCGCACATCATCTGTTCTGCACCGGCAACTGTCACGGATTTTACAAATGGGGTTCGACCAACGCCTATCTCGAAGATGATGACGGTAATCCAATTTACAATTGGGACATCGTTGATCAGGTGCTGGATACGATTCTGAAGTCTGGCAACAAACCCTTCGTCGAGTTGGGCTTTATGCCGCAGCAGCTTGCCGATCCGCAGCACTACGATTTAGCCACCGACGATTGGATGCAGCGGAAGTATCGTGCTTACGGATTTGCCAGCCCGCCCAAAGATTATCAAAAGTGGCATAATTTAGTCTTCGAGTTTGTGCGGCACTGCATCACGCGTTACGGCCTTGATGAGATTAAAACGTGGTACTGGGAATTGTGGAACGAGCCGGATTTAGATTACTACTGGTTGGGAACAATCGAGGAATTTAACAAACTCTACGACTACACAGCGGCAGCAGTCAAAGCGGCACATCCTGACCTGCGCGTCGGTGGCCCCGGCACAACCAACCCGATTGAAGGACAACGGGCAGCCGAATTTCTGGATAAGTTTCTCGATCATTGTGTTAATGGTATCAACAGTTACACCGGACAGCAGGGCACGCCGCTTGATTTTTTGAGTTTTCATGTCAAAGGTGGCGGCTATCGTGCGGATTTACGACCCCGCGATTTAACACCGCCCTCGCGTAAAAAGATTATGAGCTACATTCAAACGGGCTATGACATCATCGCCAAATATTCCGGTTTGGCACAGCTTGAATGTGTCCTCTCCGAGATTGACCCTGATGGTTGGGCAGGAGGGGGCGCTTGGGACAATCCCGTTTTGAACTTCCGCAACACCGAATACTATCCAAGTTTCGTAGCAGCAACCTTTGACAGAGTGACGCGTTTTGGACAGCAAAATCATTGGGATGTGAAGCCCCTCAGTTGGGCGTTTCTGTTCGTCGGCGAACGCTGTTTTGAAGGCACACGCGCCTTTTCCACGCAGGGCATTGACAAACCAATTCTGAATCTGTTTCGGATGTACGCCCTAATGGGTTCGCAGCAAATCGGCTTTGAAAGCAGTGCTGCCAAAGACCCGTTGAGTTACAGCGACATCTGCGGACGTGGCGAGGCAGCCGATGTGTCTGGCTTCGCTGCTCTTTCCGAGAACAGCCTTTCAATATTGATCTATCACCAACATGACGATTGGGATGCGACTGGCGCGGTCGAAATCACACTCGATGTGGAAAATCTACCGTTTCAAAATGCTTTAACGCTCAACCATTATCGAATTGACAGTGAACACAGCAACGCTTATGCCGAATGGCTGCGTCAAGGAAAACCGATGTATCCTACGCCCGAACAATATGCAGCAATCAAATCGCGCGATACTCTAGAGACACTTGAGCCGCCGCAGAAATTAGTGGCGAACATGGGCAAGATCAGACTGAAGTTTCAGCTTCCGGTGCATGGTGTGTCGCTGTTAAGCATTACGAACGGTCAATAAAGCTGCGGCCTTGAACACCGCTTTGTCTAATATCTACAAGGCCGTGTGCCTCAAATTCCTCCTAAAGATCACAATTGACCCTTAGCTGAGTTAGTGGCATAGTCGATACGAAACACTCTGTTTCACCTAAATAAATAGCTACAGCGGATATTCTCTTGAACATCCGCCGATTAACTATGTGTTGAATCGTCTTAAACAGGAGAATAGTATAAATGACTTTCCACGTCCTCGTACCGGACAGCGTGAATAAGAAGGCTGTCGAAATTTTAGAGCAGGCGGGCTTCAAAGTGACCGCCCCCGGTCAGATGAAGCGCGAAGAAACCCTTGCCGCCATTGCTGATGCCGACGCGCTGATTATTCGCAGCGCCACCAAAGCCGATGCCGCACTCATCAACGCCTCGACCAAACTCAAGGCCATCGCCCGCGCCGGTGTCGGTGTGGATAATGTGGATCTGGATGCCGCCAGCGCCAAGAAAATCGCCGTTATGAATACACCCGCAGGCAACACCGTTGCTACCGCCGAGTTCGCCTTCGGATTGATGTTGGCACTCGCCCGCCACATTCCACAGTCATTCGTCTCAATGCAAGCTGGCAAGTGGGATCGTAAGTCCTATCAAGGGGTTGAACTGCGCGGCAAGACTCTCGGTATCGTCGGCTACGGACGCATCGGGCAAGCTGTCGGCAAACGTGCCGCCGCCTTCGACATGAACGTCATCGCCTATGATCCCTACATTCCGGCAGATGTCGTCAGCAAATTGGGTGGGCAACTGGTCACGCTTGAAGAATTGTTCGCTCAAAGCGATTTTATCAGCCTGCACAGCGTCATCACCGACGAAACACGCGGCATGATCAACGCGGCTAACATCGCCAAAATGAAGAAAGGCGTTCGCATCGTCAACGCGGCTCGTGGCGCACTCATCAACGATGCTGATCTGGCTGAAGCCCTCAAGAGTGGTCAGGTTGCAGGCGCAGCCCTTGATGTCTATAACGAAGAACCACCCCCCGCTGGTCATCCGTTGATCGGACTGCCCAATGTCATTCATACGCCGCATCTGGCAGCCAGCACTGATGAAGCACAGGTGGCAGTCGCAGTCGAAGCCGCCGAACTCATCGTTGCCGCCTTACAAAAGAATGAATTCAAAAACGTCGTCAATGCCGACGCATTGAAGTAACACCACTTCGAGAATTTCCCCGTAGGGGAGGGTCTGTGACCCTCCCTTTGGCATAATTCCCCTTCAACTCAACCCTCTCCATCAAATTGCTATAAACCCCGATATTTGTATCTCGGTTTAAACTAACAAACCATCCCAAACGCTTTACATACCCTTTTCAAACCGGCTTAACAATCCCACTCCCTCAAAACCGTTAACGCCAACACCCCGAAAGAGTTACAAAATGTTCTTCCAAATGGTCACCCCTTCGCCTTCCATATCGAATACACTATCTATGGGGCTGTAGGGGTAAACCCTTTTCCCACGCAACTTAACATTCGATGTTGGCAAATCCGGCACAAAACTGTGCTTTCGACTGTCATCTATTAACTAGCAACTGATAACTGCAAACTTCACTTCTGAATCTGAAGAAACTGCCGCATCTTCCGCAGTTTCGGCACTTCGCTCCCTCAATACCGCCATCTGAAGGCTGTTTTGCAACTGCATTATTTGCGGTTTTTGCAGTATTTTGAATCTTACGACGCTTGAAAGAATCAAATCGCCAATCGTTTTATGGACGACTGGCGACTTCTCTTCTAAACTTGCGACTTGTAACTTCAATCTTCCGACTAGATATTGACAGTCATAGCCTTCATGCTGTGCAGCAAAATGGTTTCGTTCCATTCCAACGCTTCCGGTTGAACTGCCAACGACAGATTGGGCAAGCGCTTGAGCATGGTATTGAAGGCAATCGTTCCTTCGATACGGGCTAACGGCGCACCGAGGCAGAAGTGGATGCCATGACCAAATGCGATATGCGGGTTCGGATTGCGGGTGATGTCGAATACATCGGGGTTAGCAAAGACTTCAGGATCGCGGTCAGCCCCCAGCAGCGAGGCCAAAACCATGTCGCCAGCCGGTATAATTTGTCCGCGAATTTCCACATCTTCTAATGCCCAGCGCATGGTCGTCGATCCTAACGGGCCGTTATAACGCAGGATTTCCTCTACCGCGCTGTCGATGAGCGCCGGATTTTCCCGCAGCTTTTGCAACTGGTCAGGATGTTTCAGCAAGTCGAGTGTGCCGTTTGCCAGCAAGTTCACCGTCGTTTCGTGGCCTGCTGCCAGCAGCAGGAAAACCATGCTAATCAGTTCTTCGGAACTCAACTTATCGCCCGCTTCCTCAACCTGAAGCAAACCGCTGATCAAATCCTCGCGCGGTTCGGCACGGCGCTCGTCAAACAACTGGTGGAAGTACATGATGAATTCTAAAGCTGCGATTGCAATACGGTCTCCACCTGTGCCGCGTGTACCTTCCACGATGATGGTTTGCGTCCACTCGCGGAACTTCACCCGGTCACTAGCGGGAATGCCCAGCAGTTCAGCGATTACAGTAATAGGCAATGGAAAGGCAAAATCGGCTACTAAGTCGATTTCCGTTTTGCCCTGCATGTTGTCAATCAGGTTATCTGCGATCTCCTGAATACGTCCACCCAACTCGCGCATGATACGCGGGGTAAAGGCGCGATGTACAAGATTACGCAAGCGGGTATGATCAGGCGGATCAACGGTCAGCATATGGCGGTTAATGGTGGCTGCCGCTTGGCGGCTCATATCATTGGGATTGACGGGTGTATCGCTGGGACGACGCAGCATATTTTTGGTGAAGCGATCATCTTTGGTGAGGTTGATGCAGTCATCATAACGGGTAAGCAGCCACGGATAGTGACCCATTTCTTTGCGACCAAGTTTGTAAACCGGCGCATCCTTCCGCATTTGTGCCAAAATAGGATGCGGATTGCCAAGGGCATCGGGAGTGTAAAGGTCAAAAGTCAATTCAGTCGTAGAATACATAAGGTCTGATTCATCCTGACTAGTGGACAAGATATGACATACTGTATATCATAATACACAGTATATATCATAGAGTCGATGAGAAATTGCGTAAGGTTTTCTAATTTTTATGGAAAAAGTAGATCGAAGAATCCGGCGCACACTTAAACTTCTTGCCGAGGCGCTGGTGGCACTCTCTTTGCAACGTGGGTATGAGTCGGTTACCATTCGGGACATCACCGAGTATGCCGATGTGTCCTACTCCACTTTTTTCCGGCATTATGTGGATAAAGACGCGCTGCTGCTGGATATGATCCAAAGTACGATTGTCGAATTGCGTAACTTAATTGGCGAAAATAAACCCGCAAACATCAGTGGCAAGGTTTTGTTTGACCACATCACAGACAATCAATCGCTATACCGTGTACTGCTAGGCAGACATAATTCCAGTGCGATTGTCCAACGTATCCAGCAGATTATTGTCGGTGAAATTCTGGCTGCCGATGCTATTGCCTCCGATGAAGTTATCCCACCTGAAATTAAAGCCAACCATGTGGCAACAGCGGTATTAGCCTTGGTGAAGTGGTGGCTTGATCACGACACACCCTATTCAACCGAGCGAATGGGAGAGATTTATGCCACGCTTATTGTCCGTCCAGCACTCGGAAAATCGTAAGGGTGCTTGAACTATACAACCGGCTGTTCGCGCTCGAATAACAAGGCTGGCGCGGCGATCCCCAAAGCAATCGCACCGAGAATAAGTGCCGTGCGAACCGCGTTGGTCGCGGCAGCAATTAGAGCTGTATTAGCGGTATCAGGATTATTCAACGACAGTTCAATGACTGCCAACATGGTGCGATAGGCAAATGCACCGGGAACCATTGTAACTGCTGCACACAGGGTGAAAACGGCGATTGGCGCGTGCCATCTCCCCGAAAAATAGACGCTGACGAAACCGGTTAGGGTTGCACCAACAAGTGTTGATATTTCAATATCCAAGCCTAATTGCATGAGCAGCGTCCGCAAGCCATGACCTAGACCCGCGGCGACAGCACATCCCGGTAATAAAGCTGATGGGACGTTAAACAAGACACCAAAGCAGGTCGCGGCCACTGCCGACCAGATGCCGTCCTGTATAATAAACCCGAGTGTATTCAACACGTTCATAATCCACTGATCCCCAGCAAGCGAATTGCCATTATTAACCCTAGCGCGATTCCTAACGACACCGTGCCTCCGACCACACCACGCACAATCCCTGTCACCAGATGTCCGGCAATCAAATCGCGCATCGCATTGACCAGATGAATACCCGGCACAAGTAGAATAACAGAGGCAATCAAAGCGGTTTGCGGCTGTGGACTGAGTTTAAAGAGCGTGGCTGTACCTCCAATAAGTGAGGCTACAAACGATGTTACGACCACCACAATTAATGAATTAAAATGCCGCCGATGCAACTCTTGTCGCACAAACTGGGCAATACTCGCTGCAAAAAATGTCACGAGGAACACAGCCCAATCCCCACCAAAGAGACGGCTAAAGGCAGCACAACCTAATCCAATCATTACAACCACCGTCCAGCGATTGTATTGGGATTTAAGATGGCTGAGGCGTGTCAATGTTTCACGCGTACCCGCCCGGTCAATCTGACCGCGTTCCACCTGATGAACCAAGGTTCGAATATCAGCGACGATCTGCATATTCACACCCATTGACACCACGCGGCGGATTTTAGTTCGGAACTCAAGATCGCTGGTGGTCGTAACTAAAATGGCATTCGGTGATACCAGAATGTCCATCCAGTGAGCGCCTAAGGCTGTGCCTAAGCGGTGTACCGTTTCTTCTACGCGGGCGGACTCGGCACCGTTTTGCAATAACAGTTGACCTGCCCATAAGGAAAGGTCAATCACATCCCGCAGCGTTTCATAATCCAATGCCGGTTTAGGCATAACAGGTTTGGGAATCCGACTCATACCATTTCCTCATCTGTCAACAACAAATTGCGCTTAGAATACCACAATAAGGAGTGAGCAAATGCCGAGACTTGTAACCAAATTTTCAGGGCTTCTATCAGCATCCAGTGTAGCGATTGCTGTTCTGGTTGGCATCTTTATAGGTACAGCGCTGACCTATGCGGTAATTACGTTATTTTGGGGGCGGCCTGACCTGTGGCCGCTGCGCGCAGGGTAAAGATGGTAATTTCCGGGCGGCAGTTAAAGCGCACGGCTGGCGCAATCGTACCAACACCGCGATTGGTATACTGAATCATATTCCCCACCTGATAACGTCCCACAGGGTATTTGGTGCTGTAACGGGGTACATGTATCGGACGGTTGATAATGGGTAAGCGCACCTGACCACCATGCGAATGACCGGAGATTTGCAGATCAAAACGGCCTGTCGCCGCACTAATATCAGCGTAATCCGGTTCATGTGCCAGTAAAATAGCACAGCCTTCGGCGGGCAATCGTGCCAGCACTTCATCCAAACGATCCTGCCGTTCCCAATAATCATCAACACCCGCCAGATGCAGCACCGCATTACCCCGTTCGATGGTGTAAGTGCTGTTGCTCATATCTACCAATCCACTGCGTCGCAATACCATGCGAATAGCCGCCGGATCAGTCCAATGGTCATGATTACCGAGGATGGCAAACACGCCGTCGGGCGCTTGGAGTTTGCTCAATCCGTCCATCAATCCGGGCAGTAAAGGTGTGATGTCGCCATTCGTCACGTAGTCGCCTGTTAGCGCGATGGCATCCGGTTTTTGGGCATTAACCGTTTCGGCAATGTGAATCAGACGCTCGGTAGTGATCCCCGTTCCCATGTGGATGTCGCTGATTTGTACCAGACGATAGCCATCAAAAGCGGGATCAAGGCGCGGCAGATGAAGTTCCACCGGCACGATTTCGAGGTTCTCCGGTTCGACATCGTGTGCGTAAGCGAAACTGCCTACTCCGGCGACCACTGTGCCAACAGCAGAAACGGCACTGATCTTGAGAAAGCGGCGGCGAGAAATGCTGGGCATAAAGGTAAAAACCTCACTCACTAACCTCTAAACGTCCCTCACTTTACGCCCATACTCCTAAAATTACCCTTTCTAACAGGCTGATGTAGCCACCGCTATGCCAACGCAAAACCGATGAAAGCATATCAGCGATCATCAAAACGGGCTTTGTGGATGACGATAAATCATCACCCACAAAGCGAATAGTTTAATTCGAGGGGTAAGTTAGGGAAGGACTTTACAGGGGTTGCTGATCTTGCCGATGTTTTGGATTTCAACATCCACCACATCACCATCTTTGAGATATTGTGGCGGCTTCATGCCCTCGCCCACACCAGCAGGTGTACCGGTCATAATCAAGTCGCCCGGTTCGAGGGTGAACATACGTGAGCAATAGCTGATGAGCGTTGGAATATTGAAGATGAAGTCTTTGGTGTTACCATCCTGCATGACTGTACCGTTGACAGTGGTTTTGATGCTCAAGTTATGCGGATCAGCCAGTTCGTCACTGGTGACAATCCACGGACCAAGCGGGCAAAACGTATCTAAGCTCTTCCCGCGTGTCCATTGGCTGTCGGTGCGAATTTGGAGGTCACGCGCACTAACATCATGCCCGACGGTATAACCAAAAACATACTTTAGCGCGTCTTCTTCGCTAACGTTACGCGCCCGCTTGCCGATGATGACTGCCAGTTCACCTTCCCAATCGACCTGCGTGGTGATGCTCTCGCTCCATGTAATGGGGTCACCCGTAGCGATGATGCTGCTGGGAAACTTCGCGAAAATAATCGGTGCCGTCGGTACACTGCCACCTGTTTCTTTGGCATGTTCCGCGTAGTTCTTGCCAATGGCGATGATCTTGCCGGGGCGCAACGGCGCTTGCAGTTTGACTTCTTCCAACGCCAATGACTCATGACGTTGGGCAGGCATCAACCCACGACGAATCATATACTGCATCGAATCCAACTCGCTGGTCATATACACGCGGTCTTCGACGACTGCTCCCACGCGTGTGCGCTCTTTATAGGTAAAAGTTGCCAATTTCATAATGTACGTTTTCCTTCGCTTGTTGTAACTATAAGAAGATGTGCCAACCACCGGGGTCGGAAATGATTTTTCGCGTCCTCAGACTTCGGTGATTGGTTTATTTGCGACCTCTATTATCGCCGTTCAAGGTGTGCCGCCGCAAGCTGTCCCCAGACCGAAGTGGCATCATCGTACCACAGGCTGTAGTAAGAGGGCTGTGCTTGACGACGATCCGCAAGTAGATCATAACTCAGCGCCCGTAAGAATCGTGCAGCACTATCCAACGGCGTTCCGGGACGATTGCGCTGAAGGGTATCCAGAATATTCAACACTTCTGCTGGATTATCGCGTTCTAACAGCGCATCATAGGCAGTTTGTGGCGGTGTGAGAACGGTGGGTAAAGCGGCTGGTGGCAGTTCATAGCCAGCAGGTGTAGGGATAGCTTCGGCAGTGTATTGTTGCTTACCCAACGGCGCAAAAGCCCACCACTGATTACCTGCCAGATCAAACAGATAAGCAGGACGATCTACCTTACCCACCTTATGAACAATGATTTGCTGGATGACACGCAAGCCCAAAGCGGCGGCCTGTTCTTCAATCGACTGCTCACGGTTGAAAGGTTGCTCTTTAAACAAACGCGTTAGCACCGCATTGACATCACATGCGCCATGCTCACTCGCAGCTTGCAACGCAGCACAAATGACTAAAGGCGTGGTATTGGGTTGAGCAGCGGCTTTCTTAAAGGCTTGCACCTGCTCGTCCAACCAAGTTCCCGGCTGCGATCCTGTCGAAAGTTGGGCGATTTGTTCAAGCGCAACATCCGGTTTGTTATCGAGTACGTTGAGCATGGCAACCATTACGGCGGCACGTCCGGCGGCTTCGACATCATCCGGGCCAGCCTGCGCTGTCAGGTTGCCAATGGTGCGAATCGCATCCGACGGTGGCAGTGCATACAACGGTTCGACTGCTGACAGCCGACAAGCCACCGTATTACGAGGAGCAAAGTCCGGCATGGTCGTGGGTGGTCGGAAAAAGTTATTTTGCCAGCGCCACGTCACTATCCGTGAGCCAAAACAGTTCCATATCGGGTCTTCAAGACGATATTCGTCAACTGTAAAACCAGAACCATCCGGCAAAGACTGCGGCGTACCTTGATAAAACACCTGCTTACCCGGTTCAACCAAATTGACGACACCGCCGTTGCGCCAACCGTAAATATAGAAGCGGCTGTTCACTTCATCGGGAACACTGACTGTGAGGCTGAGTTCATTGATTCCGTCACCATTGAGGTTATCAACCAACGCTGAACCCAGTAGCTGAGCGCCAATCACCGGATAAGGTGATTGTGACTGCGGCACACGATAAATCCCTTGTTGGTCAATCAGTGCCAACGCCACATCTCGAAAAGCCGGATTGCCATTATCGGGGATATAAGATGCGTAGATGACCGCGCCCTTGCCTGCTCGTCCGTCCAGATTAGCCGGAGCAATGGTAATGCTGAAATTCTCGTAGGTGAGTGAAGCAGTCGTATCAAAGGTAGGTTTGAGATTATTTAACGCGGCTTCGATATAAGGCCGCAGCACAGGACGCATATCGACTGCGCCAAGTGGAGCCGCTAACATTACTTGCAAAAGAGCCTCGCGGTTGGCTGCGGTGTGTGGTGCGCCGGGAAAACGTCGGATGACTTCCTGTTGGAATAGCCGCAGCGCCATGATGCGATCTGTATCGTCGGCTGTGATGTGCCTGACTTGATCAATCCATGTCAACGTCAGGTTGTTATCGTCCCAACGGCGCAGCGCATAACGATCAGCCGAGGCATCCGGTGCAGCATTCATCATTTCGGGCTGCGGGGTGTTGGTTGCCAACAGCAGCGGAACAGAGGTCGGTTTAACCAATGATGAAGGTGTATTCGTCGCAAACAACGGCACGGCAACAGACGGTGTATTGGTGGCGAAGAGTACATCCTGCGCCGTGAGTGGGAATAACCCTAATACAAGCAGCAATCCCACGCTACCGATAACAGACCCTATAAGCAAGAGACGACGACCCATAATGCAGCCCCCTCACGCCAACAATCAGACACGCAGAGTGTGCCACAAAACGGCTATGTGTCAAACCGAGCGAGACTCTTTATGCAGGCGGTATTTTCACATCACAATTCATACTGCCAGCCTGTACCGGACAGCGGGCAACTTCGGCATCGTTCCACAGAATACGGAATGTCGTCCCACCGGGGTGGAATATCTTCAACATCTTTGAAGACATGGTGTGCGCCGAAAGCGTGGACCGGCCGATCATAAATACGTCCGGTATAAGCCCTACTACCAGCACGACGATACGAAATAAAAATACTGGTCATTGTATTTCCTCAAAAACGTGTAACAAAATGTATACAAAACTAATTGCAACAAGAGTGTAACGCGAATCAAAGTTTTATACAGACGAAAATAGGAAAAAGATGAGAAATAAAAAGGACGAGGTTTTGTGCCTCGTCCCATTATCAATTGGAAGTAATTGAATTACATGTGGCGGATGACGGAGAGTACCTTGCCTTCGATGCGTACTTGACGTGGGTCAACATAGATTGGCTCCATATCAGGATGAGCAGGCTGAAGGCGAATACGTGAGCCTTCATTGTGAAAATACTTGAGTGTGGTCTCATTACGGTCTGTCAACCACACAGCCACCATATCGCCTTCATTAGCCGTTTGCTGCTTACGGAAAATGACGATGTCGCCTTCACGAATCATGGCATCAATCATCGAATTGCCTTTGACGCGCAGTGCGTAAGCATCCGCCGGGTCTGTACCACCCAACAAATCCTTGGTGACTTCGATCATGCTGTCTTCGTCATAGCTATAATCTTCTGGCACGGGAACGGGCTTGCTGGCAAAAATATTGCCGATAACCGGCACACGAACCTGAGCCGCTGCTGCATGAACAGCCGACTTCTTGCGTTCGCCACCCGGTACGGGGCCGGTCAAGCGCAGACCGCGTGAGACATGCTGTGAACGAGTCAAATAACCTGCCTGCACCAATTTGTTCAGATTGTAATTGACCACCGAAGTCGAATTGATGCCGGTGTTTTCACCAATCTGGCGGATAGTGGGAGGGAAACCGTTGTCTGCGGTGTACTTCTCGATATACCGCAGCATGTTGCGCTGCCGTTCTGAAAGTTTATTGAATTCCTTCATGACTGTATCCTTACTTTAACACTACTTTGATTCTATCGCGAATGATTGTTCTAAAGTATAACCGAACAGGGGTTCGGTTGTCAAATATTTGTTCGCATGTTGTTACAGAGGGTAAAATAAGCGATATGATGACTATATACTGCTGGCAGATTTGATCAATCTGAATAAACTAGGGAATATGAAAACACTCAACCTCACCCTCCAAGATGATACGGATGCCGGACTGCTGCCTGTGCTGGCGAAGGTCTGGAAAGTCAATATCACCGGACTTGAACGAACTGTCGCGATCAACAGTTTGCGCGACGTGATGCTCGATCCTGTCCGCGCACAAACCATTTGGACTGCCTTATCGGATGACCAACGGGGCGCTATCCAAATGCTGATGGGTTCCGGCGGGAAGATGCCCACTGCAAAGTTCGCAAGACTTTTTGGGGAAATCCGACAAATGGGTACGGCACAAATCGAGCGCGAAAATCCGCTGGCAAAACCCGCCAGTGTAGCAGAGGCACTTTATTATCGGGGATTAGTAGCACAAACCTTTGAGATTGCGGATGCCGGAGCACGCTTAGTCGTTTATATCCCTGACGATCTAGGGCGCTTACTTTCGGCGCAGAAAAATTCTTACTCTGACTTAAAAGATGCACCCGATACTCCAATCAGTGTAGGAAGTGAAGCAGATGATTTACCAGACGAAGGATTGGTTGAGCCACTTGAAGAAGTAACCGGTATCAAACAGGCCGACACCTCGGTGGTAGATGATGTGGCGACGCTGCTGGCCTATCTACAACTCTACAGCCCGACGTTGGATGGCGTAACACTGACCGACGATGCGCGTACTCGCTTGCAGAAGTACATGCTCAAAAGTGAAGACGGTCGTTTAGATTTTGTCTTCGGTCTTGCTTTGAGTGCTGATCTTGCGGAAATTCAAACAGGTAAAGCCTTCCCCAAACGCGCCGAAGCCCGCCGGTGGCTTTCCGCAACCCGTTCCGAGCAGGTCAAAGGACTGGCAGAAGGTTGGAAAAGCGGCATTGCTTATCGCGACCTGTGGCATGTTCCCGGATTACATCCCGAACCGGGGGGCGAATTGGATGACTATAATGCGGCTGTGGCACGAGGCAGTGCGCTGGAAATTATGCGTGAGCTCGTGCCGAAACAGGAATGGTGGGCATTAGAAGGCTTCATCATGGCGGTCAAGGAAACCGAGCCTGATTTCCAACGACCGGGTGGCGATTATGACAGTTGGTATATTCGTGGTGAGGACAGCGAGGAATATTTGACGGGTTTCGACAACTGGGAAGCGGTCGAGGGCGCGTTACTCGAATATTACGTCAGCGGGCCGATGCACTGGTTGGGATTGGTTGACCTGGCAGATGAGGCAGCACGTTTGACCGCTTATGGGCGTGCTTTCCTCGGTCAAGCGGCATGGCCTACCCCGGCTGAACCAGAAGACAAAATCGTGGTGAAGGATGATGGCACACTGCTCATCAGCCGCAAAGTTTCACGCGTAGATCGCTTTCAAGCGGCACGTTTCGCGAGTTGGATTTCAGCAGGTGACCCCTACACCTATAAAGTGGATGGTGCAGGCATTCAACAAGCCGCCGAGCAGGGAATCAACACCGGACATATTGCCAGTTTCATCAGCCGTGCGTTAGGTGATGCACCCGTTCCAGCCAACATTACTCGCTTGCTAGAAAATTGGCGGGGCGGAGCATCGGCGGCGGTGTCACTGGAAAAGCTGCAAGTCATGCGGACGACTGCGCCGGAAACGCTGGATCGGATTCTGGATACACCCGCACTGCGCCGTTATTTGGGTGCGCGGTTAGGGCCGATGGCAGTGATTGTGCGGACAGGTCAATGGGACGGACTGCGGACAGCGTTGGGCGAACAAGGAATCATGGCTGAGGTTATTGATTGAGAAATAGTTGATTTTTACGCTCTCAACAAATTGATCATCTATTGTAGGGTTACAATCGGGATAAGGCATAATAATCCGGGTAACCCTAAATGGTCGCAGCTGTCAATCTATACAAACTCATTCTGGATGCGGTCGATACACTGCCAGAGGATGATAAAGAGACTATTTATCAACTGCTGGGTACAAACAGCATCACCCCTGCCCACCTTGAAGAAGCGCTCGCTATCCATACCCAACACCGGACACCGATGCGCGACATTTTAGGGGCGATGGGTTATGTGAACCCCAAAGATTATGCAGCACAACTCGCACAGACCACCAATACCGGCTATATGAGCGATTTGGTCGGTTCAGAGTTCTTTGATTATGATGCCGATTTTGTGCGACGATTCAATCCGGCTGATCTCATCCGTTATCTTTTTTGCCCACTGCGACAGCTTGACGACAGCACTGTTATCATCCTAGCGGTTGATCCGAACGAACCTGCCTTAATCGAACTGGTGCAGCAAATTGTTCCCGGTGCTGAACTTCTGCCGATGGTCGGTACTGAGATTAACGTTACGAGGTTGGTCAACAGTCTGTTTCAGAAACCACTGTTACACCACGCGGTCAACCACCTGCGTGAATCCCGACCCGATGAGTCAGCCTCGAAAGTCTTTACCTATCCACAAATTGCGACGGGAATCATCCTCGCAATTCTGTTTGTGATGGGTTTATTGTTGAACGCCAGCACTACGATGTCGGCCTTTGTAGTGATTATCAGCCTGATTTATATGGTGTCGATTTTCTACAAGCTGGCACTGAGTCTAGCCAGTGAATCACGAACGGGTGATAGCGTCCTGATTGAACAGGTCAAAGCGCTGGATGATGCTGAACTGCCGATATACAGCATTCTCGTCCCCGTTTATAAGGAGCCGGAAGTTGTACCGCGTTTGTTGAAGGCACTTTCGCGCATTGATTATCCGCGTGAAAAGCTGGATGTGCTGATATTGATGGAAGAGGACGACTTCGAAACGATTGCCAAGGCTAAAGAAGCCGCGCCGCCCAGCTTCTTCCGCTTTATCATCGTGCCAGAGAGTCTACCGCGTACCAAACCCAAAGCCTGTAACTACGGCCTGAATTTCTGCCGGGGAAAATACGTCACGATTTATGATGCGGAAGACATTCCCGAACCTGACCAATTGAAAAAAGCGGTAGCGGCCTTTGAAGCAGGTGGCGATACGTTGATTTGTGTGCAGGCAGCGCTGAATTACTTCAACGCCGAGGAAAATTACCTGACGCGTATGTTTACGTTGGAATACACCTATTGGTTCGACACGCTGTTACCCGGGCTTGACCGACTCAAGCTGCCCATTCCTCTGGGTGGAACAAGTAACCATTTCCGGTTGGATAAACTGCAAGAACTGGGGGCGTGGGATCCGTTTAATGTGACCGAAGATGCTGATCTGGGCATACGGGCTTCGTGCAATGGCTACACAGTGGGTGTGATCCGTTCGACCACTTACGAAGAGGCTAATAAAGCCTACAAGAATTGGTTGCGCCAACGCAGCCGATGGATCAAGGGTTATATGCAAACGTGGCTGGTGCATAACCGCAACCCACTGAAACTGCTGCGGAGCGTCGGCCTCAAAGATTGGTTGAGTTACAACCTGTTTATCGGTGGGACGGTCGCCATCTTCTTGATTAACCCGCTCATGTGGCTGTTCTTCGCGATATGGCTGTTGTTCCGTCCGACTTGGATGGGCGACATTTTCGCGGGTTGGGTGTGGTACGTGGCATTCTTCAGCCTGATTGTAGGCAATGGTACCGCCATTTTGCTCAATATCATGGGCGTTCTGAAGCGCAATAATCGCAAATTACTGGTGTACGCTCTCACCAATCCAGTATATTGGTGTATGCACTCAATCGCGGCTTACATCGGCTTATGGCAACTCATCACGAACCCTTTCTACTGGGAAAAGACTGACCATGGACTGACCAACGTGAACACTGAGGGATTATTTAAGGAAGTGAAAGCCTCGTAATCCGACTATAATAATCTCCATTATCTAAAGATCAGCGATCTATGCGGTGGAGATCATGAAGCTACAACTTATTCGTAATGCAACGCTGCGCCTCAACTATGCGGGTCAAACGATATTAATTGACCCGTATTTTGCTCCTCAGTATTCGCTACCGACTTATACAGGCAAATCACCCAATCCGATGGTTGAACTGCCACTACCGATTGAAACTATTCTAAAAGATGTCTCACTGGTGATTGTCTCGCACCTGCACAGCGACCATTTTGATACAGTCGCGCAGCAGTATGTACCCAAAAACCTACCGCTATTTTGCCAACCGACGAATGAAGACATCATTCGCGGCAAAGGTTTCCAACAGGTTACGCCTATAACCAGCGAAGCGAATTGGCATGACATCCATATCACGCGGACAGATGGACATCACGGCCTCAGATATGTCGAAACACAAATGGGCAAAGTATCCGGTTTTGTGTTGCAAGCGCCCAATGAACCGACGGTCTATTGGGCGGGAGATACCGTACTTTGCAGCGAAGTTGAGCAGGCGATTGAGCGTTTCCAGCCGGACGTAATCGTGACCCATTCGTGTGGGGCAAAGTGGCTTGACGACCACGATCAGCGGCAGTTGATCGTGATGGACGATCAGCAGACGATTACGGTTTGCCAAGCTGCACCTAAAAGCACCGTAATTGCGACGCATATGGAAGCACTTGACCATGCGACAACCACCCGTGAGCAACTGCGGGCAACAGCGAATGAAGCTGGAGTAAGTACAGGCCAACTTCGTATTCCGGCTGACGGCGAAACCATCGAAATTTCGGGCAATACTTAAGTTTGCACACTTTACAACGACTACCCACTATGAAAAATTTCCCATTCACGCTGCTTGCTGTCCTACTCCTCTTGAGCAGCCCGATTCATGCCCAGACATCAACACCAACAGCCAATGATGATTACCCGACGGTCACAGCCTTAGCACAAACGGTTGTGCCAGTGGCGGATGCGGTTGATCTGGCACGGCGATTTAGAGGTGTCCAGACTTTACCCACGCCACCTGCCAACGCTGTGACGCGGAAGGTCGGTGAGGTCGAGCAGTTTTGGGTCGAGAACAATGGTGCGAACCGCGAGTTTCAGATTTCGGCTACGCTGCGAGTCGTGGGACAGCATATTTATATGTGGGTGCAGTCGGATGTGAACCTCAACATCAATGAACTCCAAAAGTTAACGGATGCGTTTGATACGACTGTCTATCCAAAAGTAAGGGCTTTATGGGGCGAGGAAGCCAACCCCGGCATTGATGGTGATCCACACCTGTATGGTTTGTTCGCGCGTCAATTGGGTAACAGTGTGGCAGCCTATTTTTCCAGCGTCAACACCTTTCCGAAGCAGGTGTGGTCGAATAGCAACCAACACGAGATGTTCCTGTTTAATCTGGATACACTGGACGTCCAAAACCTTGCTAGCATCAACATCGAAAGTATATTTGCCCACGAATTTCAGCATATGATCCGCTTCAACATCGAGCGCAATGAGGATATTTGGCTCAACGAAGGGTTTTCGGCTTTTACACAACTTCTGTTATTCCAAGATGGGCAATCCATTCCCTACTTCTTTAACAAACCTGATACCCAACTGAACGACTGGCCTCCGAATGTAAACACTGGACCCCATTATGGAGCAGGTGCATTGTTCGTGGCGTACTTTTACGAACGCTTCGGGGAAGCCGGGCTGCGGAAGCTCAGTAATGAACCCGAGAGCGGGCTGGATGCGTTTGACCACGTTTTAAAAGATATGGGACAGGCGGGTGTGAATGAATTTTTTGCAGATTGGGTGCTGGCGAATTTCCTCGCGGATACCCAACTAGGCGACGGTCGTTATCGACACTCGCTGGTATCGACTGGATACGGGAGTCCGTTACCTATTGCTAATGTGACCGAGTATCCTTACAGCTATATAGGCACGCTCAACCAATACAGCACTGATTACCACGTTATGACCGGCATCGAGGGTAAGCAATCACTGGATATACACGTTGATGCACCTTCGACAACTATGCTCATCCCTTTTAATGCGCCCAGTGGACAATGGATGTGGTACAGCAATCGCGCGGATTTGAGTGACATGAGATTGACACAAGCATTTGATCTGACAAAAGTGAAAGCAGCGACCCTCAACTATAAAGTTTGGTATGACACCGAGCAGTTCTATGACTATGGCTATGTAACGGTGAGCAGCGACGGCGGAAAGAATTGGCAGATTTTGAAAACGCCAAGCAGCGACATCACCAATCCAGTCAACAATGCTTATGGGGCGGGTTATACCGGGGTGAGCGACGGTTGGCGGGATGAACAGGTTTCACTCGATGCTTACACGGGACAGGAAATCCTGCTGCGATTTGAGTTTATTGCGGACGACAGCACCACCAGTAAAGGCATGGCGATTGATGCGGTGAGCATCCCACAAATCGGCTACCAGAGCGATTTCGAGCAGGACGATGGTGGCTGGCAGGCTGATGGTTGGGTTCGCAGCGATAACCGTCTACCGCAGCAAGTGTGGGTGCAGGCCGTCCAGCAAATGGGGCAGCAGGTCGTGGTGAAGCGTTGGCTTGCTCCGGCTGAAAGTGATTGGCAGTTACCGATTGAAGAAGGCGTAAATACCGCGCTGATCGCTATTTCTCCATTTGCTCCGGTGACGAACACACCGGCTACTTATACGCTGGTGGTTAAATAGCTGAGACTGTAAAGCACCTTTTATCAATCAAAGACGAAACCAACTGATTCAAAATGTTGCAATTGTTGAAAATAGTGCAGTTGCAACAGAGGGTTAATCCAGCGGATTTGAGGGAGCGAAGTGCCGAAACGGCGGAATATGCTGCAAATTCCGCAAATGCGGCACTGCAATATGTCGTCGTTGTCGTCAGAGTCGTCGCGACATTTGGCAATCATAATTGTCAGCGTCAGAGGCTCAAGATATTGCCTGAGTTAGAAAGGCGCTGAAGCGCACTGTTAGCCACAAAGGCAAATATGCGGCGGCGGCGATGGCGGCGGTCAGCGTGATCAATCCGGCTATGTTAAGGTGCGCGGTCGGAATGATCCACCTTTACAAATTAATGTGATATTTAACCGACAGACACGGCATGCCGTGTCCCTACAGAAATCCAATCGTTTGGCTATTACCACATTAAAAAGTAAAACCGCATAATTCCACCCCTTACAGAACAGTGTAAACGAATTACGAAGGGAATGGGTTACCATTTGGAAGAACATTTTGTAACTCTTTCCGAGTGTTGGCACTAACTTTGGAGGGGAGACTTTGGCGCAAACTATTTGTGAAGGGTTTGAAAATGGTTTAGGCACAAACTTAAAATAAACCTCAATCCTATAATTTATATAACATTTACCTTAAATTCATGAAAAATAAGCCGTTTGGCCTACAAGGTGATTATTAATTGGTGATACATTTAGGTATAATTTGGTCATGCTCATCAAAAACCTATGAATTCATTGTAGGCATATGCATGAGTAAGCTGGGAACGATTATCATGAAACGTTTATCCCTTCTCTTATACGGTCTTATTCTTTCCGGTATCATCGTTGTACCCGTTGTGGCTGCCGATTGCCCTGCTGTAGTTAAGCAAGCACTAGCCGCTACAGATACAATCTGCCAAGAAACTGGCAAAAATGAAGCGTGCTATGGCAATATCAGCCTAAAGGCGGTTCCGCTTTCGACAAGTGCAAATTTCACCTTTAGCCAACCCGGAGATCATGTAAATGTGAGCGATATTAAGTCGTTGCAACTTTCTCCCATGATGATCGATACGGGCGAATGGGGTGTGGCGCTGATGAACATCGAGGCCAACCTGCCCGCTGCCAAGCCCGCAAATGTCACCTTATTAGCATTCGGTGATGTGACCCTTGAAAACAGTGTTCCTACATCCACTATGATGGATGTCAGTACTCTAGGACAAAGTGCCATTAATGTGCGTTTAGTGCCGAATTTAAAAGCGGGAGTGGTTGGTACGGTTAAACCAAATCAACCAGTGACGGCTTTAGAACGTTTGACAGACAGCTCATGGATACGGGTAAAACTCGCTGATAGTGATCAGACAGGCTGGGTTAAGAGCGAGTTCATGAGCGCTAAGGGAGACCTTTCGGCGTTAAATATTGTGAACGCGTCACAACCACATTATCGTCCTATGCAGGCGTTTACTTTCAAGAGCGGAAACGAATCACAAAGCTGTGCTGAAATTCCTAAAGATGGTCTGATTATTCAAACGCCAGAGGGTTCTGGTGAAGTCCAATTGTGGATCAATCAAGTGGTCGTCAAATTGGGATCAACAGTTTATTTTCAGGCGCAACCGAGCGGCAACATGACTATAACGACAGTAGAAGGTCATGCAACAGTCACCTCAAATGGGGTTACCCGTACTGCGGTTGCGGGAAGTAGTGTCCAGATTCGACTAGATTCGGATATGAATCCTGTTTCTTCACCTAGCCTTCCACAAGCATACCAGATGGAAGAAGTTGCGAATTTACCTATTGATCACTTGGGACGCAAAATTAGCATTCATGCGCCCCTTACAGCAGCAGAAGTAACGACCGTCCAAAAAGAACAAAGCGCACCCATTTGTCCTGCCAACTGCCCACCTGATCCTAATAAGGGAAATAGTGGTAACAACGGTGGGAATAGTAACAGCGACAATAATGGCAATGGCAATGCTGGTGGGAATGGCAACAGTGACAACTGCCCCGGCAATAGCTGCCACAATGATACCAATAACAATAACGGGAATGGTGGCAACAACGGGAACAGTGACAACTGCCCCGGCAATAGCTGCCACAATGGTACCAATAACAATAACGGGACTGGTGGCAATAACGGGACTGGTGGCAACAACGGGACTGGTGGCAACAACGGGAATGGGAACGGCAATGGAAATGGGAAAAAAGATGGATAGCATTTAAGCTACAGGCTTAATTTGCGAAACGAGGTTCATGTTGATATGAGCCTCGTTTTTATTTGTAGTGCGATTGGCAAAATCTTGGCAATAATATGTCGATAATCAGTATCCGAGTTGAGAAGGAAAGGTTATGATTATCGAGAGAAAATTTGACTTAAAAATCATTAAAGGACTTTTTTATGACCAATTTATTTGACCTTAGTGGACGTACAGCCCTTATCACAGGCGCGGGGCGGGGCATCGGGCGGGAAATCGCACGCACATTGGCAGCAGCAGGCGCGGACATTGCTATCGCAGAACTTGACCCGGCCACGGCAGAAGATGCAGCTATCGAAATACGCGACATGGGGCGGCAAGCCTACGCTGTGTCATGCAATGTGCGTGAGTCAGCCAGCGTCAACAGTGTGGTCGCCAGTGTTTTAGAGCATATGGGCAAAATTGACATCCTCGTCAACAATGCTGGCATCGCCCGCTGGACAAAAGCCGAAGAAACCTCGGATACCGATTGGCTGGATGTGATTGACATCAACCTCAACGGCACGTTCTGGGGCTGCCGTGCCGTCGCCCCACACATGTTGGCGAGGGGATCGGGTAGTATCGTCAACATCGCGTCGATGTCAGGGTCAATTGTCAATAAACCCCAACCACAATCGGCTTACAACGTATCCAAAGCAGGCGTAATTATGTTGACCAAATCACTGGCGGCGGAGTGGGCAGGACGAGGTGTGCGTGTGAATTCAGTATCACCGGGTTACATCGCCACCGAAATGACGCGTAAGGCGGTCAGCATATATACCGAGTGGGCGGCTATCTGGCACGATATGACTCCGGTTGGTCATATGGGTGAACCGAGCGACGTGGCACATGCCGTCTGGTATCTGGCATCCGATGCCGCCAAATTTGCGATGGGAACCGATTTGATTGTGGATGGTGGATATACGTCGTGGTGATGCGAGTAGGGTAAAAGAATATTTCAAAAGGGCGGGGTTCATTCCGCCCAATCAAATGGGTCTGATCTGACATTAATTGCGGGAGATAATCCGGTCAAGTTCGCGCACAAAACCGGTGTCATCCAGCGGCTTGGCAAAATAAGCATCGAAGCCTGCCGCCAACGCTTGCTGCTTAAGCTGCGAAGAATGGAAAGCGGTTATCGCGACGCAGGGAATTTGCGCGTTTGCGGAGTTATTACGCATGGTGCTAATCAGTTCGATGCCATCCATAACGGGTAGACCCAGATCAATTACGGCGGCAGTATATTGATTTTGGCTCAGTAAATGCAGCGCATCTTCGGCAGTACCAACCGCATCTGCACTAATGTTGAAATAGCCCAAGATGGCCTGCACGACCTCTTGCCCGTCAATTTCATCCTCGACAATCAAAACGTGCCATTCATTCATTGGTGTCATAGTGACTATCCTTTCACATCTGCCAGTTTCACATTCATCAATTCGGCCATTGCAGGAGTGTCCATGACCAGTTGCAAGAAATCGCGTATGAAGGTTGTAGGCTGCAACGGTTTGCTCAGGTAGTTGTGGAACCCGGCGGCTAAGGCGCGTTTCTTATCACCCGTCATAGCGTGAGCCGTGAGCGCAATCACCGGAATGTCCTTGGTCGTCGGGTCATTCTTCAGAATATGGATCATTTCCCAACCGCTCATGACTGGCATGGACAGATCGCAAATAATGAACTTCGGCAGGGCTTCACGCGCCATCTCCAAGCCTTCCTGACCGTTGAAGGCGACGAGAACATCGACCTCACACATTTGCAACAACACGACAACGACTTCCAGATTATCTGGTTCATCGTCGACCACAAGAATTTTTTGACCTACTAGAATATTGCTCAGATCGACACTCATTATGCGCTTACCTTTTCGACTGCTGTTTCTAGCGGAAGCACTACAGTGAAGGTACTGCCCTCACCCACAACACTTTGGACATTGATCGTGCCATTTAAGGCCAGCGTCAATTTTTGAACGATTGCCAAGCCCAGCCCGCTCCCACCATGTGACCGTTTAGAAGAACCGTCTACTTGACGGAAGCGCTCGAAAATCACATCATGCATATGAGTGGGGATACCGATGCCCGTATCAGTCACCGCGATAACGATACTATTGTCTTTTTGTGACAAATCGAGGGTCACACCTCCCTTTTCGGTAAATTTAAAGGCGTTACCAAGCAGGTTCGTGACAATCTTGGTGATGGCATCTTCATCAATCGAGATGGTTGGTGGTAAAGCAGGATCTAGTTTGACGCTGAAATCCAAATCCTTCTCATCAGCGAGAACGCCCATTTGGGATTGCAAGCGTTCGATTAAGTCTGAGAGTGATATATCCGAGTTCACAAATTGCATACGACCCGATTCAATGCGGCTGACATCAAGGATGTCATTAATGAGGGTCAAGAGACGGTTAGCATTGGCTTGTGAACGCCGGATCATATGTAAAGAACGGTCATCCAATTTGGCGGTCATCAGCAGAATACCTTGGAAACCAATCATGGCATTCAAAGGGGTTCGCAATTCGTGGCTCATGATCGCCAAAAATTCATCTTTCAAGCGGCTGGCTTCCTGCGCTTCGCGGGTTGCAACGCGCAATTCTTTGGTGCGTTCCTCAACGCGCTTTTCCAATACATTATTGGCTGTGCTAAGATCCAGATCGCGTTTCTGCATCGCTTCAGACATCCGATTAAATGCAGTCGAAAGCTGACCGATTTCATCCTGCGATTCGATCTGGGCGCGTTGCGAATAATCGCCATTCATCATGCGGGTAGCGACGGTCTGTAAGTGGATAACCGGACGTACAATGCGTCTGGCAATTAACACGCCTAGCAGGAGAGCAGCGCCCATGACCAAGACAATCGCAATAATGTTAATGCCAACTGCTGAACTTGCGGTATTTTGAGCGTTCTGAATATTAAGCTGAAATTCAGCCGATTCTTTAGTGATAGCGGCTTCAACCGCATCTGCAAAAGCACTCTCAGCATCCTCAATACCTTGTGTAGCCAGATAAAGGGTTTGGTCATCTGTACTGTTATTAGCGGTATCAATTAAGGATTGGGTGCTGGCGACATATTCCGGCACGGTAGCGGCAACGGCTTCGTAGATATCAGGTTGGTCAGTAGTGATTTTGAGTTCAGCCAGCCACTTATCCAGTTCGAGTTTGGCTTCCGCATATTCCTGATCCTCAATGGAGTCGGCACCGATGCGACGGAACATGGCGTGGTGGATAGCTGTTTCGCGCATGTTATTACCAGCGGCTTCGATTTGCCCTAACGCATTCAGCGCGGGACTGGAACTGTTGACAATGACATCAGCAGAATTCGCAATCTGCTGAGCCGTCACAATACCGACGACACCGACGATAAACACAAGCGATGCCACTGCAATAAAACTTAGGATAAGTCTTAAACGTAAACTCATAGGTCAGCACTCCAATTTGAAGGTCGGAATATTGGGCAAACAAGCCTTGACCTTCTATTAATCATTCTTTCACTCTTTCGTAATATAACATATGGCTTACGAGAATTTTCGTAAGGGTTTTTGATTATTTACGGGAAATTCACTGTTGTGAAGTTTTAAATAATATTTTGTGAAATTCATGAGGTTTTTATGGATGGCAAAGCATTAGACATCAGAGGTTCTTATATCAGCCAAATGAATGAGACTTTCTTCCATCCGATTCCTGATATTTTTTCATCAAAAGCGTGTAATTATAGGCGTTATGGAACTTTCAACTAAGTTCCAGCGTACTATAAATATGGGCAGAAGATGATGCCCTCTGAAAATAAGCTCAACTAAGGAGGCTTTTGTGAAGAAACTATTTACACTATTGGCAATAATGGTTGTCGCGCTGGGGACATTAATTGCTCCGGCGATGGCTGCGCCCACGGCTGATCTCAATTCGCTGGCGAAATATTTCCCGGCGACCGCCCCCGTACTGGTTAGTTTCCGTACCGACGATGCTTATATCAAGGAAATTGATGACCTTTTCGCAAAGATCGCTGCTCAAATTCCGGGTATGCCACAGCCAGAACGGATCGCTGACCAATTTGATAAGGCAGTCAAAGCGGTTATCGGCACAGGCACGTTTGACTCTGAAGTACGGAGTTGGCTGGGCGACGAAGTCAGCATCGGCCTATTCACATTTGAAGGCATGATGGGGCGTGGCACTGCCAGCAGCGAACCACCTCACTTTTTAGCCGCTGTTTCGATCACAGATCAGAAGGCAGCCGAAGCCTTTTGGAAAGCCGCACTGGAGAAGTCTTCTGATGGGAAATATGAAACATCGACTGAAGGTGACTTCATATTGTTCACACCCAGTAAGGATGCACCGGAATCGGCATCGGGTATCGTTGCGATTGGCAAAGATGTCATACTTGTTGCCGCCTATAAAGAGGATTTGGCGCTCGACGGTCAAAAAGATGCACTGAGCGACAGCGCGACTTTTTCCGACAGCATCAAGCTGCTGCCTGAATCCGATTACAACATCACCATTTATACCAACCTCGGTGATTTGTTCCAGAAAATAATCGCGATGCAATCCGAAATGACGAACAGTAATCCGGCTCAAGCCGAGATGATGAAAAATTTGGAACCGCTGTTCAAGAACTTCCCACCAGAAGTCATTGGCTTCACCTTTCTTGATAACCGTTCGTTGACAGTGGATGTCGTGCTGCCATATGGCGATTTGATGAAGCAATTTGACGAGGCTGGTTTCAGCACAGCAATGCCAGTCGCGGTTGACCCAGCGTTCGCCACTAATATTCTATCGGGCTCACCGTTGGTACTTCATAGCACTAATTTGGGTGCATCGCTAGAAGGTGTATTGAAAAACTTCCAAGCACAATCCGGGATGATGCAATCGACAGGTGTATCGCCTGACGAGATGGCAAAGGGACTCGACACGCTCAAGTTCGCTATTCAAGGCTTGACGGGTAAGGATTTGGAAAAAGATATTCTGCCCGCCATGAAAGGTGACTATGCCCTTTATTTGGCCTTGAGTCCGGCACTGAGTGACATATCCAGCGAAGCCGACTTGACCAAACAATTCCCGGTGGACTTCGGTTTCCTGACCGAGATGAGCGACCCAACAGTTACCGCAGCCATCATGGATGGTATCAAGATGCTATTCACCACAAATGAAAAGATGCAGGCCAAGGTTACTACCGAAAAAATCGGCGGTGTCGATTCGTTGGTGATCACTGGCACGGCAGCCAATATGCCCTTCCCGGTTGAATTGGTCGTCACAGGCAATGATAAACTACTGTTCATCGGTACACGTCGCGCGGCAGCCGCAGCCCTAACCGGCAAGGGTGGACTGGATATGGACACCGCATTCAAGGAAGCCGCCAGCTATATGGTTCCCTCGCCTTCGGCAATCGCCTACCTTGCGGGTGCAGGGCTGAAGCCGTTGGGTAAAATCATCGGTCTTACGGAAGGTAAGAGCAGCCAAGCGCAGTTTGATGCCTTCATCAAGCTTTTGAGCAGCGCCAGCATCAGCAGTACCAGCAAAGACAATGTTGGTTACGGTCGATTGGTATGGACACTGCCTCAGTAGTTTTTCTACAGCGATAGCAGATAGCGATGAGGGGCGCAGAAATGCTGCCCCTCATATTTTTGCCAAATGGTCATAGTTTGGTCGTAGTGACAGCAAGCCTCGCAGATTAATTACCTGATCAAATCGCTAAATTGCATATTGCGCCCTCGAAATGTGTTCTTTATAACGAATTTCTTGGTTACTATTTCAATATCGCGTTACAATCTTGAAACATTTGCCTTTTCCAGTACTAAATTCCTATGCACTCGTGACTAGACCGCGCTATGATATACTTCGTCCATTAGAAATAAAATCATACAAGCTAGGTTTAGGAGGCGCGGCGTGAGTGACCATATTTGCCCACGATGCCAATTTGTAAACGCGAAACAGTCACCTGTTTGTATTGAGTGTGGTCAACTCCTAGATGATGATTTGGATGCTACTCGTCCACTAACCTTGCCCAAGAGCCGCCAGATTATTCACACACTAATCTTCCAGATTGGTGATGACCAACTTTCAATTTCGCTGAAAATGGCCGAGCGCCTTATTCTAGGGCGGCAATCCAACAATATGACAGATCGCCCTGATCTTGATCTGGCACGTTTCAAAGCAGCCGAACATGGAATCTCGCGCATCCACGCGACGTTGGAATGCAACGAAGCGGGTGTTTACCTGATGGATTTGGGCAGCCGGAATGGAACATTCGTCAACGGACAGGCATTGGGCGCATTTAACCCGTGCTACTTGAATCACGGCGATGTATTGCGCTTCGGCAAGCTCACGCTGACATTGGCATTGATAAAAGAAGAAAGCGGCGACAACCGTTTCGCGGTTTCTGCCCATGCCCGGTCTAAGACAGGCAAATTAGAAGAGAGCATCCGCTTGATGCGGGTCTAGGCTTATTTTCTTTACTGCAACTATATATAAAAAAATCCCGGCCAGTGTGACAGGGATTTTTTATTGCTTGTTATCAGCGTGAATATTAGAAAGCTGCTAATGGAGCAACTGTCAGCTTCCTTGCGCGTCGGCGCAAAATGACGATTGGCGAGATGAGCAGAGCAACGATTACCACGCCTAAGATAACGAGGAAAATGACACCCGTTTGATTGGCGCGTACCCAGCAAGCGCCCTGCTTGACCAACGGATTGACCGCCCCTTGCAAGCGCTGTGTAAATGAACCCACCGGAACCATAAACGAACTCTCATCGGAGATCGTGTGATCCCAATCGTGGTTGGTGGAAGCAACTTTTAAATAGTAGGTTGTGCCGGGAATCAGTCCGATTATCTGTAAGCTGTGGTTTTGCGAATAACCCGTATCAATGGCAGCAGGCGTAATCACATGATTGGGCTGCGTACCGTACCATACTTGTCCGGTACTCTCGACATCTGTTGTCCAAGTGATGGTCGCGTCGGTTCCGTTAACAGAAGCCTGCACATTACTAATGACAGGTGCTTTGGCGGCATCGACCTGCTTAATTTTATCGGTTGGTAAGGCAGGATCAGGTGTATTCGAGCCATCCAGAATCAGGTTGGCTGCGGGAGTCGTGGGCTGCACCCCCATATCCGCAAAAATGTTGTAAGTCATTTGGGTGATATAGGGGTCTGGCTCGAAAACCTCCAGACCATGCGCCCCTAAGCCCCATGACCACTGAATGCTGCTGCTGGCAAAAACAATCGCGCCGCTGGGAGCGGTGTAACGGGTTGCAGTCGCGCTGCCCGCACTCAAATCGCCATTTGTAAAACGCCCTGCATCCCGCAGCATGAAGCCATAGACAGGTGTTTTTGCGATGACCTGTAAACCTTGCGGTTCGAGGCCGTTATCGACGGTTGAATCCCATTCCCAGCCAATAATTTGATCGCCTACATCAATATAGCTATCAGCAGGCATATTTTGTAAACCGGTGTGTCGGTACAAGCGATCCGAGGTGTAATCGGACGACAAGCGCAATGGGAAGTACATTTTGTCGTTGTCACCGATATACATCACACCCATGAGAGCGTTTTCGGGCTTATTAACACCCTGTGGATCACGCCATGTTCCGGTTGGATGACCGCTGGGATCAGGACTGCCGCTTTCGGTTGTTTTATAAGTGACCATGACGCTATCGGGTTCACGGGTCACAGGATCAGGCTCAAAACGAACACGCCAATAAGAAGTGTTCGAACTAAAAAAGCCAATACTGACACCAGTATCACGGGCCGCGGTTATGGCATCATGCATTTCCTGCGACCAATATTCGTCATGCCCAACGGACAAGAATACTTTGTGGTCAAGCAGTGCATTATGCGCCCCCGATTTGCCAGAGCGATGCGTATCCAAACTGGTTGAATAAGTTACATCGTAGCCCTGTTCTTCGAGCCAACGTACCATCGGGTATTCGGCACGGAAATAGGTGTTGAGATAATTATTAGGGTCTGTAAATATGGCGTGGGCTTCTGGGCGATTTAGCGATACCTTGACCGCCCGTACCGAATCGGCAACGGTAGGACACACATCACTGTTCCAATAATAGGTCGATTTACCCGCGTAGGAGTTATAAGCTGTGAAGGTCGCGAGGCTTTGTTGGTACAAGATGGCAGATTTTCGCGCATCATCCCGTACCACAAATTGAATGTAATTCTCGCCGCCGGAATCTTGACGCAGCAGTTTAATAACATAAACGCCCGACACCCAATCCATTGGTATGGACAACGTATAAGACGATACCCAATTGGAGCAGGTTCGCAGACCGGTATCTTCGTAACGGTTACAAGTGGGCTGTACCTTGCCTGTTAAAGCGCTTAAAGTTTGGACGAGGCGACCGCCTGTGCCACCGTAATAGCCACTTCTAAAAATCATAATGTCAAAGGTGGGAGCCGTGGTGTTGACAAAGAAATCAATTTTCTCACCGAGATTGACGCTGCCGTCGGAAACGTAACCTTCAATATCGCCCAGATAATTCCGCATTTGCCAATCTTCAGTACCGGGTAAACAATTTTCCGCCACCACCGAATTGGCCGGGCTGTCGCAAGCTGCGGCAGCCTCAACCGTTATGGGTGACAAAAATCTTGCTACGAGCAGCAAGAGTAGAGGCGTGAGAATGACAAATTTAACCGACACAAAGCGGGCAACAACGTTTTTTATCGGCATTGGTATTTACGTACTCACTTTTTTCCAGATGGTGTATTCGCCTATTGTTTGAGCAACTTCATAGCCAGCCAAGAGTTCAGGGGTATAAAAATTAGCCCATACGCCCAACCGACCGACGATCACGTAATCCGGGTCTACATAATCGTGGAAGTTATATACATTATCACCTGAAGTTCGTTCCCGATACAATTTACGAAATAGCGTGGTTTCCGAAACTTGAAGTGGGAAATGAAATTTGAAATTGCTGACCGTGGCGAGTTCAGGTTCATAGGTTTCAACCAAGGCATCCGGTTTAGCGTTATTGCTGAGATAAGTTGCCACAGCATAGGTAGCTTGATTGCCACCATCCGATTTAACAGTAAGTGCTTGCCCGATGAGTGGGAATACAGCAAGGTTTAGGACAAATACAACCACCAAGACACGAACCGCCCAAACTTGAAGCTCATCAGTAGTTACGCGTCCCGCAATCAGGTTGCGCCAATCCAAGGGTTTATTAAAGGCATAGACCGTAATCCGATAGACCAATGCCGCGAGAAAAATCGGGATGAGTGCTAGACCCGGAATACCGTAGCGCTTCCACTCTACGACACTGAGCAGATACATACCGAAATTCAGCACAATCAGAAGCAGTATCTGGCTTTTATCCTGCGACTCTTTGTTTCTGCCGATGCTTAACACCAAGCCCGCGATTAATCCGGCGATGACGAGGCCAGAATAGGCATCAATACTGGCGAGATAGTTTAGGCCATAGCGAACGCTGTGAATATCGAAGGTTAAAGCCAAAGAACCTGCACTGCGAAACGCGGCGATATTTTGGGTGGCGTTGGCAGAATCAGGCAAAATGACGATGACGTAGACAAACCACAAGCCGGATACGATGCAACCGACTAAGCCGGGAACAAAGTAGTAATACCATTTGTGCTGGTGATACCATATCAAGTCCAAGACCCAACCCGCCGCGATGCAGGGCATGACCAGCAGGGCAAATTGCAATTTGGTAATGCAGGCAAGGCCGAAGAATACGCCTGCTATTACCAGTTGCAGCCACGTTTTCCCTTTTGGATGTAACCAGAAGATCAGTCCACCCAAAATAAAGAATACACCCGGAATATCACCCATCATGGCGCGGGCATTAAATATCAGGCTCAGGGCGGGCGATGCCAGCGAAAAAATCACGGCAAGCAGCGCAACATAGCCATTGAATAACTGTCGCGTTAGATACCAGAGCGCGAATAACATCAGTAGACCGTAAACGGCGCTAACAATGCGTCCGTATATCGGGTTGACACCAAAAATCTTGAAGAGGATGGCGGTTGGTACAATGACGGTTGGGCCAGTGCTGATGACTGCACCGTTGTAGCGATAACCTTCACTGCTGCGGTCGGCATAAACGCCTTCAACCGCTAAGGTTTTGCTGACGCGCAAAAATGCGCCTTCGTCAACAAAAAACAGCGGATAATCACCTAAGCGAAAGAACAGCAAAAATATAGTAACGACCACCGTGGCGATCCCGCCGCCGATGTACAACCAATTAGATTGACCCGCTAGACTCGTCTTGATTACTTTGGTATCTACAGAAGCCATGAAATTACCTTACTGACTATTGAGCGGATGCTTATTCCGCCCAGTACAACGTGAAATTCAGAATGCTCGTGATTGCCCTATTTCAATTCGCTCGTCACTGCATCAACAACCTTCAAAGCAAAGCGTGTCACCGATTCACCATTACCCAAGTCAGGGTAAATCATGACGGTGTTGCCCATGTAAAGACGCTCGACCGGAGTTTTAATGTTGGGGATTTCATCGAGCGTATTCATAGGGCGAATAGGCTCAACAAACTTTGCCCGCTGCACAATAAAATCCACAATATCGCTGTCTTTGAAATCAGGGAACATGAGATGAAAATATTTCATCCACTCGGCCTTAACCTGTTCATCCGACCAATTGGCAATCGGGCTATCGGGCGCAAGATACTTGGGCAGATAGACGATGTGATAATCTTTGACGTATTTGGGGTCAATGAGATTGGTCGTTTCCACGACCGCCGTGAACGGAATCTTTTCATCGGTGATGTTGACTACGTAATAGGGAACAAGCTGCTTCTTGAGAATAAGCAGCGGACACATGACCCCAAGATACTGCTGTTTAGCTAGCAAATCCCTAAAAGACTGATCGGCTTTGGGGATAATCGAGCCGAGGATGGGGGAAGCCATCGTACTGATAACCGCATCATAAGGGTGAAATTCACCCGCGATTTTGACACCAGTAGCGGTGTTGTTCTCAATGACAATTTCTTCAATCGCCGTTTTGAGGTGGAAGGTTACCCCAATCGCCTCACACTTTTTGGCGAGTGCCTCAATGAGTGTGTAATAGCCATTTTCGAGATAGCACATCATCTCTTTGGAGGTGACACCTGAGCGTGTACCCATCATGCGTTTGAGGCGTGACCAGATGTAAGTTGCGGGTACGCTCTCGGCGGTGGTGTCAAACTTGGCACGAAGAAGCGGCTTCCAGACTTTGTTGTATGCCCCGCGCCCGCTGACCTTTACAAGCCAGTCTTCCACCGGAACGCTATCCATCTTGCGCCAATCACTTTCAAATTGGGCATAGATCACCTGTAAACCTAAACGGAAGCGTTGAATCAAATTCAACGGTGGGAACATCATAAAATCAACGGGCGTATTGAAATCGTAGAGCTTGCCGCTGTCGTAAAAGCCCTGTTTGGTGGCGGTGAAGTGCCGTTTATCCGCGACACCACCCTCTTCCATCAAGGACTGCATCATCGTGTCGCTGCTGAGAATGGTGTGATAGAAGCGATCCATCCGTACACCGTCATACTGCATATAACTGGCTAAACCGCCGAGATTATCTCCACGTTCATAAACATCAACTTTAATACCCTGCTGTGCTAGTTTATAGGCTAATGTAACACCCATAATGCCGCCGCCGATCACTGCAATGTCTTTCAAAGTCATACACACACCTTAAAGGCCGAATGCCAAAACGAAACTGCGTCGCGCTATATACGTTTATAAATATGATAAAGACCAAAGTCTTTAATGAGCACAAAATTTTTGCCGATGTCCTCATACGTATAAATATTCGTAAGATTATTAAAGCGCCCGGTAATAAGATATTCAGGATTGGCTTGAAGCAGGTCGTAATTGAGAACGAGAGTCTGATGCATCGCCAGATCCCAAATCGAACTAATCACATAGGTCGAATCGGGATGATGGAAATTCAGATGTTCGCTGGGCGAGTCAAGTTCCCACTCCCAACTTTCGATCATCGCTTCTTGGGGGATATTGGAACGGATATAATCGGTCACTTGTTGCGAACTGGTCATGTTAGGGTCTGTCCAAGTAAATATGGACAGGGCAATCAGAACAACCGCCACAGCCGCCGTAGAGATCATGTACAGATTGATATTGCCAGCCTCAAGCTGCTTAATCCATTTGCTATCCGGTTTGGACAACAAACGCTTCACAACATCCCAAAGCAATTTCCCAGTGAGTAAACAGGTCAATATGAAGGCTGGGAATAAGTAGCGCTCCCACCCCACCGACAGATCGAAATACCATATCAGGTAAAAGAGCGCAAAGGAGATGATGGTTAATTCAGCCCATTGGCGATTGGTGATCTCAACATCTTTTCTGGAACTCAAAGCGAGTGCCGTGAGTCTTAAGAGGATGAAAAAGCCAATAACCGCAGAAATAAGTACGACACGACGTTCCAACACCCTACCAAACAGCCCAATAATATAGTGAACCATGATGGCAAGCGTGGTGATGTTGGCATATTCCGGTCGCAATTCGGCGGGCGTATTCAGCCGTTGGAAGCCCATCCAAGCCGTTACAATCAGCAGGACAATACATACAGGCGCAAAATAGAAGATTACATCGCGACGATTTTTGAACGTCCGAAAAGCAGCAATAATGAATAAAGCGGGCGCTAATCCAAATCCCGTTTGCATTTTGGATAGCACCCCGATACCACAGATAATACCCGCGAGGATGCTCAGAAACCAACTATGACGATCCCAGCTTTTAAACCATACTAAAAGCCCCAGTAAAATCATCGAAATAGCCGGAACTTCGCCCAATACTTGGCGACCTAACATTAAGGGAGATAGGTCTAGGTCAGTAATGTTGACCAGCCACTGAAAAATGACCAGAACACCTAATACCGTTAAAAAGGCCATCGTTTGACCATATAAGTAACGGGCCAAGTAAAAGAGGGCTAAACCAAGCAACAACGAATAGGGAAACAAGGCCAAGCGAGCTTGTACAACGCCAAAGCCAAATAGCTTAAACATGAATGCAATCGGCAGCACGACACCGGGGCCGCTTGAGACAAAAGGATCAAACGGGCTGAATCGAATGCCGTTATATGTTCCGTAGATACCCTTTTCAACCAACAAACGGGCAACATGCGTGGTATATCCCTCATCAAACCAGGATAAGGGATACTCCGATAGACGCAGCAATATGCCCACTGTGATCACTATCACAATCAGCAGATGCGGCAAATAGATACTCCAAAGCGCCCCGCTTTGACTCGATATGTTCAGAGGTGAGGAAGTAGGCTGCCCCGCACCCAGACTATTTATTTTTTGCATAGCACTACAAATTGCCAATCATTTCGCATAAAAGAATATCCGGCACAAAACTACTAACCGCGCATTCCCCAGAATAGAGTCAAGCTTGCCGCACGGTCAGCAAGACGGGTTAACTCCGGCTGCTAATCAACACACCCGAAACAATGACCGCAATCCCTAACAAACGCATCATCGTAATGCGCTCACGGAAAATGAAGTATGAGCCGATGATGATTCCGATATAGCCCAAGCTGGCGAATGGATAGACATAACTCAGTTCAAAACTGGAAAGCGCCAACAGCCAATTGACCACGCCCATCGCATAAATAATCAACCCGCCAATAACCCACGGCGAGAGGACAATACGCTTGAGCATGGCTGCACCCGTCGAAGATTGACCGATGCTGCCCATTCCCCGTTTGAGCAACAGTTGCCCTACAATCCCGAATACAGTGCTGAGTGCGACAAAAACATAAGGTGACATGACTACGAACTCCGCTCTACAACCTGCGGGAAAGCAGATTTCCCAAACAGTGATTGCAGCAATAAGCGCCACTGGAATTTCAGATGGCTGCGTGTAACACGGGCGATTTTGATGCTGGATTGACCAAAGGTACGAACATGCAGGGTGGTTGGAAACTCGGTGACACGGAAACCCGCTTGAATGGCCTTGACCAGAATTTCAGTCCCTGCCAGAAAGTCATTACTTTCGAAGGTAACGGTTTCGACAACGCTGCGGCGATAAGCACGATACAAGGCTGTCCATGTATGAATACGCCAGCTTACCAGAATGCGGTAGAGAAGCGATGCGCCAAAGCTAAAGATCAGCCGGTAACCGGGAACGCCTTCAACGTGTCCATTAGGATGATAGGGAGAGGCGGTACAAATATCACAATCATCGGCATTCATACGCGCCAAGATTTGTGGAATGGTGTCCAAAGGATACGTGCCATCAAAATCGGTGGTGATAATCACATCACCTTTAGCCTGCTTCAATCCGGTGCGGATAGCAGCACCTAAGCCGCGATTGACTTCATGAGACACGACACGCACACGCGAGTCATCTTTAAATTCGGCTTCGAGCAAAGCAGCCGTATTGTCTCGGCTGCCATCATTCACGAAAACCACTTCAATCTCATGCGTTTTGCCCAGTTGAGCCAACAAGCCACGCATCGCATCGGATGTCTGATGCACGCCTTCAGCTTCGTTATAGGCTGGAATGACCAGCGAAAGTTTCATTTTTACATTTTCCTTATAACTGGATTAAGTAAGCGTTCGGTATCAAAGTTGAATTAACGTTTGTTTGGGATAATCCGCGTAACACATGTTAATATTTGATCTGAACAGGACTTTAGGGCTATAGCCTTGCGAGAGGCTAAACTTTCGCCTAACCATTTCTGAATAAAACGTGAAGATTTTTACAGATTAAATAATTTTGCTATCTTCATCCGAAATAATTGGTCTAAAAGTTGGTTCAATGTATATGATTTAGCCGCAAAATTATTAGAAAGGTGGCTGCACACCTTTATGATTAATGATAACAGAATATTAGTAAAAATTTCTTCACAATTCAATAATTAATCTTGACACAGGCTTTGCTTTAGCGCAATTCGTCAACAGTCAGGCATAAATTATTGGCAACAATGCTCATATTATCGGTATAGTTAGATTGAGTACACTTCACTATCGTTTAAAACAGGCTGCCAATATACGCTATGTCTTCAAAACAACGTCAAAGTCAAAGTCAGAGCAATGCAGCGCCTTTTGTTAAATATCAGCTAGACGAAGCCTATGATGAGATGTTTGCGCCTGAAGGGTCAGCGCGAACTCAATACGACGCGCTTTACCAGCGTGTCCTTGATCTAACACAGGAAGAACTCAAACATCGGCAGCAAGAAGCCGATCTTTCGTTCTTGCATCAGGGAATTACGTTTACGGTTTATGGGCGCAGCGAAGGGACAGAACGCATCTTCCCTTACGATTTGCTACCGCGCATCATCACGGCTGCCGAATGGGAAACGGTTGAACGCGGGCTGACCCAGCGCATCACCGCACTCAATCTGTTTTTACAGGACATCTACCACGACCAACGCATTATCCGCGATGGGATTATTCCGCCAGAACTGATCTTCACAAGCCAGCACTTCCGGCGTGAGATGCGTGGGCTGCGGGTACGCCGTGATCTTTACGTGTCGGTGTGTGGTACGGATTTGATCCGCGTACCGGGCGGCGACTTCGTCGTGCTGGAAGACAACCTGCGCGTACCTAGCGGTGTGAGCTACATGCTTTCTAACCGTCAAGTATCCAAGTTGGTATTCCCGCGGTTGTTCAGCAATTATGGTGTGCGTCCGGTGGAAAATTATGGGCGGGCGCTGCTTTCAACCTTACAGCATCTTGCGCCGGATAATCGGCCTGAACCGACCATCATCGTCCTTACCCCCGGTGTTTATAACTCGGCCTATTTTGAACATGCTTTTCTTGCCCGTCAGATGGGTTTGGAATTGGTCGAAGGGCGCGATCTGGTTGTGCATGACAACATGGTTTATATGCGGACGACCAGAGGGCTGCGACAGGTGGATGTGATCTACCGCCGGATTGATGACGATTTTATTGATCCGTTGGCTTTCCGACCTGACTCGATGCTGGGCGTACCGGGGTTATTCAACGCTTATCGTGCCGGGAATGTGGCGCTGGCAAATGCGGTTGGTACGGGCGTGGCGGATGATAAAGCCTTCTATTACTACGTTCCGAAGGTGATTAAGTATTATCTCGGCGAAGACCCGATCCTGAACAACGTTGAAACCTACATTCTAACCGATGACAAGCAGCGTGAGTATGTGCTGGCGAACCTGCACAAATTAGTGGTCAAAGCGGTTGGCGAGTCCGGTGGCTATGGGATGTTGATTGGCCCACACAGCACCGCTGAACAACGCGAGGAATTTAAACGGCGCATTATCGCTAATCCACGTAATTACATCGCCCAACCGACCTTAGCCCTTTCGCGCGCACCGTGTTTTGTTGAAGGCGAAGTCGAGGCACGACATGTGGATTTGCGGCCTTATATTCTATGCGGTGAGAAGGTGACGATTGTGCCGGGTGGGTTGACACGGGTGGCACTACAGCGCGGCTCGTTAGTGGTCAACTCATCACAAGGTGGTGGCAGTAAGGACACATGGGTGTTGGATGAGTAAGGGAGCATAAGGGGAAATTTATGGGACATGTGGGTGAGGATGAATAGACGTGATGGCTGATGTAATGGTTACTGGATGCGGCTATGATAAGTTATGGTAATTCTCCATTACAAAGGACAATAAGTATCATGGCGAAGAGCAAACTTCAAACTTTCCACACACATGTTGATCTTTCTGAGAAGGTTCGGGATCAGATGATCAATCTCCTGAATCAGCAACTTGCGGATGTGTCCGATCTTTATACACAGACCAAGCAAGCCCATTGGAATATCAAGGGCATGGACTTTATTCAGTTGCATGAATTCTTTGATGATCTGGCAGAGCAAGTTCTGCCTTATGTGGATAGCATTGCCGAACGTGCGACATCCATTGGTGGGATAGCGATGGGAACGGCTCGAATGGCTGCGGCAAATTCGACTCTGCCGGAGTTTCCAGCGGGACCTTATGATGGTAAGACAATGGTGAAAACGCTGGTCGAAATTTACGGCAAGTTCGCCAACAGTACACGGACGGCGATTGATACGGCTGACGAAGCAGGCGACAAAGATACCGCAGACTTATTCACCACCATTTCGGGTGAGATGGATAAGCATCTGTGGTTCCTTGAGGCCCACATTCAAGTATGAGGCATAATGTCTGAACCGTCTCCTTCGGGTGGTTGTTTCACCTTCATTTTCATATTACTGGCTGCCATATTCGGTTCGTTTATGGCAGCTTTTAGTAGCTCATCCTCGCTATCCATTACCCCCACTGAAATTGTGACTCATATCAGTCTGTCTCCGATTGGCACTTTCACATCTGATGAACTCAATCAAGCTACAACGGTGATAACCCAGCGTCTAAACGGTTTGGGATTATCCGCAGCGACGGTTGAGATTATCGACAACAAAACCGTCAGCGTTGGGCTACCGCAAGTCGAAAATCTCTATGACGTGATTGAAACTTTAAGCGCGCGTGGTTTGCTGGAGTTCGTAGACTTCAGCGATGTACCGGATATTGGCGAGTGGGCAGGTCGAGAAATTCTAACAACCGGACAAGGCGATCATCCGATTTCAGATACAGCAGCCAAAAATCCGGTGACAAATGCTCCTTTTGAAACGGTGCTGACAGGTGAAGGCGTTCAATCAGCCATTTCATCGCTCAACCAAGATTTCGGTGGGCAGTGGCAAGTCACGCTGAAATTTAGTGATGAAACTGGAAAAATCTTAGGTGACTATACCCGCACTCATCTTGGTAAACCGCTGGGAATTGTGTTGGATGGCAAGGTACTGAGTGTTCCAATTGTTCAAGCAGAGATCAGCACCGAGGCCGTTATTGCGGGTAATTTCACCGAGCAAGAAACTAAACGTTTAGCGGTGCAATTGGCTGGCAGTGCGCTGCCGTTTGCGATGCAAGTTGATTCGGAACAACAATCATAGTTCAAGGATAGAGACAAATGCTCTCACGCGTAGCCGATAACCTGTACTGGATGAGCCGTTATTTGGAACGTGCCGAACATACGGCGCGTCTGATCGATGTGCATCTCAACCTTGCGCTGGAATCCAACCAGCAGGAACCGGGAGCGCGTTGGGAACGTTTAAATACCGCGCTGCACGTCCCACCCAAAGAGGACTTAAAACCCGACGAATACAACATGACGCAGCGCTTGGCTTTTGACCAATCAAACTTGAACTCGATTGTGGTGTGCATCGCCAACGCCCGTGAGAATGCACGGCAGGTACGCGAGAAAATTAGCTCGGAAATGTGGCTGCAACTCAACACGTTATATCTGGATGTGCGCCGCAGCAGCATTGATAGTATTTGGAATGAACAGCCGCATCAATTCTTCGAATCTATCAAAAATGGGGCGTATCTGTTCCAAGGCATAACTGATACGACGATGGTGCATGACGAAGGCTGGCAGTTTATCCAAGTCGGACGATCTATCGAACGCGCCCTTTCAATTGCTACATTCCTCGATTCACACTTGAGTGTGTTTGCGGCTTCACCGGAAGCCTGCAACGCCGATGATTATTTTGAGTGGTTGGGGTTATTGAAGTGCTTTACCGCTTTTGAAGCCTACTGCAAAGTTTACAATGCGGATTTACGTCCCAATCGCATCGTGGAATTTTTGATGTATAGCTCGGAGTTTCCCCACGCCATGCGCTTTTGCATCGAACATTTACAAACCTCGCTGCAAGCCATTTCCGACTCGGCAGCCGTCAGCAAGAACAGCCGGGTTCACCGTTTGGCGGGCAGGCTGCGCTCCGGCATGAGTTTTGATACGGTCGATGAAATGCTGGCACGGGATACACATGCCTATCTCAAGGACATCAACGACCAATGTGCCTATATTCATAACGCCCTGTATGAGACTTATATCACATACGCGGTCGAGGGGGCGCTAGGATAAGATGTTGGTAAACGAACAAACTGGAATAGAAATGTCGGTGGTTTCGCCGCCAGAGGCTAAAGCCATCCGGCTCCATTTTCCGGCGGGAAGCAGGCTAAAACCCGCTCGAACCCGCCGGGACATGTCACAGATTACAGAGATTAGTCTCTTAAATTTGATCACACGGATTTAGATACCATTCAAAGTGTGTCTTTTACCTAACATCTTTATACGCGTCAAGATTTCATCCATTTACAAGCACTTTAGCTTGAACAGGCACATATAACCAACCATGTATTACACCATCCGTCATATTACCCGTTTTCGTTATAGCGCCCCCATAACCCAGAGTGTGATGGAAACACGAATGCAGCCGCGTACTGAAGGTAGTCAACGCTGCTTGAGCTTTCAGCTATCCGTGACACCAGCGGCAAAGGTTCTCAATTACCGCGATTATCTGGGCAATGTCATCCACAACTTTGATATTCCGGGTGAACACCGCCAACTGAGCATTATCGCCCAATCGCAGGTGGAAGTGCGCCCACTGCCCGACCTACCTGCAAGTATGCCGGTTGAAGCATGGGACGAGATCAGCAATAACGAATATGACATGCTGGTTCCTAGCCACTTCACCCATCCCACCCCGCTATTGAGCGATTTGGCAATCGAGCTTGATGTTCAACGGCGCGACGATCCGCTGTCCTTCTTGCGCGAACTGACAGCACGGATTTATGATGCGTTTGCCTATGTGCCGGAAAGTACGGCGGTTGACTCACCGATTGATGATGCACTGAAAGCACGTCAGGGAGTGTGCCAGGATTTCACCCATATTATGCTGGCGCTGCTGCGTCCTCTGGGTATTCCAGCACGGTACGTCAGCGGTTATTTGTATCCTCGACAGGGTGGATCACGCTCGACACCGGGAGCCAGCCACGCATGGGTCGAGGCGCTATTACCGGGTTTGGGCTGGGTGGGATTTGACCCCACAAATAACTTAATTGCCGACTACTGCCATATTCGAGTGGCGATTGGGCGCGATTATGATGATGTGCCGCCCACACGCGGTATTTTTAAGGGTAAAGCCGAGACTGAATTGAGCGTGTCGGTGCGGGTTAATCTGGCAGACGAACCACCGCCAGAAGACCCGCCAATACCTGCCCATTGGGAAACACTCGGAATTGGTAATGAACAACTGAGTCCACAAGAAATTTACGAACAACAGCAGCAACAGCAACAATAATGACGACTGAAAAGACCGAGATGTGGTGTGCGACCCATCTCAACCATCTGGCACTGCTGCGGGCGACCTACACGACTTACGCCTACAAGCGCCATTTCCATGATTACTTCGCCATCGGTGTGATTGAAGATGGTGTGCAGACGTTTTCCTGTAACAGCGCTCAATATATCAATCGGGCGGGTGGTATTTTCATCATCCAACCGGGTGAAGCGCACGATGGGCAATCAGCAACCGATACCAGTTTTACCTACAGCGCTTTTTACCCTCAAGTCGATGATTTGCAACACATCGCCAGTGAGATGGGAACAAAAGGCGGTAGATTACCGGCTTTCAATCAGGCGGTGATTCAAGATAAAGTGCTGTCCAAACGGCTGCTGCATCTCCACCAAGTGTTGAGGCAGGATACACCACGCTTGGAGCAGGAATCGGCATACATTGATACCTTCGCGCAACTGCTGTATCGTCACGCAGTTGACCGTCCCCATTTGGAAACGGTTCGCAAAGAAAGCCAAACAGTGGCGCGGCTTCGTGCTTATATAGAAGATCATTACGCGGACGATATTCCGCTGAGTGATCTGGCGCGGTATGCCAATTGGAGTCCATTTTATTTACTGCGCGTTTTTCATCAGGAAGTCGGGCTGCCACCCCACGCTTACCTCGAAAGTGTCCGTATTCGGGCGGCGCAACGGCACTTAGAGCGTGATATGCCACTGGTGCAAATCGCTTACGAAACCGGATTTTCTAGCCAGAGCCACTTTACGAATGCCTTCAAACGCTTCATCGGTGTAACGCCGGGACGCTACAGAGCAATTTTTTGCAAGACGAACGAGGGTGATTCGGCTTACACTCACTGAAACATAAGTTAATCGCTCAATCCTCACCCCTAACCACTCGCTAAAGAGAAATATCGGTCGGGATGAATCCCGACCCTACAAATGTATCCGTCTAGGGGAGAGGTGCACAGCGAACATAGCTTGATTCAGGAGTCGTGTAAATGTCGATGACGTTTGATACCAAGATCGCAGTAGTCCTTCGTAATGACCTCCAAACATGGCAAAAATTGAATGTGACGGCCTTTACCGTCAGCGGCATCGCGGGAACTGTGCCGGATATTATGGGCGAAAACTATGAGGATGCTTCGGGTAACCGTTATCTGCCAATGTTGAAGCAGCCTGTGATGGTGTTTGAGGCGAGTGCCGAGCAAATCCAACGGGCGTATCTACGCGCGATGAAGGAAGAAGTGCCGTTTAGCGTGTTCACCGAGGACTTATTCGCCACAGGTAACGATATTGATAATCGGGCGGCGGTGATTGCCAAACGCAGCGATGAACTCAAAGTGGTGGGGATGGCGCTGCGGGAACGCAAGAAATTGGTGGATAAGATTTTGGATGGCCTCAAGCTGCATAAGTAGTTGCAAGGAGCAAGAAAGTACCGAGTACCGAGTACCGAGTACCGAGTACCGAGTACCGAGTACCGAGTACCGAGTACCGAGTAAAAGTTAAATGCGGACGATTAGGAAGTCAACAGATTCAAAATATTGCTGTTGATGCTGTTGATGTTGTTGTTACAACATGGTTTTGGCGGCGGATTTGAGGGAATGATTTGCCGAGTATGCGGAAGATGCTGCAATTTCTGCAAATGCGGCACTGCAATATGTCGGCACAGTGGTCAGTGTCCGTCGGATGCTCAAGCATCCGCCTGAGTGAACAAAGGGCGCTGAAGCGCACTATTGGTAAAACGAATAGGCACAACAAGCGGCAGAGGCGGCGATGGCAAAGATCTAATTTGCCAGCAGATTATATTGTTAAGGTGCGTAGGGATAACCCTAACCCCCAGCCCCTTCCACCCGTAGTAACAGGGGAAGGGGAGCAAATGCAGGAGGTTCTATAAGCAGTGTACAATAGACGCGGAGCAAAGGGGTTACTATTTGGGAGAACATTTGGTAACTCTTTTCGATGATCGGCACTAACTTTGCAGGCGAGAATTTGGATATAAAAGTTGGCTGCGGGTTAGTAAATGGTATGCCGACAAACCTGAATTAAACCTAGCGTATAAGACTTCGTGAGAGGAGTTTATTCGACCCAATCGGGTTCGGTAGAATGATCGAGGCCGAGTAGGTCACTCATGAGGATGCCGCCCTCATTACGTTTGGGCAAGCGGCTGAGATAACGTTCGGTGACAGCGACATTTGAATGACGAAGTAAGCGGCTGATCTTCTCGATGGGCGTACCGATTTCTTCTAGTGCGCCCGCGACTGAACGGCGCAAGTCATGCGGAGCAACATGTCCGATGCCTGCCACACGAGCGGCTTCGGTGACGATAAACCAGATGCCATCCGGTGTAACAGGTCCTTTGCTGACCTTGCCACCTTTCCAGATGCGGCGCAGCAGTGGCGACGTGGGTTCAGGTGTCACGGCAAGCGGTTCAACAGCCTTGCCCCAACGCATGAGTAAGGTCATGGTGGCGCGAGGCACGTCGATCATCGCCGTTTTGCGACCTTTACCATGCACCTTCAAGACGATGCGATCATTTTGCATCGACAAATCACCCCAGCGGGCATTCGCCAATTCATCACGGCGCAGCGCCATCGTGCACAGTACCGAGATCATGAGATGATTACGAAGTTCTTGATTATCCGAGGTGGCAACGGCGCGTGAGGCGGCAATCAACAGCTTGATCTGGTCAGTGGAAAGCCATCTTCCCGGACGCTGCCCATCTTCGGCTTTGGGCGGATGCACATTCTTGAGGCTGACACTGGTGTAATCATCAAGCAGTTCGGCTTCAGAAAGCAAACTTGCCAGCGTGATAATGGCGGCTTTGGCCTGTGTGATGCCCTGCTTGCCGTTGCCAGCTTTCACCAGTTGACCGAGCCATGCGCGGAGTTGTGAAGCTGTGATGCTATCTAACAAAACAGGAAGCGGAAGCATACTCATGCGCATGACACGAGTTTGGCCTTCGGTGGGATTCATGCCTGCGATGTCCACGAGATATTGGTCAATCCAACGGAAATAAGCCCGTTGAGTATGAATGCTGCTGGCGCGCCCCGGCAGGAGCGCAGCAAAGTTAAAGGTCGCGTTCTGAAGCTGGCTCAGAGCAAGTGCGTTATTCGGAGGCTGGCGGCGGGCTAATGGTGGCATAGGAAAGAAGAGAACCCCCACCCCAGTCCTTCATCAGCTACGGTCGCAAGCTCCCCCGCTAATAGCCCGCAAGCGAGGGAGGGAGCAATCACCAAATGGGGGAGCATTTTGGTCGTTATTCTTTGGGTGGTGGGACGGGCAGTTGGTCAACAGGCGTATCTTTCCAACGTGCGCCCTCTTCCACCAGCATGACGGGCAGGCCATCACGGATAGGGTACTTGTAACCGGAGTCGGCGCTCACCAACCAGCAGCCTTTGACCAACTCCAAGCGACCGGGATCAGCCCCTTTATCGGTGAAGTGGACAGCAACCGGGCAGCGCAGAATTTCCAGCAGTTTAGGGTCAATGGGGGCAGATACTTCGCTCATAGCGATTTCCTCGATTTTCATTAGGCAGTACGCTTCACAGTATAAACGGTGGGCAGTAGACCGTCAATGCGGGTTGAGTCACTCTATAATATGACATGAGATTATTACTCACACTTCAAGTGACAGCAGAAAGACCAACACTAAATGTATTCCCCTATTTTAACCCACGCAAAACGATTGAGCATTTTCATCCTCATGCTGTGTTGGCTAGCCACTCAATCGGTCGCTGCACAAGAAAACCCTGATTATCACGTCACCGATCTGGCATGGAGTCCGGATGGTTCGAAGTTGGCAACCGCGATCTATATCAACGGCTGTCATGTGGATAAACCGTGGACATCCCCTGTGATGATCAATGATGGCAGCCAATATGATGCTCTGAATTTAATGTCTTTTGATGCGAATAACTGCTCGGTGATGTCGGTTGATTGGAATCCTGATGGGACTCAGATTGTTGGCACAACGCTTGATGGCAACGCTTATGTTTGGGATGTCCAGACGGGTAAGGTTCTTATTACGGCACAACAGAAGCAGCCAAATAAATCCTTCGCCAAGTGGAGTCCTAACGGGAATGAAATCCTTTCGGGAACATCGGACAACACTTTCGAACTCTGGAATCCGAAAACGGGTGTGTTCATTCGCAGGTTGAAGATTAACGGAACAACAGCGGATTGGAGTCCAGATGGTCGTCAAATCGTTGTTGGAAACCAAACTAATCATCAGGTTTATGTCTACCATGTTCAATCTGACAAGACTGTTTTGACCTTGAGCGGACATACAGCCGGTATTACATCGGTTAGCTGGAGTCCAGATGGTAAAAAGCTGGGCAGCACCAGTGAAGATGGCACCGCAAAGATTTGGGATGCTGCGTCCGGTAAGCTTCTCACAACCTTGGTTGGTCACACGGGCAAAGTCTTTTCGATTGACTGGAATCCGGTTTTGGAACAGGTGGTTACCGTCGGAGAAGATCGAACCGGACGTGTTTGGGAAATCCCAACTGGAAAACAAATTGACCTTTCTCATGGGGTAGTCAATACGGCTGCGTGGAGTCCTAAAGGTGATCTGATTGCATATGGGGATATCTATAATATTTCGGGTATCGCCCCAGCACCAATTGTCTATCTTCAACCGCCGCCAGAAACTTTTATTAGCAGCGTCGCATGGAGTCCAAATGGCAAACAAATCGCTGTGGGCTATGCAACGGACACATGTGAGCCAGCGCCTAATCTGTATACGATTGATGTCTTGGATGCTGTTTCACATCAGGTCGTGCAAAAGCTGTCCGGAAGCAACTGTGACATTATGTCAATGGACTGGAGTCCTGACGGGACAAAGTTAGCTGCGGCGAGTTTAGATGGTTTTGGTCTACGTGCATGGGATGTGGGGAGTGGTGAACTCGTCATGACCGTACAAAGAGGCGGTCAGGGCATGGCAACTGTGAAATGGCGACCACCCAATGGATTAGAAATTGCTGTTACATCTGCTTACAGTAATGGAGTCAGTATTTTGGACGCTAAAACAGGGGAAATGAGCCGTCCAGCACACATCGGAGGATTTGCTGTAGATTGGAGTCCGGATGGCAGCAAATTGGCTGGTGGTGATACGGTGGATTATCAAATCTATGTCGCTGATATACTTCTTGACCAACAAGTTATGATCTTACGTGGTCATACTGACTTTATAGGATCGCTCGACTGGAGTCCAGATGGCAGCACCATAGCCAGTGCCAGCGCTGACGATACAATCCGGTTGTGGGATGCCAAAACAGGAAAGCCTTTGTTGGTGATTAATACCTCGGTTACAGATTTGCGTTGGAGTCCGAACAGCCAGTATCTTGCCACGATAAATAATAACTATGATATTGGAAATGGAACGGTAGAAATTTGGGATGCAACAAAGGGGGCGCTATTAAGTAAATTTCCCTATCAAAGCCGCATTTACGCCGTTGATTGGAGTCCGAATGGTAAGCAACTCGTTTATGGGGGCAAAGGGATTGATGGAAAAGCGCCAGAAATACAAATTGTCGATGTTCGGGAATAAGGCAGCATCATGATGATTGATTTTGGACTGACAGCGAATGATTATGCGAGGCATCGGGCGGGTTTTCCGGAGTCATTTTTTGAGCGTGTCGCAACTTACGGGATTGGTCTGCCTGGTCAAATCGTTGTTGATTTAGGGACAGGTACGGGGACTTTAGCACGAGGATTTGCGCGGCGCGGGTGTGTGGTCACGGGTATTGATCCAGCGGCGAACATGCTGGAGCAAGCCAAACAGTTAAGCGTGGCGGAAGGCGTTTCGGTTGATTACCGTCTAGCAACAGCCGAAGCGACTGGACTAGCAGACGAGTCAGCCGACGTGGTCAGCGCGGGGCAATGCTGGCACTGGTTCGATGGAAATGCGGCGGCGAGTGAGTGTTATCGACTGCTACGTAATGGTGGCAAGGTGGTGATCGCCCACTTCGATTGGATACCATTGAAAGGCAATGTGGTTGAAGCCACCGAGCAGCTTATCCAAGCTTATAATCCGGCGTGGAAATTGGGTGGAGGCAGCGGTGTTTATCCCCTTTGGTCGCGTCATCTGGCAGAAAATGGTTTTGCGAATTTAGAGATGTTCACTTATGACACGTTTCCTGTGTATTCGCATGAGGCGTGGCGTGGAAGGATTCGTGCCAGCGCAGGCGTTGGGGCGAGTTTGCCACCCGAAAAAGTCACGGCATTTGATAACGATTTAGCCGAAATCTTGCGAACACGATTTCCCGAAGACCCGCTAGCAATTCAGCATCGAGTATTCGCGCTGATCGGGCAAAAACCCACCTAGGAAGCATTTGTGTTTTCAGCGGTTTGGATTGTGTCGTAAGCCTGCTGTGCCCATTCACGAACACTGGCAACATAGTGATCTGCGCCGCGTGCGATGACATCCGGTGCGCGCATTGTCCATATTACCGGATGAGCGTAAACCCCTTTGGAGTCTGGTCGAGCGGTTATCTTCCAATCCCGATTTTTGGAGTTGACCTTGTCCTTCATGGTACGACGCATGTCCACAGGCGAAACGCCATCCCGCACAAAGGATGTGAGGAGTCCGATGCCGTTTGCCAATCCGTCCTGCGAATAAAGCGTCGGATGTTGCAAGTAATAACACAAGACCGCGAAATGGTGTACTTCCCAACGAGCGGAGTCTTCATGTTCCCAGAATAACATTTGATGGAAATCGGTTTCGCAGGTTTCACCTTCGTGCCAGACCGCTCCACATTCAGGACAAACTATATTTGTGTCCATCATAAGAACTCCGAGACTAAATCAAGAATGTGATTTTAAAGGTTCTTAACGGTTCACACAAGTCTTGTATCAATTTTGTGTCACTGCTTAAACCTGCATTTCTTTGCGGTTCTCAAGCCCGCCCGTTACAATCTGAGCCTAAATATTTTCGCCCAAATTAGGATGTCTATTTATGTCGGGGACACGCTTATTTTTTGCCGTTTGTCTGCTGATCAGTGTTGTGGCTTTCGCGCTCGCTATTCCATCGACTGTGCCAGATAAAGCCATGCCGCCTGCGCCAAGTGTCGGTATGGGCGTGTGGCAAACCTACAATTGCGAAGGATGCCATACGCTTTATGGACAAGGCGGGAACTACGCACCTGATTTGACGCATATCTATGCCACACGCGGTGGTGATTATCTGCGTGAATTCCTGCTGAATCCGGCGGCCTTTCACCCCGATCAACGTCAGATGCCGATGTTCGGGCTGACAAAATCTGAAAGTGACAATCTATTAGCCTTCCTGCAATGGGTCGGTGAACAACCTGCGGCACAGACTTGGCCTCCCCGTCCAATTAACGTGAGTGGTGGCGGGAGTTTGGATGTGCAGCCCGCTAACACAACAGCCAATAATTCAAGTACCACGACCAGCGATGATCCAGTAACGCGGGGCAAAGCCTTATTTAGCAATTCGCCTGCCATTTGCTCGACCTGTCATTCACTAGCGCCGGATGTGATGATTGTCGGGCCATCGCTGTCAGGCGTTGCCAATCGTGCAGGCAGTCGCGTCAATGGACAAAGCGCAGAAGAATACATTCGCACATCGATTGTGCATCCCAGCGAGTTTATCGTGCCGGGTTTCCAAGATGTGATGCAGAAGAACTTTGGTGATGTGCTGACCAGCGACCAGATTAACGATTTGATCGCGTTCCTAATGACGCAGAAGTAGCTATTAGTCGATAGTCTGTAGTCAGTAGATCAAGGCAAATACGATTTAACCACCGAGACACAGAGATCAAGGTGGAGAGTTATTCATTCTCAAGAGAATTAGGTCAAGTTATGACAAGTTCACAAAAAATCATTTTTCGCTTTTTTCAACAGACAGTCTTGCTACTGATTTTGTATGTGATTGCCGCACTGGTGGTGGGGGTCAAGTTCCTGTCGGCGGACGATCCACTACTGACAGTCCTGCCCTACAACCAAGCGGGTGCGCTGGCAAATGTTCTGCTGAATTTGACGGTACTGACGGGGTTAATCGGTGGCGGGTTGTATCTGGCAGCACAGAGACGAATCAATCTGTTAGCACTGCGGTTGGCAGGCATCCTCTGGACGATTTTGCTGATCTTGGCGGTGTTGGCAGGCTTATTTGGACTGCTCGGCGAACGCAATCTGCTGGAGCTGCCGTTGGTGCTGAACGTAGTATTAGTCGTCGGATTAGTGTTGGTACTGTTGGCGGTTGTGCCAAGTGGCCGAGCGCCTCTGGTGCAGTTATGGGCGTTAGGCTTGGTGCTGACCATCATTGGCATCCTCATCGGTTTGCTGCCCGTTAGTGATTATGTCCAAGATCGCGGCTTACGGGCGTTGGCAGTCGGCTTACAAATGAACATCGCCTATCCATTGATGGCACTGACACTCGGCTATTGGTTGATGCACCGCTTCAGTGATTTGACACCCGCTTGGCTGGAACACGACATCTATATCGCCGCCGGATTGGTGCTGCTGGCAGGGATATGTTTGACCTTTGCTCGTGTACAAGTGGCCTCCGATTGGGTGATTAGTGTTGGCAATTTGGCGGGTGTGCTTGCGCCGCTTTTATACTTATTGGTGATCGCCCGTTGTTACCCCTCATTGACGCAGCGTAACGGCACACACACGCTCGCAGCGCATTGGTTTACATTGAGCTTGCTGTTGTTCTTTTTAGCATTTGGATTAGTCGCAGCGGTACAGCTTGCACCTGCTATTCGACCTTATACACTCGGAACACGTTTGGCTGATCTACAAAGTACCCTCACTCTTTTAGCGGCGGTCGTTATGAGTTTGGGTGTAGTCAACCAAGCTGCGGCAGAATTACGCGGGCAGAATTGGCGAGTCACCGGACTGACACCTTTCTGGTTAGTATCGGTAGGCATCCTCGGTGGGGGGTTGGCTTTAGCAGCGGCAGGTGTGGTGCAGGTTTACCTCGAACGGTTACTGAGCATCGGTTATCTTGATACGCAAGCATTGCTTGTTCCCCTATACATCGGTTGGGTAATGGGATTGATTACCTTACTGCTGGGCATTGTCTTGTACGCACTGGGATTCTGGTCACATCGCCCACATCGAAATTAGCCGGATTGAAGAAGGCAGAGTATCCAACTTGCCCGCAATACCCCTCAAATGATCACCCACAAATATCGGACGCAGCGATAAATAAGACTTTTGTCCAACAAAATCAGTATTTACGCTCATGCGATTCACAATTGGTTAGGCGTATATTGATCGTAGGTTACAAAAGTTCAAAATCGTCCTAAGCTAGTACATGTAACAGAAATGTAACAGCGCAATTTTAATCGTAAGGGCTGTTATATCCGTTGAAGTTCGGGGGAACATCATGAAAACAGTGTTATCCGTTTTAACTCGCCGCTGGATGCTGGGCATCTTGGCGGTCATCTTTGCCCTTCCAGTGGCATTTAGTCCATTGGGGGCGCAAGTCGCAGCCGCCCAAGCCTGTATTGTTCGCACAGATTGGCCGGTTTATGTCGTCGTCCGTGGCGATACACTCAACAAGATTGGTCAGCGTTATGGCACGACAGCCGGTGTGTTAGCGAGTGCCAACTGCTTGCCCAATATCAACACCATTTACGCGGGTCAACAGCTTCGTGTGCCACCCGCTCCAATCGTGCTAACACCTGTGCCGCAGCAGCCGAACAGCACCAGCTTTAATGTGCGTATTCAATACCAACGCTTTGATAACGGTTTCATGTTCTGGCGCGCTGATAATGGCGAAATCTCGGTGTATATCGGTCAGGCCAACGGCACAACCGTTTCCTATCCGTCCTATACTTACGGCCTTCTCCCTGATAATCCCGTCAATGAAGCCACTCCTTCAGGACACTATCGCCCTGCTTTCGGCATCGGTAAGGTATGGGGTAATTTCTTCAATGTCCGCAGCAATCTCGGTTGGGCCATCTCGCCAGAAATGAGCTTTGTGACGACTGTTACCCGCTCAGGCAGTTCTTTCAACTTCAATATACCGGATGGTCGCTACGTCTATGTGAATCCTAACCGTACATGGTCAACTAATGGCACGCCTGTACCTTACCCGACAGCCGTTCCGCCCACACCCATACCCGGTTTACCAGCATCAACCACCACCAATGCCAGCTACCAACCTTTTGACGGTGGTTTCATGGTCTGGGAAGCGCGTACTGGAAATGTGGTGGTGTTCTACAATAACGGTTCGACATTGAATGCCACCTACACGGTTTATCCCGCCTCGCAGTATTCGCGACTGCCCGATAATCCGGTGCTTGATCCTGTGCCTGATGGACGTGTTCGTCCAGCCTTCGGTATCGGTAAAGTGTGGGGTAACTACTATGAAGTTCGCACCAATCTGGGTTGGGCGCTGACACCTGAGCAGGGTTTCGTCGCCACCTTCGTCAGCAGTTCAAACAGTACCCAATCCCAAACCTGTTTCGTCCTGCCCGATGGTCGTCCAGTCACCTATGTACGCTTAAATAACGGTGTGCGTTACTGGTTGTTCTCTGGCACTTGCTAAAGAGCCAACCACAGCGACGCTAATCAAAACATCTCATAAAAATAGCGGGGAGCCTCGACAGGTTCCCCGCTATTTTATTTTTGCTCTTGGCTTCGATTAACCCGCTTACTTTAATGGAGCGAAGATATATTCGACCGATCCCCAAATGATTTCATCAGCCTTAAACCCCAGCGTATGACTCTCCTTGCCATCAAAGATAAAAATGTCACGCGGTTCACCGACCTTTTTACGGGCGCTAAGATAAGCCACCGCTTGACCATCTGGCGCAATAGCACTATCTGGGATAAACAACTCGTCATCAAGCACCATCAATTGGTTACCATCGCTATCAGCAACTATCCACGGAATGTCGCCCACAAGCAGCCCATCAAGGACAATCCGCAGTGAAGAGTCGGGCGCATTATGACTAACGGTGTTCACCTTCGAATCCGTAGGAACGACTTGACTTTCTCCATTGAGCAAATCCAGCACATTCGGTTGAGGGCCTTTAGAGGCAATGCTGAAATATCCAAATTTATAGCGGCTGCCAACATGGATGGGATTGTAATCAAACATCCACGCATTCACATCTTGTATACCCTTCAAATGAAAAGAGAATTGGTAGGTGATCTTATTGTTGTCTCCGAACAAGATAAAACGCACAGTCCCGTTATTGTCGAGCGCCGTAACTGCCGCAACGCCAGCCCTCACTGGATAAAGCCCAATCAAGTTGTTATCGGCTGTGAGAGGCGAAGGAAGCAAATCCGCGCCCCGTTGATCCACAGCAGTCTCAAGGACGTAAGTGTGTAAGGTACGACTAAGGGGATGGTCATTAAGCGAGCGCAATTCAGCCACAAAATAGAGCCGTGAACCGTCTTGCGACCATGTTAGTTTGCTATAGTTGCGAACAGCACCGGAGGCAACTTCATCCGCAAGCCTAGCCCCTTGATTGGTCACATTGATGCGTTCGCCAGTCGCAATATCCAGTATATAAACATCATTGGGATTGCGTTGTGCCAATGCCGTTGCTTGATCGGCGTAGGTAGGATCTAGAATTTCGCTCAGGCCAGCAGTATAAGCAATGCGGGTGTTATCGGGTGAGATACCCTCCAACCTGATACCAACGCCTGAATAATTTTTCTTGAGAATTTGGCTGAGTTCAGGCATAACTTCATCCAAGAGGCGCGACTCGCCACTGACGGGCGACACAGCATAGAGGCTGTTCCCCTGACGGGCAATGATGGGATCATCAGAGATTATTGCTGGCGAAGCGGCCTGCCCCACATTCACCAGACCTAAACTGGCAAACATCACCGACAGCCCCAACAAACACTTATGAATAAACATGTTAACCCTTTACGCGTATTCGCTTGGTAAGATGCTCAACAGTATAGGGAGCAAACAGGCAGGCTAACATCCGTCTAAAGGTGTAAAACAAAAAGCGAAAAGACGGATAGAGTGGGTTGGAGGCTCGTGATTTTGGGTTCGATTTAATTCACGTTACAATAACGTCACTTGATTCAAATATAACCTTTTACGGACACCCTTTTATGACGACATCGCCTGCCCAACTGCCCACGATTCCAGTTGATACTGCGCCGCCTTTTAAAGCCACTCGCAAGCGCCGTTGGTGGCGCTGGGCGGTCGGTATTCCACTGCTGCTCCTCGGTACACTGCTGATAGCGCTGGCATACCTGCCTGTGCCGGAGGACAAACCACTACCACTGTCTCAACAAGGCGGCGGTGCGCGACAGGAAGGTGGCGCGATCAACGGCTTACAAGCATTGTGGCCTGAAATCCCAGCACCCGCTCCACAGCAAGCCGCGTTGGGTAAGCTCCTTTTTTACGATCCGATTCTCTCGGCGAATGATGATCTGGCATGTGCAAGCTGCCACCATCCCGATATGGGCTTTAGTGATGGCAAGCCGGTTTCGGTGGGCGCACATGGCGATAACCTCCGTCGAAATGCACCGTCGTTATGGGATGTGGCTTATGCCACTAGTTTGTTCTGGGATGGACGTGCCAAAACCCTTGAAGAACAAATGCTGACTCCGTTGACCAGCGAAACGGAGATGGCAGCGAACCCTGAAGAACTGGTGGCTCAGCTTGCCAACATTCCGGCGTATCAACAAGCCTTTAACGCGGCATTCACGGATGGCCTGACCATCAAAAATGTGGGCATAGCGATTGCATCCTTTGAGCGAACACTTATCAGTCACGACTCCCCTTTTGACCACTATGCAGCAGGTGACTTCAATGCGCTGACTCCCGCACAACGACGCGGCTTCAATGTGTTCCGCAGCGCCCAAACCCGCTGCTACGAATGTCACACATGGCCGACTTTCACCAACAATACGTTTAATGTGCTGGGCGTACCCGATACCAATCCACTCAAGCCCGACTTGGGACAAGTCGAGATCGTCAATGGGCCGGACTCAACACGCGCGTTCCGCACACCCGGATTGCGCAATGTCGCCTTGACCGCGCCTTATATGCACAATGGGGTGTTCACGACACTCGATGAAGTGGTTGATTTTTACGCGAAGGGCGGTGGGCCAGCCTTCGGGGTCGAAGTCGCACCCGACGAATTCTTACAAGGCTTCACCATCAGCGACCAACAGAAAAGTGACCTGATTGCCTTCCTGTATGCCTTGACCGACGAACCAAGTGACCTGATTAGTATTCCAACGGCTGTCCCTTCCGGCCTGCCGGTTGTGCAGCATGTCGATAACCCTGCCCGTGCCTTAGTCGAACGCTCGGATGTGCCGCCCAATGCGGTTGTTGTCGCCCGTGCGCCGCAGATCATCACGGTTCATGTAGGTGAAACCATTCAATCGGGTGTCGATCAAGCCCAACCGGGTGATACGGTGCTGGTTGAACCGGGTGTTTACCACGAAACGGTCTACGTCGATAATCCCAAGATCACGATTAAGGGGATATTCAACGGTGGTGAACGTCCGTGGTTGGATGGTGAAAAGAAGCTGAGCGACGGTTTCAATACCACTGGCGATGACTTCACCTTGGAAAACTTTGGCGTGCGGAATTATATCGGCAACGGCGTGCTAACCACGCGTACCGAGCGCGTGGTGTACCGCAACAATATCATTCAGGACACGGGCTTATACGGCTTGTATCCGGTGGAAAGCACCGATGTTCTGATTGAGGATAATGTCGTCAGTGGGATTGCTGACGCGGCGATTTATGTGGGGCAAAGTCGCGGGCCGATTACGGTGCGGAACAACGAGGTTTTCGACAACGTTACAGGCATCGAAATTGAAAACAGCACCAACGCCGAGGTCTATGATAATTATGCCCACGACAACAGCGGCGGTATTTTGGTGTTCCTACTGCCCAATAATCCATCGCGGGTTGGTTATAACACGCGGGTTTATAACAACCGCATCGAGAATAATAATCACCTCAACTTCGGCAAGCCCAATTCAACTGTATCCAAAGTGCCGCAGGGTACGGGCATCATGATTATGACGGCGGACAATACCGAGGTATTCAACAACACCATCAAAGGCAACCAGAGCTTCGGTATCGCGCTGACCAGTTTGTACACCCTCTACAGCCGTGATACCGTATTTGACTTGGGTGCGCTGCCGGAGAACAATTGGATACACAACAACACTTTTGAGCATAACGGTTATGACGCGCAAGGATTGGTCAAAGACCTCGGCTTGGATGGTGCAGACATCATGTGGACGGGCGAAGGTTGGAACAACGCGTTTGATGAACCGAACGCCACCAAGTTCCCGCCGCTGCTGCCGGGACGCGAGTGGGCTGATCCTGCCAAGCGCCTGATCTGGCATGTGTACGACATTCTGATCGGCGCGCTGTTGTAATTGAGTTGAGAGTTAACAGTTTTCAGTTTACAACAGGGGTGAGGTGATAAACTTCACCCCTTTTATTAAGACATCTTGATTAGGTAAAAAATGAACTCGATAAAATTGTCAAAAATGATATTTTGGACAAACTCAAACATTATAGGACTTATTATTATTTCGATTTTGTTAATGTATTCCCCTATTCAAGCTGCAACTATCCAAAACAACCCGACATCACAAACAGCCTGTGAAGGTGATACCGCTGATACTGTTGCCAGTTGGGCACCAGATGGCAAGCAAATTCTGTTTGTTTCTGAACGTACCGGAAATCCTGATATTTGGATTATGGATGAAAACGGTGAACATCCAACTAATCTGACTGCTGATAATGATTCACTCGATTTCAATCCCGTTTGGTCACCAGATGGCAAGCAAATCGCTTTTCTATCTAATCGAGAAAAAATTCAAATTTATGGGTGATGAATGCAGATGGATCTCATGTGGAAAGTTTAGATATGGATGCTTCACATGCTTATGGACCACCAGCATGGACAAAAGATGGGACAAAAATTGCTGTGGCCTTCCTCAACGGGCAAAAGATTGATATTGGTGTTATGGATATGAAGACCAAAACACTAAAGAATTTGACACAAAACAGTAATGTCTCATTCGGGGAAATTAGTTGGTCGTCTGATGATACGAAGCTAGCGGCAATAACCTTATCAAATACCGATGTGTATGTGATGAATGCAGATGGTTCAGAGTTGTCAATGATAGAGTCTCAGCCGTTCAATATTCAGATTGCTTGGTCGCCTTTAAATGACCTTATCTTAATAACAAAAGTCCCTGCAATCGGTGCTGATAGTTCCGATATTTGGCTGATAAGTCTTAAAGACAAAAAACGATCTAATCTAACTGGTCGTAACAAAAGCACAGATATTTCCCCTGTTTGGTCACCCTATGGTCAATATATTATTTTTATATCTGACCGAGGTAATCATAGAGGAGATATTTGGAAAATGACAGCAACAGGTACAAATCAGTCAAGCATTACCAAGGATTTTGATGGTTCAATGTTTGGGTTAGTTTGGGCACCTGATGAAACCCAAATTGCATTCTCAGCCATTACAGACGATAAACGTAGCATCTGGGTTATCAATTTCGACGGTTCTGGACTGCTTAACTTAAGCAAGGTTGGCTGTTCGATACAGTAGATGAAGATTATTTTTGCATTAATGATGCTTCCTTTTTCCGCCAACCCCCATACAATATCCAAGCATTAGAACTCGTTCAACCAATGAACAGGAAAAGAGAAGCATCCTTATGAAACTACGATTTGTTCCCATTTTAGTGTTGGCAGGTGTCATGATTGCGGCAGCCGCTTGCAGCCCTGCCGCAGTAACACCGACCACACAACCAAGTTCTGCTTCAGTCGATAGCACACCGACCGCCGAATCACTCGGCGCTCCGGCAGCCTCATCTGCTGGTGGCACGGGTGGCATCGCTCAGCAGCCAGTCGCCACTTGCAACGATGTAACCGACCCCAACATCACAATGGTCGCCAACAGCAACCAGCAGCAGTTTTCCGCGCCCGAACAGGTGATTGATAATTCACACACCTACTGCGCCATTTTCGTGGTTGAACACGGACGTTTTATTGTCCAACTCTATCCGCAGAACGCGCCTAAGAACGTCAACAACTTCGTGTTCTTGGCCTCGAAGGGTTTCTATGATGGCGTGGTTTTCCACCGCGTCATTTCCGGCTTTATGGCACAAACCGGTGATCCGACCGGCACAGGTGGTGGCGGCCCCGGTTACGATAATATTCCGTTGGAAGCAACTGGCCCACTTAAGTACGACAAACCGGGTGTAATCGGTGTGGCACGTACCAACGATCCCAATTCAGCGGGCAGCCAATTCTTCATCACCTTCGGCGCATATCCCTCGCTGGACAACCAGTACACGATTATCGGGCAAGTTGTCTCCGGCATAGACATCGTCAACCAGATTAAAATCCGTGATGTCGATCAAGACCCGAACGCGGGTTCAATCGTACCGGAAAAGTTGATCAGTGTCCGTGTGGTCGATATTGGGGCGAAATAGTCGATAGTCTTTAGTCAGTAGATTGAGATGGGGTGAGGCAGCAGCTTCACCCCTTTTTGTCGGGGAAGAATACCTGATTACGCTTTGACCTTCGCAGCTTTCTCCGCTTTGTGGTCAACTACTTTTTGAATGTAGGTGATTGCATTGGGAGTCTTGCAGTTGGTTTCGCCATGATCAACCTCGACCTTGCCAATGCGCTTTGCAACATCAACCGCTAGGGATTGCAGATAAGGATTGCGCGTGCCGATGGCAATCACCACATTGTTCATCGCATAGCGGGTACGGTTTTTGCTGCTGTGCAGATCGCGCTCGATAATGGGAAGCCACTGCTCAAAGTAGGAATCGGGCAAAGAAGGATTGTCATAGGCCAATGAACCAATAATGTTCCAACCAGCGGTACTGATCCACTCGTCGTCGGATTGTATCCATGTTTCAGCCTTTTCTTTTGCCAAAGGTGTTTTCGCTACGAATGTGCTCAAGGCATCAGTGATAGCGTAATTCCCCAGCGAATGCGACCACTTATCCAATATAGCCGGGTCAACCTGCTGCGGGTCGGCTGTCATAAGGGCCAAAACCTGTGCGTCGTGGATGTCACTGTTCCACAAATCGAGGGCAATCTTGTGATTCGTCTTGAGCTTCTTCTGGAACTTGCCGAGGTCAGAATAACTGACACCAAAGGACTTCCTTGTGATACCATGCCGTTTATAAGTTTTGCGGGCTTGCTCTGTGCCTAAGCTTTCCATTTCGGTCAGAATAACTTCAGCGCTGCTCACGTTCATGGGTGATCTCCATAAATGTTACTTTTCATCACATTATATTGGAATTTAAGTTCTAGTGCAACGCTGCTTGAAGGACGATCACAACCTAAAAATTCGTCCCAAACTACTTTCTAACGCTTTATCAACCTCATCCCTCACGTTCCTCCCTCAAAACCGTTGGTAAACTCATCCCCAAAGAGTTACATTTTGGTAACCCATTGCTTCCTTTTTTCTGCTATTCTGTATTTATCTCTGTGTCATTGTGTCTTGGAGTCTTTGTGTTAAAACTCCCTGCATTTCTCTTTACACTCTCTGCGTCTCTGCGGTTAAATGCATTTGCATTCGCTTTTGCATTTTCGGCGGATTACTCCCTCGCTTCCGCTGCGACGACACAAAACCGACGACGCGGCGGACACACGGGAGCATCCCGCTGCACCTGTGTCATTTCAGTGGCATCAGCCGACCCAGCCACCTGCCAATAATGTCAATTCAGCGGATATAGGCGGGCTTCCCGCCTGTCATTTCAGCGGATTGATTGCACAATTTGCAAATAGATCGCTATCCAACCTTAAACGGCTGCCGAATCACCGTTTTGAGTTTTTCCGGCGCGGATTTACGTGGATCACCTACATAGATTTCGTGATGCTTACTGGTTGGTTGACCGCCCTGTTCGGCAATATAAGAATGAACACGGTCGATGTTGGGCTTCTCGGTGTTGTATGGCCCGATGTGCATAATTTGCGCGGCGCGGCCTTCGTCGTAATTCTCGAAACGACACGCTACTACCAGCGCTAGATTCTTCTTACGCCGCACATCCTCCACAGCCGAATCATACATTTCCGGTGTGATATGGTCGGGCTGCATCACCATCAAAGTCCATTTCCAATTACTTCGGTCACCAACCGTCGGATCAACTGGCTTAAACCCATCGACCCACCATAAACCCTCCGTAGGCATAACCGTGTAATCCTGCCCTAACTGCCTCTTGCTAGCGAACTTCAAGCTGTACGACAGCGCGTACAACACTTCGACACGTGGTTGAAACTCGGACATGTTATTAGGATCACCTGTGCCATCCACCATAATATAATTCATCGCTGGAACAACCACTTCCGAAACCGCTTTGGCCGACGGGTTATACAAATCCTTGAACGTTTTCTTGAGGTCGATTTTGGTCATGATGAAGTTACCTTCTCAACAGGCCATTGAACTTCAACAATCGGGTCGCTGTCGATGCCCTGCGCCTTCAGATAGATTTCGCGGGATGCGCTCACAATCCGGTAGCCATTGGCTTCAATCCACTTGCCGAGCGCTTGATAAGTAGCGGTGAGTCCATCGTAACTCCCAACGTGGACGACACTCGCCGCCGAAGGAAGCGCTGGCAAATCACGAACTGCAAATGAACGTCCATCTCCCAACACAATATCCTGCGTCACCGAAGCTGCCACTGGAATTACCACTTCCACATCCATTTCGGTGAGCTTGAATTCTTCATCGTGATAAATGGCCTGTGGTGCGGCTGCGGGTTGGATGCCCTGCTGTGCCAGCGCTCCAAATCCTTCGTTGAGCAGTTTCCCAACGTAAGTCGGTGTCGGAATAATCTCGCGGATCGAAACGACATGCTGGGGTTCAATTGATTTGAGGACGACATCTTGATTGGGCATTTTACCTTCCGTTTCAATCTCGCGGAGGCGCGCAGCCACCCGCGCTAAACGAGCGAGTTCATCATCGACTTGCTGCTGGATTTTGGCCTGCTGCAATCGGAACATGCCGCGCATTTCCTCTGCCGAGACTACCTCGTTGAGCAGCCGACCAATTTCTTCCAGTGATAAGCCCATATCCTTGAGCGCCAGAATACGGTTGAGCCGTGGAAGTTGATCCAGTTCGTAGTAGCGAAAGCCCGTGAAGCGGTCAATGTGAGCCGGTACAAGCAGCCCTAAATCAGCGTAATAGCGCAGCATCGACACCGGAACCTGACAAATTTTAGAAAAATCCCCGATTTTGAACATAAACCGCCTTCTACCGACATTAGTGTTTTGTATGCACTTAGTGTGCCATCTCAAGCGGCTTGAGAGTCAAGTAGGAAATCGGTTTGGTAGTGGTAGCCTTCAAAGCAAATTCGCATTAGAGTAAGAAAGGATATACATGCCACAGGGAGCAAATTATGCACCACGCCAATAAACCATTTATAAAAACAGGCTTTTTGATTTTATTTTTGTTCAGTCTAACCGCGCTTGTGGTTGCCCAAGACGCAACACCGTCAGCATCCGGCGATAGCCAAGCCCTCACCTACAGCGTCGCAACAGCAGGCGAAATCAGTGACAGCGCCTTCTCACAAACGTGGACGCTGACCACCGCTTCAGCCGACCGCATCAATGTGCATGTCGAACGGACGGATGGCAATTTGCTGCCTGCCGTTTCCATTTTAGATGCGACCGACAAGCCCATTTCACAGAGCAATGTTGATCAAACCGGCGCGGCAGCCGAAATTGAAAACTTCACACTGCCCGGTGCGGGTGACTACAAAGTGTTGGTGCAGCGGGTCAATGCCGACAAAGGTGTGACCACTGGCAAATACAATCTTCTGATCACGCCGTTAGCGACCGCCGCCGATAATCCGAACAATACGGTTGTGTTGGGTGATGTTGAATATGACAAACCGATTAACGGCGAAATCACCGCGACCCAGTGGTATCAACGCTACACGTTTACCGCCAACGGTCAGGATGTGATTCGCATCAATGCCAAACGGACAGGTGGCACGCTTTTTCCTGAAATCGAAGTGTTGGACGCAAATGGTGCGTCACTCAACAAAGCCTATACCAGCGACTCAGGCGGCACGGCGACTCTTGAAAAGGTGAAGCTGCCGAGCGCAGGTCAATATACGATTGCGGTCACACGCGCCAGCCGTTTCGGTGGCGCGACTGCTGGCACTTATCAATTGGATGTGATGTTAGTCGGCGCAGGTGAAGATAACCCGATGCTGGCGGCTGCACCCGGAAGTGTGACTTACGACACCGAACTCAAGGGTTCGATTAACGCCCTGTGGTATCAAGATTGGACGCTGACGACACAATCTGCCGACTTGATTACCATCACCGTCATGCGTACCAGCGGCGACCTCATTCCGCAGATTGCATTGTTGGGTGGCAGTGGTCAGGAAGTCAGCCGGACGAATGCCAGTCCCACAGGTGACAGCGCAGCCATTCGCCGCTATCAACTTCGCACCGATGGCACATTCACCGTTCGCGTCTGGCGCAGTCAAGGCAAGAATGGTCTGACCAGCGGCGATTATAGTTTGAAAGTGGAACTGGTCGGATCTGGCGAAGGCAGTTCAAACTTGGCTGATAAGGGCAATACCATCGCCAGTGGTCAGCCCCAATCTGGAACGATCACGGGTGTGCGCTGGATGGAAACCTTCACCTACAAAGGAACTCAAGGCGACAAAATTGATATTGTGCTGGATCGAACCGAAGGCACATTGATCCCACATATCGAGATTCAAGACAGCAACGGTCAACGGCTTCGTTCCAGCGCTTTGAGCGACAGCCGTGATTCAGCCTCAATCACGAGTTATACCTTACCGGGAAACGCCGATTATAAGATTGTTGTCTCACGCGATGGTGGGCAAACTGGCTATACCACAGGCGGCTACAGCGTCAGCGTCTCGCCAGCCGCCAAATAATCTTCATTTGCTCATGCATTTTCGGGCAAAACGGAATTAGAGTAAGACAGGCTGTATTTAATAAATGGAGTCCACTATGCACAGCACCAACCGACGTTTATTCACTTTGATCTTTTTTCTTGTATGTGCGTTGAGTTTCTCAACCACAGCTTTTGCTCAGGATGCCACAGCGGAGGCCACTCCCGAAGCGACCACTGCTCCGGTCGACTTGAACTTGACATACAGTATCGCCGCCAGCGGTGAAATCAGCAACAGCACCGTTTCCCAAACATGGACGTTGACTACTGCTTCTGCTGACCGTTTGATGGTGCGAGTTGAGCGTACCAGCGGCAACCTATTGCCCGATGTTTCCATTCTGGATGCCAGCGACAAACAGCTTGCCACCAGTTATGGCAGCGACCAAACAGGTGCAGCCGCCCAAATTGATAATTACACGCTTCCCGGCGCAGGCACATATAAAGTGTTGGTGCAGCGGGTGGATGGTGGCACAGGCGTAACCGCAGGCCAGTACAGCATCACCGTCACCCCACGCGCGACGGCGGCAGACAATCCCAATAATACGGTGTCCCTAGGCGACATTACTGCCGGCACACCCATCAACGGCGAATTGACAGGGACACAGTGGTATCAACGCTACACCTTCAATGCAGCGGGTGAAGATGTCATCCGTGTGACAGGCAAACGTACTGGTGGCACACTCTTTCCCGAAGTTGAAATTCTGGATTCCAATGGCACATCGCTCAACATCGGCTATACCGATTACGGCAATGGCGACATCGCTCAAATCAATGCCTTCGCGCTGCCACAGGCCGGAACGTATACCATCGCAATGACTCGCGCCCAACGCTTTGGTGGTGAAACAGCAGGTACTTACGAACTAAATGTGACGCTGCTCGGCGCGGGCGACAGTAATCCTCTGCTGGCAACACCCAAAGGCGATGTCAAATATGATACCGCGCTGACAGGCGACATCGGCGCACAGTGGTATCAAGATTGGAAATTGACGACCACCGCAGGCGATGTACTGACGATTAAGGCTAACCGCACCAGCGGCAACCTACAACCAGAAGTCATCTTACTGGGTGGCAGCGGGCAAGAAGTGACTCATGGCTATACCAGCAACACAGGCGACAGTGCTATTATCTCTCGTTATACCCTTTCTGGCCCCGGTAATTATGTTGTCCGTGTCAGTCGCGCACAGGGCAAGACAGGCTATTCAACCGGCGGTTACAGTTTGCTCGTCAGCTTGGTCGGCTCTGGCAAAGACAGTCCAGCGTTGAAAGAATCCAGCGGCGCGATTGAAAACACGCAGACCGGAACGATCACAGGTGAAAAGTGGTCGAACATATGGACGTATCAAGGCACAAAAGGTGATGTGATCGACATCACGGTTGCCCGTACCAGCGACACCTTAAATCCGCATGTTGATATTCAAGATAGCAACGGGCAGGTCTTGACCTCCGGCTATCCCAACGCCAGCCGCGACGGTGCCGAGATCAATAACTACACCCTACCGGGAACAGGTGAGTTTAAGATCGTTGTGTACCGCGATGGCAACGAAACCGGTTACACCACAGGTGATTATTCGTTGAAGGTCGGCCCTCCAGCGCAGTAAGTACAATCAACTTGGTAGAATAAACATTAGGACGTATCATCACTGGTACGCCCTTTTCATTGATATAAGGCAAGCTATTTTGACCACCATCATTTTCGGCGGAACAGCCGCTTATCATCTCAAACTGCATGACCACGCCCAAGTCGGTGAACGACGTATTATTGACACGCCTTATGGGGACTCATCACCGTTTATATATTTGACTGCAAATGACCACAGCGCATGGTTCAGCTCACGGCATGGTGAGGATGGTCTTCAACGAACAGCGGCTTTCGTCAACCATCGGGCGAATTTGTGGGCAGCGCATGAGTTGGGTGCGACAGGTATCCTGTCATGGAATGGTGTGGGCGCAATCGCAGCGGGCTTAGCCGTTGGGCAAATGGTCGTACCGGATGACCTATTGGATATGACACGGGCGCGGATCGCCAGTTTTGATTTACCCGACTTGGCGACACCTTCAGGACAACCATTTGCTACCGAACTCCGGCAGAGCTTGGTGGCAGCGAGTCAAGCACAGGGTTTCGTCTGTGCCACACATGGAACTTATGTGTGTACCGAAGGGCCGCGACTCGAAACAGCCGCCGAAATCGCCCTATATGGTTGGGGCAGCGCGGCAGTCGTGGGCATGACTCTCTCACCGGAAGTGTGGTTAGCAGCCGAACTCGGCATCCCTTACGCCTCACTGTGCATCATCACCAACATGGCAACCGGACGTTGGGCGTTCGATTCGCGCCGCGATTTTGGCCCCAGTGTGGGTGTCAAAGGCTTGCAGGTCACACTGGCAGCGGCATAAAAAGGAAGGCTCTAAGAACCTTCTCTACAGAAGACAATGTTTCATGTCCGACTAATTATGCAGGCTCAGCCACCTTTTCGGATTCACGCATTTTGACTTTAACCTCGATGCCGTTAGCAGGTCTGACAGTCACCAACTGCTTCGGCACAATCGTCTGCCCCGGCACTAAACTCAACTCCGCCTGCTGCACCATCGTCGCCAAGATAAGACGCGCTTCCATCATGGCGAAACTGTTGCCGATGCACACACGCGGCCCTGCTCCAAAAGGCAGATAACCATAACGCGGAATAGTCTTCTCGTTTTCAGGCGAGAAGCGTTCGGGGTCGAAAGCTTCCGGGTTCGCAAACACCTTGGGGTTACGGTGCAGTCCATAAATACTCAGGGTCAACAATGCACCTTTAGGTATGGTGTAGCCGCCAAGTTCTAAATCATGGATCGGTTCGCGCCCGACCGAAGCCGCAGGCGGATACAGACGCATCGACTCTTTAACCACCATCTCGGCATACTTGAGATTACCCAGATCAGCCATCGTTGCGGGACGATCACCGATTGCGGCATCCACTTCTGCCTTCAACCGACTCATAACCTCAGGATGTTCCATCAGCAGATACCATGTCCATGTCATGTTCATAGCGGTGGTCTCATGTCCGGCTAGGAAGATAGTCATCAACTCGTCGCGCAACTGTTTGTCGTCCATCGCATTGCCGTCGTCATCCCGTGCTTGCAGCAGCATCGACAGCAAATCACCTTTGTCATCACCCGACTGCCGCCGTTCGTCAATAAAGCGCTGAATGATGACATCCAACTCAGCGATGTCTTTGTGCATCTGGCGCGTCTTGGGAGTCGATAGCCAATCGGGTAACTGCACAGCGGAGTTGATGCGATTATTTGAGGCTTCCAAAATGCGTGTCAGTAAATCGCCTACGTGGTCAGCATCGCCGGAAACATCAGCATCGAACAGCGTCTTGGCAACGATGTTCAGCGTCAACTTCATCATCTCGCGGTCAAGCCGCCGAGTCTCACCTGTGCGCCAACCAGCCAACATCCGGCGAGTATAATCCACCATGATATTGGCGTAGTTTTCAATGCGCTTGGAATGGAAGGCCGGTTGAGCCAATTTGCGCTGCCGTTTCCAGAAGTCACCTTCATTGGTCAGCAAACCATTACCCAAGAATGGCCCTAACGCATATTTGATAAGCTTGAGCTTATAGAATTCTTCCGGTCGCTCAACTAAGATTTCGTGCATCAAGTCGGGGTCGGTAATCATATAGAAGCTCACCCAACCGAACTTCGTATAATGGAAGTCTCCAAATTGCGGTTGAGTGTCTTTCACAAATTGCAACATATCGAACTCGGCACCTGAAAGCACAGTGCGAATGGTTTCGATGACACTGGTGCGTACTCCCGGTGGATAGTTTAGGGTCATGGTATTACCTCACTTCATTTCTCGCTTTTGTATACTCATTACCATCATGTTAAAATATTCACAATATGATGTCAATTTATCAGGATTGATAATATGTCAGTTATAGACAACAGTCCAATGAACCGTGCAGACCGCCGGCGAATTCAAACCCATCAACAATTATTGAGCGCTGCCAACCAATTGATGATTTCAAATGGTTATGCTGATTTAACCATCAGAGCCATAACTGAACTGGCTGATGTGGGTTATGGCACGTTTTACTTACATTTTAAAGATTTGGACGATGTGGTTTGGGAAATCATTTACCAAATGGTGGAAGACGCGCGTCTGCGAACTGAAGCACACATTAGTAAATTGCCCTTTCCCATGCGCGAATATCAATCATGGGTATTTCTATTCGATTTCGCAGCACAAATGCGTGAAGGGATCAGCCAACTGTTTGGGCGCAATGGCAGCGCCACCTTACTCCAACGCTACCAAGCTTATCTAGCGGCTTTGCATGAAGAAAATTTACGTGCCGGACACTATTCATCCGGCCTAGATTTACCGCCTGTATTTCTAGCCCAGTTTATTACGGGTGCGCTGGTTCGTTTGCTCGTGTGGTGGTCAGAAACGCCCAACACTTACACGCCACAACAAATGGCAGATATGATGTACCAAACCGTTTATCGCCAAGCACCGCCGCGCTAGGAGGCTTTGTCGATAGGCAGCCGAACAGTAAAGGTACTGCCGACCTCTGGCAAACTCTCCACGGTAATCGTACCGCCATGTGCCACCACGATCATCTTGGTCACGCTCAAGCCTAAGCCGACCCCACCTGAGTCAACGCCTCGCGCCGTATCGACCCGATAAAACAACTCAAAAATATGGTCGAGGTGTTCCTGCGAAATACCAACCCCTGTGTCTTGAATGACGACCTGCACATCCTTATCAGCCAGCAGTGTTTTGACCGTGACCACACCGCCGTCCGGCATGAAGCTGAGCGCGTTACGCAGCAGTTCGCGGAAGGCACGGCGCAATTCCTCAACATCGACGCTTATACGCGGTATATAAGCATTGGGTTGAAAGACAATCATCTGGTCATGTTGTTGTGCTTTGCCCACATATTCGTTCACAACATCCTTAATCAAGTCATTCAGATCGCACGGATAACGCTGCAAATTAGTCAGCGATGAAATCACATTTAAGTTTTCAAGCTGAACACTCATATGGGTCACGGATCGACGTATTGAATTAAGCTTAACGACTGCTTGGTCGTCTTGTGATTTTTGCAGCAGGCGTTCAGCCAGATAACGACTGGTTTCAATGGTTGCCAAGGATGTGCGAAAATCATGGGAAAAGGCGGTCACAAAATCGCGCACCAGTTTCGAACGTTCTTCCTGCACTGCCAGATCAAGTTTTTGTGCCTCCGCTTGCTTTTGGGCGGTAATATCCTGTGCTACACCGTAATAGCGTAACAGGCGATTTTCGGCGGCATCCCACACCACATTACGATTCACACGTAACCAGCGGAGTTCACCTTTTTTGGTAAAAATCCGGTAATCATCAACGCTAGATTGTCCAGCGTAGGCTTTCTGAACACTTTCTATAAAACGTGGCAAATCGTCAGGGTGAAAAAGTTTAGCTGTTAGGTTATCGTCAATATCTGTGGCAGTATAGCCAGTGAGTTGCGTGAACTCTTCCGTTACCCATTCGTTCCGAATTAGACCGTTTTTCTCGACCGAGACACTAAAAGCGTAATTCGGAATGAGATCGGATACCATTCTGAAACGAGATTCGCTCTCTGCAAGTTGGCTGCGCTGTGCATTCTCGATTCGTGTACGATAATAGGCAAAAACCACCGCTAAGACCGTCGCCATCACATAAAAAGCCATTGGGCCTTTTATCATTTGAGCGATCCCTATAAACGGCACGGTAAAGGGCAATAGCGCCATCAAAATTAGATGAAAAAGCGCGACCAGCAATGTAAAACGGATCGAATAAAATTGACTGCAAAACAGAATCAAAAGCACCAGATAAATCAAGGTGGTCAAGTAGGCATACATCGAAATCGTGATGACAGCCAAACCAAACACAAGTATAGTAGACTGGATGACCATAATACTGCCCGCAAGTGTCATATAACCTTTGCGGACGCTGGCGTATGAAACCAACAGCAAGCTGTTGCTCACCCAAATGATCGTAAGCGCCTCTCGGACATTCGGAATATAAGGGAAAAAGATAAAACGCAGCGTTAGAATGAAGGTAAGGGTACTAAAAACAATTAAGAATAATTGCGCTAGAAACCGAGCCCTAATCCGTTCGTCATCACCTTTGACAGCTATGGAGGGAGATGTTAATCGTTGCCATATTTGGGCAGCGCTAGTAAAACGTGTCGGCAGTGAGTATTTATTCACATTAACCTTGTGATAGCCTTGATATGTCCTAAGTTTACATCTGCTGAGGCAAGGGAACTATAGCTAATGAGTATGAATGAACAATATGATTAATCATCATTGGCCTGTTTATGGACATGATTGGGCGGTTGAACACCTGCGTAAAAGCATTGCTAATGCCCGCATCCGCCACGCTTATCTGATCGTTGGCTCGGAATCCATCGGCAAAGAAACACTGGCACGCGCCCTAGCCATGACGCTCAACTGCACGAGCGAAGATGAAAATGCCCGTCCCTGTGGACAGTGCAGCAGTTGCAAACGCATCGCCAGCGGCAACCATCCCGACATCATCTATTCGGAGTTGGATAGCACGAGTGGGGCACTCAAAATCGAAGAAATCCGCAATGTCACGGGCAAAATCGCCCTCAAACCTTATGAAGCCCGCTACCGGATTGCCATCTTGCGTGACTTTGACCATGCCCGCCCTCAAGCACAGGACGCGCTGCTCAAAACATTGGAAGAACCGCCGCCGCAAGCACTGCTCATCTTGCTCGCGCCTTCCACCGAATCGCTGCTGCCGACCATCACCAGCCGCAGTCAGGTCATTCACTTGCGCCCCCTGCCTACCGAAGTCGTCCATGATGTGCTGGTGAACGAAAAACATGTACCAGAAGACCAAGCCGATTTATTAGCACGCTTGAGTGGCGGACGCATGGGATGGGTTATGCAAGCCTTAGCTGAACCCTCCATGTTAGAACAGCGCATAGAAGCGCTTAACTTGCTGGAAAATCTCGTACCGATGAGCCGCGCCAAACGCTTTGAAATCGCTAGTGACCTGAGCAAAGACAAACTCGCTCTCTATCCTTTATTGGAACTCTGGCAAAGCTATTGGCGTGATGTCCTGCTACTGTGTCAAGGAATCGGCGGCAACCCCGCTAATATTGATCGACAAGCAACCTTGCAAGAGATAGCTAGCCACACATCGGCTGACGAAGCCTTAACCGCTTTGCAGGCCACACGCACCCTCTTGAACAACTTATCAACCAATCTCAATTTGCGACTGGCATTAGAAGTGATGTTTCTGGATTATCCCGGTCTGCCGGAGAGACGTTAAAGCCCTTTTGACCTCACTAACACAGTCGCCCTACCTTAGAGGCGTGAAATATGTAAATTTCGTAGTGTCCCAGCATGGATAGGCTGAGTGACCTAGGTAATAAAGCCGAATATGAACTATATTACCTTTATTAAGGGAATTAGCTGTCAATTTATTGCAACAACAGCACATGGCTGTCCCAACATCCATAAAACTACAACATATCCGTTTTGGCTCTGTTCCTTCGTTTAACCTTTATAGATTCGTTAGATAACCAATTTTGTATTCAACAAAATGAGTAGAAGTTGAGCATCTTTTGAACTGTACGGCTTATCTGAATCCACAACAATATAAATAAATTTTCCATCTTGATTCGGAGAGCGCCATGATCGCAACATTTCAAACGTATGCTATACTATCAGTGCGTTCTAACGAGCGGGAAAAAGGCCGCATGAGTCAAACTACTGAGTTATTATTACTTCAACGAGTGCAAGCCGGAGATGAGGATGCGCTCATCACGCTTCACAGCCAATTCGCGAACCTCGTTTTCTCGGTAGCTTACCGTGTCTTAAATGACCAAATGGCGGCTGAAGAAGTCACACAAGACACTTTTATGCGGTTGTGGAATAAATCTTACAGTTATGATCCCCAAAAAGGACGCTTTACCACGTGGTTGCTCACCGTCACCCGCCGTTTAGCGATTGATGTCTTGCGCTTGCGCCAGCGGCGTGAGCCAAAAGCAGGTATGCTTTTTATGGACGAAGATCCTACATTGTGGGAAAATATACTTTCAGTGGATGGCGGGAGTGATTTACGCCGTAATCTAAAGTCTGTATTAGGTCAATTACCAACAGACCAAAGTGAACTTATTGAATTGGTCTACTTTTATGGGATGTCCCATAATGACATCGCTGAAACAACAGGCATACCGCTTGGCACAGTCAAAACTCGCATCCGTTTGGGGATGCAAAAATTAAGATCAGCTTGGACTGGTGATGACATTAAATCCAAATAACATCAATTCTCCGTAAGGTTTGTTATGCTAATGATATGTCATCAGAACTAAGGTAATAGCATAGTTATGTGCCATCCGAGCGCACTCATTGATGTAAAAAATAATGGAAAGAAACGAACTTTTAGACCTGATACCGGCTTATGCTTTAGAAGCACTTGCACCTGACGAAAAACTTCAGGTCGAGGCACTATTAAACTCGGATGTCGAAGCCCAGCAAATACTGGCGGAGTATCAGGACATCACAACCAATCTCATATTGGCAACCCCCGCCCGACTTGCCCCGCCTCACCTTCAAGATGATCTGCGGAAACGGTTGGCGGCGCATCGTCCCGTTCAAGCAGTGCCTTCTGTAACTGCGCGACCCGAACGGCGGCGGGTCAATGTTTGGATGCCCTTATTGGTTGCGGCTGCCATCATTGCGATTGTCTTTGGGGCAATAAATTACCTCAACCGTGACAAGGCAAAAGAACTCTACGATCAAATCGTCGCAATGCCGGATCACAAAACGATGACTATTCCAGACAAAGATGGCAATCCAATTGGCGAGATGGTGGCTTCGGCAGATGGCTTACAGGCTGTCATTCGCATGACAAATATGCCGGTACTACAATCAGATCGTGCTTTTCAATTGTGGTTGATTGATGATGGTGGCGCACACAGTGGCGGGGTTTTCGACTCTAAGCCACCGGATTCGGTTTATTTCGTCTCAGTACCCTTGCAGAAAAGTGTAATGGGCTATAAAGCCTTTGGTGTATCAGTCGAGCCGAGTACTGGCAGTCAAGAACCCTCGACCACACCAATTGTAGTTATCAGCACAGCCTAAATTTAATCACGTTTCTCGTTAATCAATTCCATAAGTGTGCGTTCTTCTGGCGACAAGCCAAAAGGAGATCGACTCGCACGGTAATGTTGGTACATCGGCACGAGTTTGCCCGCCGTGTAAGCTTCCATAATCAGCGGGTGAATATAATACTTCACGCACACCGACTTGGTATTGCCCAATAAGTGTGACACATGCTTGACACAATCTCGGCACATTTTCTCACTCGGTTCGTCAGGACACTCCTCACATAAATATTTGATCGCCAAGACCGAACCACCCCATGTGCGGAAAACTTTCGCAGTAAATGGTTCGCCCGTGATTTCCATTAGATAGGCATTCACATCTGTCGAACCAATAGTTTGATGATCCCCATTTTCATCATAGTATTGGAACAGGTCATAACCGGGAATATCACGGCACTGTTTGACAACACGCACCAAGCGTTTATCTGCCAGCGTAATTTCATGCTCCTTGCCACTCTTCCCCACAAATTCAAAGGTGACCTTATCGCCTTTGATATGAGCCATCTTATCTTGAAGCGTCGTCAATCCGTATGACTCGTTGGCTTCGGCATATTCACTGTTGCCGATACGAATGAGCGTCTTTTCCAATAAGCGCACAATCGTCGCCAATACCCGCGTCCGTGAAAGATTATGCTGGCGTAAGTCGACTTCAGTCACTTCGCGAATATGCGGCAGTGCCTTCCCGAACTTATACAACATCCCGAACTTTTCTTCGCTGCTCATCTTGTTCCAGCGCGGATGATAACGGTATTGTTTGCGACCTTTATTGTCACGTCCGGTGGCTAAAATATGACCATTCTTATGCGGACTAATCCACACATCTTCCCACGCGGGCGGAATAACAATCGCTTCAATCCATTCGCATGTAGATTTGTCGTGAATCACATTCCCGTTGGTATCCAGATAAACGAAGCCTTTGCCCTTTTTCTGACGGCTAATTCCTGCACCATCAATATTCGCATGACGCAATTGTGCATCCAAAATCATGTCGGACAAGATAATCCATAACCTCAGTACTATTTCCTATACTGTAGAACCTTCACTGAGCTTTTGAATGAGCATGGTAGTCAGCCTTGAGATAGGCCAATTGGTTAAACAAAACCGCGTCACACCTGTTTGCAAAACCGAATTTGCCTTTTATACTCAAGGTCACTAAGAGGAATATGCCTATGCTGCCGACCGACCGCGCCCATACCTTCGCCAATGCACCCATACAGGATTTACTGAGTGTTCTGCTGCGTCAGCTTAAACGCCCACTAGCTACCCAAGGGTTTAAACTCACTGACGCGGAAGCCAATCGGCTGGCAGCCGAACGTGTAGAAGGCAAAATTCCGCAGCGCAGCCTTGAACTCGTCGCCGCTTTGGAAGATATTGTGAGCGAAAGCGAAGCCGTGTTGACCAACTTGGGGTTGACCTTTCAAACATCATTGGATGCCGATCTCAGTACCATCGGCAACTGGCAAACGACTGCCGAATTTCTGGACATTGCCAACGAGAAATCCAACGCTGAACTACGGATTACGCTTGGCGCAGCGCTCAACATGGCCTTCGTCGGTGATGAGCAGTACGCGCCTTACCTGCTGTTTCTCGCAAGCAGCGATCATGGGGATGAAACGGTGATCGCTCAACGCATCCTGAGCTTTACCACCGGAATTTCGGTTGATAAGCCGGATTGGCTCAAGCAGGTACGCTCATGGCTTGACGACAGCCGCTGAATAGCGTCTAATTGTGGCATTCTTGACATTCAAACAGTCTGATTTTCACATTTTCTTTGGAGCAAAAACTATGTCCGAACCCACTGTTATCACCCAACGCGATGATACCTCGATCCTTGAGGACATTTATCACCTGCTTGCCACCTATCCTCCACTGACCAATGACCGTCACGCCATCCAAGTGAGCGTGAACAATGGTGCTGTCACCATCAGCGGTCACGTCATGACCACCAACACACGCCGCTTCTTTCTCAGCCGCCTGACTAGCATCGAAGGTGTCAAATCAGTGGATGCCGAAAATTTGCACGATGATACCGCCATCCGCATCCAACTCAGCCCATTGATGCCAGCCGGTGTGCAGGCCAACATCCGTCATGGTGTCGTCATTCTATCGGGCGAACCGCCCCAGAATATCGAAGAACTCGCTAATAAAATTCTCGAACTGCGCGGCGTGGAAAAGGTCGTTAGCGGTTTCGGCGGATAAAACAATTTGAATATGTGACCATGTTATAATTTTGGTTAGATAGCCCTAAGGAGTGAATCATGGTCGCACAACGTATTCCCGGAAGTCCAATAATCATCGAAACAATCCTTGATGAGAATCGCAAACTTATCATCGATCTACCATCAGACACCCCAACGGGTCAGGTTGAGATTCAATTGATTGTTCGTCAGATTGCCTCTGATGCTAAAGAAGAGGAAAATTCAGAATGGCGTGCTGAATACGAACGTCTCAAAGCAAAACTAGCAGCGACTGGAGCTTTGAGTACCATTTGGAAAGCACCTGAAGGCGCAGTTGAATTGACTGAAGAAGAGCGTATACGTATTGGGACAATGCCTCCCGGCGCACCATCTTCTGAACAACTCATCAGAGAAGACCGGGGTGAATATTGACCGCGTATTTTTTCGATACGAGTGCATTGGCGAAACGCTATCTGGTTGAAACAGGTTCAGGGTGGATAAAATCGTTTTTTACACCCACTCTGAGTCATGTGACTATCATTTCAGAATTAACCCCTATTGAGATGTTCTCCCTAGTGGCAAGACGACAACGCGAGGGCTATATTTCATCACAAGATGCTGTCGCTCTTCGTAACGATTTTTTGGTTCACTTTGAAAAACAATACCTTGTTGTTAACCTCGAAAGTCCCATCTTCTTGCAAGCGCGTTCACTGGTCACCAATCATAAACTCCGAACCTTGGACGCAATACAATTAGCCAGCGCAATTCATGCAGCTAATCTCTTGGGTGAAAATCTAACATTTCTCTCTGGGGATAATGACCTCCTAACTGCTGCAAGTAATGAAGGTTTTGTCGTAGATAATCCGAATGTCCACCCGTAAAACAATCTGACACCATGCGTATCTTATTTGTTGCTGCCCTGCACCATCCCGAAGTCCTACAAGCGGCGATTGCTGCTACACCTGCTGGACAGCAACCGCCTTTGTTCCCGACCAGCACCGCCCAACATTTCTGGGAAAAAGCGCTACGGAAACGCGGTCATGTCGCCGATGTTTTCTACCGGAATTTGCCAGCATGGGGCGGTGCGATCAAGTCGCAGCATTATACAAACCGCTGGACACCGAGACGGATTGCTACTGCCATTTCGCATCGCATCCCGCCCGAATTCAATCTGGATTATCGCCTACGTAACCAACGCTTGATCGAAAAAGCCCGTGACTTCCGACCCGATTGGCTGTGGATGGTCGGCGATAACACCGTTATCACCGCCAGCACATTGGCACAAATCAAAGCCGAAACGGGATGCAAAATCATTTATACCACCGGCACATCACCTATTGTCTTTTCACGTCCGGTGGAGCGCAAAGCGGCACGACTGTATGATCTGGTGCTGGTCAATGATTACTATCATGGCATCCAATGGCTCGAATTGGGCGCAAAGCATATGGATTGTATGCCCACCGTTGCCTGCGATCCTGAATTTCATCATCCCTATACACTAACCGATGAACAACGCAAAGCCTTTACCTGTGACATCGCCTTTGTAGGCACGTTGATTCCCGACAATCTCTACAGCCAGCGTATCCAAGCCCTCGAAGCCTTAAAGGGTTTTGATTTAGGGGTGTGGAGCGTTCACGATTTGCCAGCTTCACTCCGCCCTTATGCCCGTGGTAGTGCCTTGGGTGGTGATATGTTAGAAGTGCTGTCTGCCGCCAAAATGACCGTCAATACACACGGCGACTTCATGCGTTATGGTGGCAACATGCGTCTATTTGAAGCAGCAGCCGTTGGTGTATTCCAGTTGGCGGATAATCTACCGGGTGTGCAAAAATGGTTTACGGAAGGCGAAAATATTGTCATCTATCGAGATCTCGATGATCTCCGTACCAAAGCTCGCTACTACCTCGACCATGACACCGAGCGTGAAGCCTTCGTCCAACGCGCCCGCGAACACGTTTATGCCCACCACACCTATGACCAGCGTGTCCTGCGCTTGGAAGAACTCGTCTCCGCGCTCTAGGTTAGAAAACTCGAACCCAATTTACTTGACTTTATAAGGACTTTTGTTCTATAATAAAATATATTGCCTCTCAAAATTACTGTGTCTTCTTGAAAAACTCTCCGCATTGATCTTGGCGCTCTTTGTGTCTTGGCGGTTCAATTGTATGGATTGTGAATTGCAATGACAGCAGCAACAGACCCAAATTGCACAGCGGTGAAATGAGCCGAGCAATCCGCTGCAATTGTGTCATTTCAGTGGTTCTAGGCGAGCCTCCCGCCGCCACAAAATGTCAATTCGGCGGTTTCTCCCGTGCTTCCCGCCGGACATTTCAGCGGAAGTATTGCAATTAATGCAGAAAGTGCAGTAACTGCTGCAATAACCGCATCATTTTAAGCATCCGACAACTTAAACGCCCAAAAACATTGATCCATATTGGGTATTAGCTAGAATTCCGTTCCGACCTATGCTAATCTCCTCGTCACATCAGCCTATGGATCAACCATGAACGAGACGACTTACGAGCAAAAGTTAAAAGCGGAAGCCGAACTTTGGGGAGATGAATTTGCTCAACTCGCCCAATCTGCCCCACCCGATTGGCGTTACTACCGCAACCTGCGCCACAACGTCATCATGCACACGGCTGATGTTGATGAACTGCTCACCCACATCAAACCCGGCATGAAAGCCTTGGAACTCGGCTGCGCGACAGGTTGGATTTCTCTAGCAATGGCCCAACGTGGCGCAATCGTCACCGGTAGTGATCTCAGTGAAAAAGCGCTGGTTATCGCCCGAAGCTATTACGACTCGATCAAAGATCAAGTAGCGGGCAGCGTTGAATATCGCGCTGATGATATGAACACCATCCAACTACCAGAAAACACTTACGATGTCATCGTAGTCAAGTCGGTTTTACATCACCTCATCAACCTTGATCACACCATCACCGAAATCCATAAAGCCCTCAAACCCGGTGGCCTGCTGTGGGCATCCGACACCGACGGAGACGAAGCCTCATCAACTGTTCTCGTCGCGGGAGCGTTGTGTCTGATTCTTCCAACCGCCACATCTTATGTGGATAAACTACGGGCGCTGCTCAAGTTTGGGGTACGTGCGCCTTCGCGTGTTAAAGCCAGTATCCAAGCGGAGGGGTTATCACCCTTTGAAGGTGCAGGTCGAGAACATGACTGGATCAAGCTGATTGAGGGACAATTTACGATTGAGAAGCGTGTCGATTCTCCAGCTTTCACGGGATATGTTACCGCCCAACTCAAAGCGCCGGATTGGTTTGCCCTTCCCCTGCTAAAAACGTTTCGCTGGGTTGATCGCAAGCTGGTCAACCGTAAACTGCTGCGGAATACGGGTGTTATCCTCTACGCCCGTAAAACATAGGCGGAAGGCAACCTCATGCCTGATGTGTCTATCGTCATTGTCAATTACAACACCTGCGAACCGCTGCGCCGCTGCCTCCAATCCATCCAAAAAGAAATGGGCGATTTGTCGATTGAAGTGATTGTGGTCGATAACGGTTCGAAAGATGACAGTGCCGCGATGGTGCGCCAAGTCATGCCTCAAGCAACCTTAATTGAACCGGGACACAACACATGGTTTAGTGGTGGGAACAATCTCGGTTTTCAACAGGCAAAAGGCGATTTTATCTATATCCTCAACGCCGATACACGCTTGCAACCTAACGGCCTCCAAACTATGTTGGCCTATTTAAAAACACACCCGAAGGTGGGTGCGGTCACCTGCCGCATGGAATATCCTGAAGGTGGTTTACAACAAACCTGTTCGCGTGTACCAACCTTTATTGATCTCCTACTCGGTTACACATTTTTGGGCGTATTGTTGCAACCTTGGCGCGACCGCCGCAGACATATCATGTGGTACACCGGCTGGAATCGCGACTCTGCACGACCGATTGAAGTCGGCCCCGGCTCGAACTTGCTCTGTAAGCGTCCGATCATTGAAAAGATCAAAGGCTTTGACGAGCAGCTTAAACTGTATTTCACCGAGGATGATCTCTGTAAAAAAATCTTAGACGCAGGTTATGAACTTCACTTTGTGGGTGGTGCGCTTTTGCTACATGAGGAACGTGCCAGCACCAGCCAAGTTTGGCGCTTGGCCTCACATATCTACTTTGAAGATCTCATTACCTTTTGCCATAAATATTATGGAGCTATCCGCGCAATCCTCTTACAAACATTGATCGTACCGACACGCCTAGCCATGAACCTCGCCCAACGGTTACGTGGAGAACGAACAGCGCTTTAAGACTGGCAACTCCATCGGCTTCCTTGTAGACTGACACCCTTAAATTTGCCTATAGTATCAACAGTTAGATTAGAGTCGATCAAGATGACTGAGCCTATAAAATTCGGTTCTCGCTATAACTCCACCCGTGACGCGTGGGAACATATCTGGGATACAGCCTCGGTAGAGCATGAACTGGAACTCATCCAAGTCACACGAGCGCAAGCGACAATCAACGCTTATTTACCCTATCTCAAAAAAGAGGGTGTCCACTTGGAAGCGGGTAGCGGCCTGAGCGCGGTGATTATTACCCTGCGCAAAATGGGTTATAACGTCATGGGATTGGATTACGCTGAAAACGCGCTCCATACTTCCCATGCCTATGATGCCTCACTGCCGCTGCTGGTAGGCGATGTTCACGCCCTTCCACACGCCAGCAATTCACTGGATAGTTATCTGTCGTTCGGTGTTTTGGAGCATTTCGAACACGGGATGCAGCCTGCCTTAGCCGAAGCCTTTCGCATCCTCAAACCCGGGGGCATTCTCGTGTTGACCATCCCTTACCCAAACATCATCAATCGTCTGGTAGCGTGGCGACGCAAACAACAAGGGATTACGGTCTTAAATGATGATGATTTTTACGAAAGCACCTACAGCCGTGAGTCACTTAGCCAGAATGTGAAGGCGGTTGGCTTTAGACTAGAAGCGGTCATACCGACCAGTCACTCTTATACTTTATGGGGGTTGGGCGGCCCATTCCGTGCCAAAGGCTATTATCAAACCAGCGCCCTCGCTGAGTCGCTCGGTGGATTGCTCAACCGTATCTTACCGTGGCCGTTCAATTTCATGACTCTGGTTATCGCCCGTAAACCTTAGCAACAAATCCCATTAAGAGTCACTAACCGTTTCGATGATGATGCCGGCTTGCTGGAACGGCAGCATGTCGGCATGTGGAACGCCTCCTGTAGTGATAATACGGGCGACATCTCGCGCTGCCGCATAGGTATACGGTGCGACCTTCCCCCATTTGCTAGCATCCACAGTAATCACTTTGGTGATGCAGCGACTCATCAGCGCGCGCTTCATTTCGGCTTCGTCGGGGCCAATTTCAGTGATGCCCGCCTCAAAAGTTACACCCTGAGCGCTAAAGAATCCTACGTTCAGATTAATATCGGGTAGTGAACTGGGATTACCCACCAATGATATGGAATCACGTCGCAGCGTTCCACCGGGCAGCAACACACGTATGCGTGGTGAATCTAAAAATTGTTGGGCTATTACAAGGCTGTTGGTAACAATCGTCAAGCCATCATAGTGTTTGAGGTAAGGAATCATGGCGAAAGTCGTAGTACTGGAGTCAAGAGCAATCCCATAACCATCTTTAACCAATGCAGCAGCACAGCGCGCAATATCATCCTTTTCGCCTTTATGCTTACGACGACGAATATCAAAAGAAAGCTCGGCAGCCGTACTGCTGGGTGTACGGAGCATCGCACCTCCGTAAGTGCGTTCGAGGATGCCTTCGTCTTCCAATGCACGTAAGTCTTGGCGGATGGTCACCTCACTGACATTGAGCTTGTCGCTCAAGGTTTTGACGCTCACCCGACCATCACGCCGCAGATCATCCAAAATTAGTTGGCGACGTTCCTGTAAAAAAAGCACATTAATCATTTTGATTCGGCTCTACTTTTGGGTAACATTAATTTGAAAGACAACGAAAATAAATGGAACTTTCTCTATTCTACAGAATTTTCATATGAAAGGAAACTTTTATGGATTTTAAAGCGGATTATGACCGTCTAGCAGAAAAATTAACGGCGAAAGGCATTTCGGTAGAGGATGTAAAAGCCAAACTTAAAGCACAGCACATCGAAACACCTTCATGGGGTTACGGCAACGGTGGTACACGCTTCAAGGTTTTCGCGTGGGAAGGTGCAGCCCGTAACATTTACGAAAAGATTGATGACGCAGCCTATATTCACAAATTAAGTGGTATATCGCCCTCCATTGCCATCCACATTCCGTGGGATAAAGTCGATGATTACGACGCACTGGGTCAATATGCTAAGGATAAAGGCATCGCCATTGGCGCGGTGAATCCTAACTTTTTCCAAGATGATCAATATAAACTCGGCAGTCTGACTAACCCTTCCCCGACCATTCGCGAGGAAGCAATGGGGCATATGATTGAATGCTGCGAGATTATGGGCAAAACAGGCAGTAATCTCCTAAGCCTGTGGTTTGCCGATGGCACGAATTACGCGGGACAGGATAACATCCGTGAGCGCAAGCATAGGCTTGAACAAGGCTTGATGGAAACCACCAAGTACCTCCCCGCTGACAGCCGCATGTTGATCGAGTACAAATTTTTTGAACCGGCCTTCTACCACACCGATTTAGCCGATTGGGGTATGGCCTACGCGATGGCGCTCAAATGTGGCGCTCAGGCACAGGTGCTGGTGGATACCGGTCATCATGCTCAAGGCACGAACATCGCCCACATTGTTGCCTTTTTGTTGGACGAGCGACGATTGGGTGGCTTCCACTTTAATGCGCGTCGTTATGCCGATGACGATTTGATTGTCGGCACGAATAATCCCTATGAACTGTTTGAAATTTATACGGAACTCGTGCAAGCAGGTGATAAAGCTGATGATGTGGCCTACATGATCGACCAAAGTCACAATATCGAACCCAAGTTGGAAGCGATGCTCTTGAGCGTCCTCAACTGCCAAACGGCTTATGCCCGTGCCTTGATTGTTGACTACAAAAAACTAGGTGATTTACAACTGGCTGGTGATGTCTTAGGCGCACAACAAGTGATGGTGGATGCATTCGACACCGATATTCGTCCACTGCTCATGCAGGTGCGTACTGAAAAAGGGATTGATCCTAACCCATTAGCGGCTTATCGCGCTGATGAATATGTGAAGAAAGTCGCCAAAGAACGCGGCCTGAACATTTCAGCAGGCAGCGCGTTGCAGTAAATAGATTTTGAGGAAAGCATAGGATGTGTTCTGAATACGTCCTATGTTCTTTTCGACCTGCTAAATCAAACCCTCTACAACATCCACCGTGATCTCATCCATATGCGCCACCACATAATCTGCCAACGCCAATATCTCCGGCGGCAAATCAAAGCCTTCGCTGGGCGCGGCGATCACCTTCATGCCTGCGTTATGCAGTGAGCGTATCCCATTGGATGAATCTTCAATACCCGCCGAGTTCTCCGGTTGAACATCCAACAGGCGCAGTGCTTCCAGATAAATGTCCGGCGCAGGTTTGCCATTTAGAATGGTATCGCCATACACCCGTATTTCAAGGTAAACATCCAATCCGCTGTGCTTCATCGCGTAATCAATCACGGCAGTTGGTGAACCGGAAGCCAGCGCCACTTTGTAATGGGCAGCCATACGCTGTACTGTTCCGACTGCACCATCACGAAGCGGCAACCGTTGGTCGTATTGTGCCAACACGCGACGAATGGTATCGCTAATGATGTCGTCCAATTCCCAATCCAGCGCCAGCCGATCTTTCATCACCTGCGCCCACTCGGTCGTGTTGCGCCCCATACACGCCCACTGATCATCCATTGTCCAAGGCTTATGAATGTGAGCCGCAAAACCTTCGCGAGCGATTTTCCAATAAGGCTCGGAATCCATCAACACGCCTTCCATATCAAACACAACGGCTTCAATCGGCATTATTTTTATATCCTTAAAATGAGGAGGGATTATTTAAGCCAAAATACGTGATTTTACAAACTAACCTTTGTTGCCAAGTCTATATGCCTCATCAAGCAATACCTGATAAGCTGCTTCCTGCGATTCTATTTCGTCGCGGTGTTCCTCGTAATACAACAAAGCAGCAAGAACTTGGATTTCTGAGAGCGTAAATTGATAAGCCAATTCCGCCACATCCCAACCTTGGCTTCGTCCTGAATGGGCAATCGTTGCTACTGGTACACGCCGTCCGCGAATGTGAGGGCGTTCCATATAGGTATGGGTATCAATATACTTTCGCAGATCAATAACTTCCGGTATCGCTGTATCCATGATATAAACCCTCCACATGTTCCCCTTTTATTATAACCGTTCCGCAACAAACAGAATACCATATCCACTTTTTGAGTAGTACAATACAAACATTAGTTCGACTCAAGGTAGAGTGACTTTGAAACCCCTTATTATTACCCCAACCCTACTCCGAAACCTTGTCACCTGCGAACGGCGCGGTTGGCTGGATACTTTCGGTGAAAAAACGGAACAATTGGATATTACACCTGTCGGTGCGCTTTACGGTGTGGCTCACGAGAAAGCCATCCAAACAGTTGCCAGCCCCAACATTGAAACCATGCCTGTCGCCTCTTGGGATGAAGGCATCAGCCTGACCCAAGACCTGATGAACGAAGGCGTAACGGTCATCATTGGCGCTTATATCGAGCAGCGCTATGAACTGGAAAATGGTGTGGAAGTCAGCCTGCGCGGGCGTGTTGATCGACTCACGCGCAATCCTGAAACTCATCTCTATGAGCCTGTTGAGATCAAGCAGTACATCAGCATCGCCAAAGGGGATGAACTCCAACTGGACTTTTATCTAAGCGTTCTTCAAGATATGCAGGATGCCAAGCTGCGCGGTTACTTCTGGCTGGGTTCGGATGCTCAAAATCACCCTCGCTATGTCTTGCAACACCTCTTAAACCCTGCCCACCTGCAACTGATGCTGCGCCGCGCCTACATGGTTCTCAGTCAAGAAAATGAGCCTCCAGTCAATCTCGTCGCACACTGCAAAACCTGTCCGTGGTATGGTACGTGTATGGAGGTTGCCCGCAGCAATCTTGATCTCTCCTTACTACCCAGACTCAACAGCCAAACGCGCAAACATTTGGAGCGCGGTGGAATCACCAGTTTGCAACAGCTTGCCGCCCTCTCAATTGAAGAGCTGCAACGCTTCAAAGGCATCAAGAAAACGGCGGCTTCGCACCGTGCGAATGCGCTGGCTTTTGTGGAAGACCGTCCGGTGTGGGTGGATGCGATGCCGGATTTGCTGAACAAAGGCGGCTGGATGTTCGACCTTGAAACCGCCGCGTTACCGGGAGGCGATGGTTCACCGTGGTCACTTGGCTGGTGTGATGAGGCCGGTAACAGCCAGATTGCTATCGTCGCGCCCACACAACCCAATCAACGGGTAACGCTCAATCCGATTGGCGAACTGATTACTGTGCGAGACAAAGATGAGGCATGGCAGGTATTTCACGAGAGCGTGGGTGTAGATGACAAACCCATTTATCACTGGTCAGGTTTTGACGCGGGTGTCATGAAGGCTACCGCACCCGATGCGGTCAAAAACGCGCTGTTAGGCCGGATGCATGACCTGCACCATACCTTCGTCAACACTGTCCGGCTGCCGCTGCGAAGCTACTCGATTAAGAAAGTCGCGGCTTATTTCGGCTTCAGTTGGTCGGGTTATCAGGAGTGGTGGGCAGCCGAAACCGATTATCGCAAGTGGCTGATCTCCGGCGAGGTCGAACACATCACCCATGCATGCGAGTATCAACGAGATGATGTGCTGGCGCTGGCGGTGGTTTGGAAGTGGCTGATCGAAAACCATCATTCGGAAAGTCCTTTGTAAGCCTGAAATTGATTCACAAACTGCACTATTTGAATCTTGTGGGTTTATGGTTTCGGCGGTTTTGAGAGAGCACAGTGCCGAAGATTCGCCCTAAAGGACTCCCTTCGGTCGCAAAATTCTTCAGATTCTTCAAATTCGGAAGTGCCTTTTTATGTCGTCGTTGTCGTCCATGTCGGCGGTGACATTTGGTCATTTTATGGCGGCATTGACATAGGTAATGCTCGAAATGATGCAGTTGTTGTTGCAGTTGAGAATCGGTGATTTTTGTCACATTTGCAACGATTGATGGTTGTTAAGATGCGACGGGAGTTGCAGGGCGCACAGCCGTGCGCCCCTACATGAGCCCCATAGATATGATAATCGAGATGGAGAACAAAGGGGTTACATTTTGGAAGAACATTTTGTAACTCTTTCATGGGGTTGGAACTAACTATTTGAGGGAGGTGGATTGTTAAGATCGTTGGAGGATGGTTTGAGATGGGTTTGTCGGGTTAACCGAAAGTAAACTTAGATTATAATAATCTCGTTTGGATCATCAGCTACCCCTATAATAGACATGCATTGAACCGCCAAGTCGCCAAGAACGCCAAGTTCAAGGCGGAAAATTGTGGCGATGCGATAAAAATATTGATGGGTTGTGCCACATGAGGCTAAAGCCATCATGCTAACCACCGGACAAGCCAAGCGGGAGGGTCACAGACCCTCCCCTACGAATACGCATATTAGAGTCTGTAAAATACAGGCTTTTTCTTCATTTCAAGTTGAGGGTGAGGTCGTCGTCATTGGGAGGAATATGGGAGCACACATAGGTGCTCCCCTACGGGAAATCAAGGTTGTGGGAAAGATCGACAGAGGTAGAGTTTTATTGAGGTGTCGCGGTTGCGCTCGTGCTGACAAACCGGATCACATCTAACGCGAAGGGCAGGCTGGGCTTAGAATTTGTGACCGCCAGCGAGAATTGATCCCAATTGGTGACGTACAACTTATCCGGCGCGGCATAATCGACATCGCTCGGCCCGCGAAATAGACCGGCGATGTAGGTGAGGTTCTCGCCATCCAACCGCGCAATGCCGCGTTGACCGAGTGCTGCCAGATAAATCACGCCTTGCGGTGTAACGGTCAAGCCATCAAATCCCGGCGGATTAGCGCGTCCTTTATGCCAATAGAGCAGTTCGCTCTTATCCGGCGCGTCAACTGGCACACTGTAGAGTGTGTCATTGATGCCGTCAGTAATTAGGATAGCGTTCTTGGTAGTATCATAGGCCAATCCAGTCGGCGCGTAATGATCCACACCTTCGAGTTTGGGTGGAGTCCACCATGCCACACCACCGCTGCCATCCTTGTTAAAGCGCCAAACTTGCGCCCGCGACCGATCACTCACATAGACATTTCCCGCCGCATCAAGTGTCACATCATCGGGGCTAACGAAGCCTGTTTCATCAGCGGTGTTGGCGAAGGCTGTCACCGTTCCATCGGCTGCCATGCGCTTGACGCTGCCACCGTTCGTACCCGGATCATTATCGCTCTGATCAACAATATAGAGTGTTCCATCCAGTGCGGCTGCCAAGCCCGTAATTGCATTGAGCGACTCGCCTTTAGTTGGCACTGCGCTCACTTGACCCTGAGGCGTAATCACCCACAACTTGCCCGTCTTATAACTCCCTGTATACACCCGTCCATCGGCTGCTACAGCCAGTGCCGCTGGATAAGCATCGTCATCTGGCAGCGCCGCGAATTGGCTAACAACAACGTCGCTGCTGAGTGCCGTTCCGAGCGAACGTTCGCTGGGTGTAAGAGTCCCACGAAGCAGCAGAATGGTAATGGCCGCCAGCACGAACAGGCCGCCACCAAAAATCAAGGTGAAAATCAAAAGGCGCTGCCCACGCGGCAAGCGCTGAATATTTTGCAGCACTTTATAGTCCCTCACAGCATACTTTCAAATGTGCGGACTATTATAGCAGTCGCCTCAGGCGCTTTGATGATGCAACTCAGTGGAGACTATTCAGATATGAACGGGTTGAAGATCAAGCAACTTATGGAGAACCTAAAAAAAATTCATAGGATGTGGGGTTGCTTGGCGAGTTGTGTAGAAAGCAGGTGTATCACGGTTTGTGTCAGTTGTCGGGCATCAATCGGTTTGGTCAAATAGACATCGCCGCCCAGCGCTCTAAATGCCGCCTGTGATTCATAGTCGGGCGTAGCGGTAATGATGATAAATGGCACATCGGCTGTCACAGGATTTTGTCGTGTGACCTTCAACAATTCCATTCCTGTAAAACGGGGTTTCAGCAGATCAGAAATCACCAACGAAACTGGATTACAAAGTAGATAGTCCCGTGCCATATCACCCTTTGGCATGGATACCGTTCGCAGGCCAACCCGTGACATGAGTGCCTCATATAACTGATTAATTTGTGGCTCATCATCACTCAGCAGAATTGGAGCATACTGCGTGAGTGCTTTCACATCATCAATACCAAGTTGAGCGGCAATCAGAGATGAAGGGGAGTTGAAATCGCCTGTCCTAACCACACTCGGCCTTTCTGAGTTTATTTTGAATGTCTTCATCATCTAACCCTATCTTCTATTCGTCTCGAAATGCTCAGAATTGTTACAATACGAGTTAAGATCTTAACCTCTATTTACAGCTTAAAGCATCCTTTATGAAAATAGTAAAAAGAAATTTGAAAATTGTTACAACCTTTATGCTTTTCATTTTCAATGTGCAGCAGTTCGGTTGATACGCTTATTTCTAGAGTAGCGAAACATCATGGAGAAATAGTGGAGAATTGGCATAGTTTTCAGTAAGATGAATAGGCAGTCAGGTGAAAGTGGGTTACAAGATGGCACAATTTACAAGGCGAATGGGGACAGCCCGTTTTGAAGCTGACGAATATTATCGGCAGGCGTTAGAGGCTTTTCGCAAGCGCAGTTACGACACCGCCATCAACGACATGAATGATGCGATTGCCCTTCAGCCGCGCCGTGCCGAATTTTATGCCGCGCGTGGATTCTTCTATCTGGAAGATGGGGTTGAGAACAAAGCGCAAGATGATTTCCAGCAAGCGCTGCGCCTTTATCCGCAGGAAATGTTGGCTCACTATGGACGTGGTGTGATTGCTTATAAAGCCGGTAATATGGATGAAGCATTAGCGCATTTTTCCGATGCGTATAAAGGTGATCCTAAGCGGCCTGAGACATTGTACTATCTGGCGCTGATTTACCATCGCCAAAAACAACACGAAGTCGCCCGCCGATTGATGGATGTGGGTTTTAATGCCCTGCCGCCGGATGACAAACGGCGGAACGACTTCCAAAAGTGGCTGCGCGAATTTGACCGCATCATCGCCGCCAACGCCAAACCGGGTACACCCAAAATGAATGTCATGGGCAAGCCGGATGAGCCAAAACAGTTGGAATAACAGGGTTCATCGGTAACTCCTTTGAGAATAAATTACAGCGGATGAGGCACGCCTCATCCCTACAGAAATGCGATTTGTGCGTAGACGTAACTGATATTGGTATCGCATTAATTACAAGATAAAACACTGAGGAGTTCATGAATTATGGCAATGTTCACCGCCGAAAAAGCCATCCGCGCAATGGAAAAAACGCCGCTGGTTCTCAACTATATTCTCCATGACCTGACCAATGAACAGGCTTTACAGCTTGCGCCCACTGCTAAAGGTTGGAACGCGGTCGAGGTGATGTGCCATATGATGGATTTTGAAGACATCTTTTTCAGCCGTGCCAAGCGTATGATCAGCGAAAACAAACCGGAGTTCGCTTCGACCGATCCCGATGGATTGGCGATCCAACATGACTACGCTCATCAGGATATTCATGATATGTATGAGCGTTTTGTAGAGCGACGCAAAGAATTCGTTGCTTTCCTTACGCCATTGCAGGAAGAGGAATGGTCACGGCGTGGTGTACACTCATCGGCAGGAGTCATTACCGTGCTGGAGTTGGCAACTAATATGGGACTACACGACCTCAACCATATTGCTCAGATGACGGTCGCGTTAGGGTCATAAGTACAAATCGCATAATTAAATAACCCATGGTTTGCGCCGCATGAGGCTAAAGCCATCATGCTAACGAGGGACAAGCGCACTGAAGGCGCTTCAAGACTCGCCCATTCGAGGATTAGGAAATTGCCCTTTTGAGCGCGTATTTTCCTTAACTGGGGGCATATGGGAACATAAATACAAAGGGGTTTGCTGACGTCAAACCCCTACGATTCGTAATTCAGTGGATTGATCTTGGAGAATTATTTTCCGAGTCGCTTCTTCAGTTCGGCGGTTAGTGCAGGGATAATCTTGTAGAGATCACCGACCAAGCCATAACGTGCCAGTTTGAAGATCGGGGCTTCGCCGTCCTTGTTGATGGCGACGATCACTTTACTTGTTCGCATACCCGCTTGATGCTGGATCGCACCGGAAATGCCTGCCGCGATGTACAAATCAGGGGCAACGCTCTTGCCCGTTTGTCCGACCTGATGGGCATAGGAGATATAACCTGCGTCTACCGCCGCACGACTCGCGCCGACTGCCGCACCGAGAACATCAGCTAAAGGTTGGATCGTATTCTCAAAGCCATCTTTGGCCTTCCATACTGCCGCATCGCCACCCGCCGGAGCATCCTTGGGGTTGTTCGCCATGGCTCGTCCGCCGCTGACGATAATCGCCGCGTCGGTCAGGTTGACGGTTCCCGCTTCTTCTTCAAAGCTTTCAATCTTGGTAGCAATATCAGCCTCAGCTAAGACGGCTGGAACGGTTGTGACTTCAGCAGTCGCACCTGCGTTTTCAGCATTAGGCTTGAAGGCACGTCCACGCAGAGTCAGGAATTGTGTGCCGGCTACGTTACCAACGGCTTCGCTGATGATTTTGCCTGCATATACCGGACGCGTCACTTTGATTGCGCCGTCAGATTGCACTTCAATGCTGGTGGCTTCGGTGATTAGACCGCTGTCGGTATCGGCTGCCGAAGCTGCGAGAAGTTCGCGTCCGCGCGCCGTGCCAATTGCCAGCACCGCTTTCGGCTTGTTATCCGCGACCAATTTGCTCAACAGTGCCGCATAGGGTTCTAAACGAAAACCGTTAAATGTCGCGTCTTCCGAAACAATCACCTTATCCGCGCCATTCTTTCCGGCTTCTGCCGCTACTGCGTTTGCGTTCTCGCCAAATACCAACGCCGTCAGCGGGACGTTCAATGCGGTAGCGACTGTCTTACCTGCGCCTAATGCTTCCCAACTGCTGTTGAGAACTTTGCCGTTAAAGGTTTCAATCCATACATAGACTGCGCTCATAATTACAACACCTTCTCTTCTAGCAAGCGGTCAACCAGCTTGGCAGCCTGTTCTTCTGGCGTACCCTCAAGCATCTCGACCTGAATATTCTTAGGCGGCAAGTTCATGAACTTGATTACCTTGGCCTGTGAGGCAGGTAATGTCACGCCCAAATCTGCCAATGACCATTCAGGGATAACAGCCTTGGATGCCTTGCGAATGCCGATGAACGACGGGTAACGCGGCTCGTTGATGTCCTTCATCACACTGATAACGGCGGGCAGTTTGCTAGTAACAACCTGCTTGCCTTGTTCCAGCAAACGTTCGACCTTGATGGTCTTAGCGTTGTAATCTACTTCCAAAATCTTGGAGACATAACTGAGCATCGTCCAGCCCAACTTACGGGCGGTCTGGTAAATATGTTGATCTGTGCCGACATCGACACTTTCCTTGCCACAAATCACCAGATCAACATCGCCCATCTTCTTGACCGCGGCAGCCGCAGCCGTTGCGAATGCCAAGCTGTCTGTGCCTTCTAAGGTGGCATCCCATACGCGTACCGCATCATCCACACCCATCGCCAAACTGTGCTTGAGCGACTCGTTATTAAACTCCGGGCCGATAGCCACCACAGTGGCCTTACCACCAGCATTTTTGGCCTGCACAATGCCTTCTTCGAGTGCGTATTCATCCCAAGGATTTACGACGGTTGCTGCGTCACCCCAGCCGACCGCACCGTTCGCGCCAACATCTACTTTCGCCGCTGTATCCGGCGTACTTCGTGTAAAAATAACGACATGCAAGGTAAAACCTCCTTGGTATTCTTTCAATAGCTATTTAGCAAATATTGTACTCGAAAACTTCTAAAAATCTAATCGTGATTCGATTACTTGGTTTTGGTATTCGCTCTCCCACCGTTTAGCCTTTTCCATCCATCCTTAAGTTGCTCGTTACGGGTAGTTGCTGTATGCTCAAATTAGCAACTGAAGGAGAGCATCAGCATGTCGAACCCATTAGTAGCCTACGTCAGCGGTATACCATCTCGAGCAACTGTCAACATTCGTTCCGGTCCAAGTACGAGTTATGCCCCTCCGATATTTGAAATTCCGGTTGGTACAGCTAATCTACCTGTACTTGAAGTCCGTGCCGACGAGCAAGGAACCAATATTCAGGGCAGAACTTATCAGTGGCTTCGCCTTCAATTCCCGAACGGTCAAATTGGCTGGTCGCGTGACGACTTGCTGACCATCAGCGGCGATGGTTCGGCTTTCGGTTATGGCATAATTTTCACGCCCACTGTGGCGGGCAATCTCATCCGCGCGTTTGTACCTAATATCCCATCTGTGCCCATAGCACCTGTAGGGGTTGTGCCAAGCGCTCCGGTTGCGCCTGTACCTAGCGCACCAACCTTACCATCGACACCGACTCAGCCTGTAGCACCTGTGATAGTCATGCCAGTTACGCCGCCTGCACCTGCCGCGCCGACAGTGGTTGTGGTTCCGGTGATTATACCGGTTACCACAACTGCGCCTGCTGCACCCGCCGCTCCGGTAGCACCACCTGCACCTGTTCCGCAGCCTATCGCACCGGCTCCGATTGCGCCCGTGCCTGCCGCGCCCTCCAGCCAACCCACTGCTATCATCAAAACGATGGGGGCAGCACCGACACGACAAGGCCCAAGCACGACTTTCCCGCGCACGACCATCATCCTCACCCGCAATGGACGCTACCCGATTGTCGAAGTCCAGCGCGAAAATTCCGGACAGCAGTATCGCTGGTTCCGCGTCAACACGGGTGGACAATCCGCATGGATACGTGAAGACCTTGTGACTTATGATGGCGACACCACCGCTTACAATCTCCCAACTGACCTGTATCCCGCGCCGATGAAAGATAATTATTGGTGGGTGCGCGGTTTCAATTTGCCGCCAAACATGGATCAAGGTCTGGTTCAACATGATGGTTGGGATATGGGCGCGGCTACCGGCGAACCGATTTACTGCGGCCCGAATGGTGGCACGGTTGCTAAAACTAATGTTTGCACCAAATGTACACCTGACCGCCCAAACGCCGCTTCGAATGGTTATCAAATTGGTGATGCAGCCATTGTTAACGATCCTGCTTGGGGATATGGCTACGGCACATACGTCATCGTCTGGTACACCAGCGCTCAACTGCCGCAATCGACACGCGCCTTATTAGCGTCGCGCGGCTTTGGCGATCAGGCTGCCATGGGGGTTATGTATGCCCATCTCGCCCAAAAGATTGTCAATGATGGTCAGATACTCTCACCCGGTCAGCAAATCGGCATGTGCGGCAACACTGGCAACTCGGAAGCCACCCATGTCCACCTCGAAAGCCGTGCGTCCAGAAGCGCACAGTTCATCGGTTGGGCCAACATCCGCAGCGGTATTATGGATGATGTCGCCCTGTTTAAACGTTAGGGGTTTTGTGGAAAGAAATCATACCCCACCCCCAGCCCCTCCCCAAAGCACAGGGAGGGGAGCAAATGCCGAACGCAGCACGCTGCATCCCCACGAAAATACAATGTTTCTAGTGGAGAGATTGCCAAGCTCTTTATGAGATAAAGAAATAATTGGAATGGTAATTAGGCGGCGGACGGCATGATGATGTTTAACAAATTAGGACGGAGAAAGAACCCCCACCCTAACCCTCCCCCGCAAGCGATGGAGGGAACCAAATCGGGCGGAACATGTTCCGCCCCTACGTCGGGTACGCCGTGTTAAAAAGTAAAAGTTCATTATGCCGCCCCTACGAAAACACGCTTATTTGTCGACACATTTTGCATCAGATTTCCAACAGACACGGCGTGCCGTGTCCCTACAATCGTTTATTTTTCTATTCATCTGCCGTCCGTTTTAAAAATTGATCTGACTGATTACTAATCGCCAACCGCTAAAAGGCTCATAAATATGTCAAGCTCACCCTTTTTAGTCACTGTGCGCGGCATCCCCAATAATCCCGTCATCAACGTCCGCATCGGCCCGAATACGATCTATACCAAGCTCAGCGAACTGCCCGTTGGCACGGCGAACCTGCCCGTGCTGGAAGTCCGTGCCGATGACCAAAACACACAGATACAAGGTCGTACTTATCAGTGGCTGCGTTGTACGCTTCCGGGTGGACAAGCGGGCTGGGTGCGTGATGATCTGGTCACGGTTCAGGGGGATGGTTCACGCTTCGGCTATCCGGTGGTGGCACAGGCAACACTCGCGGGTAGCCTGACTCGCACTACGCCACCGCCCGCAGGTTTAAGTACACTCATCTCACCTGTTGGTGTTGTGCCTATCGCTCCGGCAACACCGGTTGCGCCACCTGTACCCGTCCCTGCAACACCTGTTACAGCGCCCGCGCCTCTACCAGCAAACCCCACTGCGCCTACTCCCGTAACGACTACCGCAACCACACCTGCTCCTACCGTTCCCGTCGCGCCGAATGTTGGTTCATTGGATCGAGTACGTCGCGGGGCTTTTGCCATCACATCAGCTTTTGAAGGCGGCGGATATGCCACCTACCAAACCTATGACAGCGGCATCATCAGCTACGGGCGATTCCAATTCACTTTAGCAGCAGGTAGTTTCATTACCGTGATTACGCGCTTCATCAACCAAGCCAACGGCCCAACCGTTGATGGTCTGCGCGGATACCTGCCGCGTATTAACGCCAGAGATGACAGCCTGCGTAAAGATGAAGGTCTCAAAACGCTGTGCAAAAGCGCTGCGGCTGATCCCATCATGCAGGCCATTCAAGATCAGGTCGCCACCGAGAGTTATTGGGGGGATGTTATCGGCCTGAGTATCACTCCACGCAACATCAAGTCGGCGATTGGTTTCGCCCTGATATTTGATACGGCGATTCAACATGGCAAATACAACTTTCTGATTCCCAAGACTGAAACCGATCTCGGTGTACCGAGCAAATCACGTGTGGGCGAAAACGGTGTCACCGAGCAGCAGTTCATCATCAAACTTGCTCAAAACCGTAAGGATAATCTGTACGCACTTGCCACAAAACTCAACTTGCCCGGATTAAGAAATCGAGGTGATTTCTGGGCAAATCTGGTGAACTCCGGTGACTGGAACTTGCAGGGTGATGCCAATGGTAACGTCAACATCAATGGCAAAATCGTTCAGGTACGTAATCCAGTATAAACAATAATCGCGAGGGTGAATATTTATTTCGCCCTCTTGTTGACTTTACAAAATATCACCGCCCAAACAATCCCACGCACGAAAATCCAAAAATTCTGATGGTGTATGGGCAAAGGGTTTGACTGTCAAGTAATAGGGCGAGCGACTGCAAGGCATTGTGACGCAATATCCGAGCCGATTTAGTGCGAGCCGCAGCCCGCTTTCCGGTGTAGTCAACACATGGATAAAGCGTGTGCCTTCATCTTGAAGGCTTCGCGACCAGCGAGTGAGTAGTTCGGTTGGTTCGGCTGCATAGAGTGCCAAGAGTGCAACCCCTTTTAGACTGCCCATCTTCATATTACGATAAACAACCACACCTTCAATCTGACCTTTTTCTTCCCACACACCAAACTGATATTTTCGGAACGGATGCCGCGCAAAACGATGTTCTAGTGTCTCAGGTGTCGTTATGAATTTAATCTGATGAGTAGAAGGCTTTAAATTCTCGGCGAAGGTTTGAGTGGGCCATTCATCGGTTAAGCACAGGCCATCCGTCTTCTGAGGTTTTAACCACACGACTGCCGATTGCATTTGACCGACAACCTGATAGCCATAACTTTTGCTCCTGAGGTCAACCTTCACACCCTGCTTATTGGAAAAGCCTACACCCGCAATCCCGCCGCAATTCGCAAACGCTTCATACACGGGCTGCGAGACATGCTTAATCAAACCGCGTCCACGATAAGCTGGATCAACTGCCATGTTAATACTCATGCCAACAGTAGCCCGATCACCATCGGCTAACTGTAAATTCATCATGCAGCAGTTGTACTGTGCGGCTAATTGATCTCCATCCCATGCCCCCCAGCCAATAACGGTATGACCGGCGTGCAGCCAATCCAATAAGCGCAGCATATCATCGGGGGTACGGTCAAAAGCGGTCGCCAACAAAGCCGCCCATTTTGGATTGTCCTTGGATGTAAGCGGGGCGAAGTACATGGTCTGAGTCAGCTTTCGATAGATGAAATGGAGATACCTAAATCATAAGTTCATCTTGCCATCAGAAGATCAGCGGGTTATCTACGGCTTCGCTACTACTCACCACCCAAACAAAAAGGTCACCCTAATGGATGACCTTCTTTTGAAAATTGAAACCTGCGACTTGAAACTTCGAACTAGCCTTCCGGCGTTTCTACAGTCGGTTCTTCAACAGCTTCCAGCACCAGTTCGCCATCTTCGCCCGCTGTTACACGGACTTCGTTGCCGATCTTGAACTTGCCTGCCAGAATACCATCGGACAGTTCATCTTCGATCTCATTCTGGATCAAACGGCGTAGGGGTCGCGCACCGAATTCGGGATCGTAACCCTTCACTGCCAGCCAGTCACGCGCGGTGTCGGTCACATCAATGGTGATCGCGTGTTCAATCAAGCGCTCGCTGACCTTATGCAGTTCGAGGTCAACAATTTCCTTGATCTCTTCCCGCGTCAGTGACCGGAAGATGATGCTCGAATCTACGCGGTTCAGGAATTCAGGCCGGAACGTCCGCCGTACCTGCTCCATCACGCCCTTCTTCATTTCGTCGTACATCAGCTTCTCGGCCTTGTCAGGGTCCTTCGGCATATCGAAGCCCAAGACAGGTCCGCGCTTAATCGTATCCGCACCAACGTTACTGGTCATGATAATAATGGCGTTACGGAAGTTAACGGTGCGTCCACGCGCATCGGTCAACTGACCTTCTTCCATCATTTGCAGAAGCATATTAAAGGCTTCAGGATGCGCCTTCTCGATTTCGTCAAAGACAACGATGCTATATGGACGGCGACGGATGGCTTCTGTCAACTGTCCGGCATCTTCGTAACCGACATAGCCGGGGGGCGCACCCACCAAACGAGCAACCGAGTGCCGTTCCATGAATTCGCTCATATCCAGTTGGATGAGCGCATCTTCGCTGCCGAACAGGAATTCAGCCAGCGCTTTGGTCAATTCGGTTTTACCGATACCCGTCGGCCCAAGGAACATGAACGAACCGATTGGACGACGTGGGTCTTTCAACCCAGCACGGGCGCGACGTACAGCCTTGCTGATGGCCTCAATCGCCTCATGCTGACCGATGATACGCTTATGCAGTGCACTTTCCATCGCCATCAACCGTTCGCTTTCCTCACCTGCGATACGCATGATTGGAATGCCCGTCCACATCGAGACGACTTCCGCCACATCATCTTCCATGAGGCGCGGTTGATTGGTTTCTGGATTCCAGTTCAAGCGGAAGTCCGCCATCACTTCGCGCAGGTTGTCGCGCTGGACTTTCAGCCCAAACACTTCCTCGCTCTCCGGATCGTCCTTCTCCATCATTTCCAGATCTTCTTCGATCTGTGCCAGATCACGCTCGGCCTTACGAACTTGCGCGGCTTCTGGACTCTTGTACATCCGCAACCGTGCCGCACCTTCGTCGATCAAGTCAATCGCTTTATCGGGCAGGAAGCGGTCGGGTACATAACGTGCGGATAAGTTCGCAGCGGCTTCAATCGCTTCGTCGGTAATTTCGACGTTGTGATGTTCTTGGTACGGAATCTTGATACCCTGCAAAATTTCGATGGTTTCTTCCACGGATGGCTCGTCCACCAAAATTTGTTGGAAGCGCCGTTCAAGTGCAGGATCACTCTCAATGTGCTTACGATATTCATCGAGCGTTGTCGCGCCGATACATTGCAATTCGCCGCGTGAGAGTGCTGGCTTGAGGATGTTCGCCGCATCGACACTGCTGCCCGCGCTGCCTGCACCCACCAACATATGCACTTCATCAATGAACAGAATGCTATCCGAGGACTTCAGTTCTTCGATCACGCGTTTGAGGCGTTCTTCGAATTGACCGCGATACATCGTACCAGCGACCAATGAACCTACGTCTAATTGAAGGACGCGCTTGCCCAGCAGCGGCTTGGGTGTTTCGCCCATGACGATGCGCTGTGCTAAGCCTTCAACAATGGCTGTCTTACCGACACCCGGCTCACCGATGAGCGCCGGATTGTTCTTACGACGACGGCTCAAAATCTGGATGACACGTTCGATTTCAGTCTCACGTCCCACCACAGGATCGAGCTTGCCCTGTTCAGCCAAAGCAGTCAGGTCTGTCGCCAACTGGTCAACCAGTGGTGTCTTACCTTCTTTGGAACGACTACCGGGTCGCGGTTCTGGACGGTCAGGCGGCGTATTGGTTTGTACCGGGCTTTCTTGCAGCACGCGGCGTGTTTGCCGACGCACTTCTTCCGGACTTACACCAAGACGTTTGAGGACATCTATCGCTACACCTTCCGACTGACGCACTAACCCCAGCAGCAGATGCTCTGTGCCGATGTAGTGATGCCCCATGCGGCGAGCTTCATCAACAGCCAGTTCCAAGACGCGCTTGGTTCCGGGTGAAAGTTCGGCGGTCGTGGCGGTGGTTCGGGCGGTTGCGCGGGTCAGTTCTTCAACCAACTCCTCG